>CAVLBP010000016.1:0-28146 GCA_963661325.1 bacterium
CTTCCGATAAATCCCTCTGCCTCAGCAAACAGATAGCCATGCGGTCGCAGGATATTATTGCAGATGTTTTCCTTGATACTCTTTTTCCCATTCCAGCGGTTGAGATAATCCGGCACGCCGCCGATGATACCATAAGTCTCTACGCACTGCGCCACCGAATACTCCGGAAAGGCACGGACGACATCCAAAAAACTCATGTCATCCAATTTCATGACCTCATCGACCTTTGCCATAGCATCTCCTAGGCAGGATGCCATATCCTTATTCGCCCACGCCAAGGACGAATGACAGAGCAGGATCATGACCGGTCCCGGATAAAGCCTGCGCGCCTTTAATTTTAAGATGCTTTCCATAAAATGTGGGTCTTTTTTTACAATACGGTCGAAAGCATCGATCACAAGGACCAGTTTTGACGCATCCCCGCTCTTAACACGATTGAAGCACTCATCATAGGAATCGCGGGTCAGATTGACCTCATACTGTTTTTCGATCTCTCTCTGCATCTGATGCAACTGCTCCTCGGCGGAGGCATTTCTGGCATGATAATAAAAGCACTTTTTATCTCTGGCAAAGAGTTGTAAGAGCAGTTCCATACCGCAACCGCTTCTGCCATACAAAATATACAACTGATTGCCGCTCTTTTTATATAATTCCTCTAATTTTTTGTACTCTGTGGCTCGTGTGATCATCTATGTGTCCCCATTTCTTTTTATCTCAAATACATAAATCTGCATTTAACAAGTCGCAATTTCTATTATATCTTTGCCAGAGGAAATTGACAAGAAAAAAAGGACGAAGCCAACCGGCTCCGTCCCATGCAGATCAATTTATTTCTTTGTGATATATCCCTGTGCCTTTAAGAGTTCTGCACAAAGAACGGCGCCGCCTGCTGCACCACGGACTGTATTATGGGAAAGTCCAACAAACTTCCAGTCATATACCGTATCCTCACGCAAACGTCCCACGTTGATACCCATACCATTTTCATAGTTGACATCCAGTGTAACCTGTGGACGGTTATCCTCTTCCATGTAGCGGATAAACTGCTTTGGCGCACTCGGAAGATTTAACTCCTGTGGCAGTCCTGAGAACTTCTCCAATGCCTCGATCAACTGCTCTTTGGTAGGATTTTTCTTAAACTTTACAAATACGGCTGCAGTATGACCATTTAATACCGGAACGCGGATACACTGACAAGTGATGACCGGGCTGGTTGCCGGTACGATCTCGCCCTTTTCTTCATCCACATAACCCCAGATACGAAGTGGCTCTTTTTCGCTCTTTTCTTCTTCGCCACCGATGTATGGAATGATATTTCCTTCCATCTCCGGCCAATCCTTGAAGGTCTTTCCTGCACCGGAAATTGCCTGATAAGTTGTCGCTACTACTTCATACGGCTCAAACTCTTTCCATGCGGTAAGTACCGGTGCGTATGACTGGATCGAACAGTTTGGCTTTACTGCCACAAATCCTCTCTTGGTTCCCAGTCTCTTCTTCTGATATTCGATCACATGCATATGTTCCGGGTTGATCTCCGGTACGACCATCGGTACATCCGGTGTCCATCTGTGTGCACTGTTATTGGAAACGACCGGTGTCTCTGTCTTTGCATATGCTTCCTCGATCGCCTTGATCTCATCCTTTGTCATATCAACAGCAGAGAATACGAAATCTACCTCGGCTGCCACATCTTCTACTTCATTGACATTCTTTACCACTATATCTTTTACGGCTTCCGGCATTGGTGTGTCCATCTTCCAACGACCACCCACGGCATCCTCATAACGCTTGCCTGCACTTCTTGGGCTGGCTGCGATCGTAGTCACCTCAAACCATGGATGATTTTCCAACAGAGAGATAAATCTCTGTCCAACCATACCTGTTCCACCTAAAATACCAACTTTTAATTTTTCGCTCATGACGCTCTCCTTCTCATATGTCCGCTCTACGCAGACAACTGTCTTTCTAGGAAAATATGTTACGTTATTCCATAAAAAAAAGCAAGCACTTTTCCGATTTTACACAAATTCCACAAATGCCTGCCTTTTTCCTTATTTCTTTTGGTTATTTTTTCAAAAATTCCTTGTAAGACGCAATGGCTGTTTCCATCGCCTCCTTGCCCGGTGCCCCCGTCGTCAGACGCTTGTTGACACAGGTATACATGGAAATGGCATCATAAATGTCTTCTTCAAAAACATCCGAGAACTCTTTCAATTCCTCCAATGACATATCATCGATCGCGATACCCTTATCAATACAATAGAGAACCACGCGTCCGATAATGCCATGCGCATCCCGGAACGGCACGCCCTTTCCTACCAGATAATCTGCGGCATCCGTCGCATTGGTAAAGCCATGTCTGGCGCTCTTTTCCATGACATCCTTGCGGAAGGTCATAGTCTCTAACATGCCATCAAAGAGTTGGATGCAGCCATTGACCGTATCCATCGCATCAAATGCCATTTCTTTATCTTCCTGCATATCCTTATTGTAGGCAAGTGGAATGCCCTTCATGGTCGTGAGCAGTCCCATCAGCGCCCCGTAGACACGTCCGGTCTTTCCACGTACGAGTTCCGCGATATCCGGGTTCTTTTTCTGCGGCATGATACTGCTTCCGGTACTATAGGCATCATCGATCTCAATAAAACGATATTCGTTGGAATTCCAGATAATGACTTCTTCGGAAAAACGGCTCAGATGCATCATGATGGTAGACATGGCACTCAAATATTCGATCAGGTAATCCCTGTCACTGACGCCGTCCATACTATTGACGGTCGGTCCGTAAAATCCCAGCAATTCTGCCGTATAATCACGATCCAATGGATAGGTCGTACCTGCCAATGCGCCGGAGCCCAAAGGACAGTAATTCATGCGTTCGTAAATATCGGATAAGCGCAAAACGTCACGCTTAAACATTTCAAAATAAGCACCCATGTGGTGTGCCAACGTGATCGGCTGTGCCTTTTGCAAATGGGTAAAGCCCGGCATGATCGTCTCTGTGTTATCTTCCATAATGGAAAGAATGGTCTCAAGTAAATGATGGAGTAAGTCCTTGGTATGCTCTACCTGGCTTCTGGTATAAAGGCGCATATCCAATGCCACCTGATCGTTTCTGCTGCGTCCGGTATGCAGTTTTTTACCCGGATCACCGATACGGTCGATCAGATTTGCCTCTACAAAACTATGGATATCTTCGTATTCGGATGTGATGGCGAGTTTGCCGTCTGCCACGTCCTTTTCGATGCTTTCCAGTCCGACTAAGATCTCATCCCTTTCCTCTTCCGTAAGGATACCCTGTTTTGCAAGCATCTTGACATGTGCCTTGCTCCCCATGATATCTTCCGCGAAAAACCGCTGGTCGAATCCGATGGAAGCGTTGAAATCATATACTAACTGATCGGTTGCCTTGGTGAATCGTCCACCCCATAACTGTGCCATAATACTTAATTCCTTTCCTCTTTTTCCTGCTGTCTGCTACGATATGAAAACACACATCCGCAGTAGTCCTGCCGATACATGCCATACTCTTTTGATAATTCCACGCTGCGCTTATAGCCTTCGCGCTTCTTAAAATCCGAATATAAATACGAAATGCCATAGTCGTCTGCCAGTGCTCCACCGATTTCATTGAGCATCTGTGCATTTTTCATAGGACTGATGGAAAGTGTCGTCGTAAAATAGTCCATCTGCATTTCTTTTGCCAGTTTTGCCGTCTCTTCCAAACGAAGGCGAAAGCACTGCTGGCACCGC
Organism: bacterium; assembly: GCA_963661325.1. Taxonomy (GTDB): domain Bacteria; phylum Bacillota; class Clostridia; order Lachnospirales; family Lachnospiraceae; genus Pararoseburia. The sequence goes on from CAVLBP010000016.1 coordinate 3,754, forward strand.
TTTCCGCCCTCCGGCTCGTTCTCCAGTCCCTTGGTCACCTCATAAAAGCGCTCCTTATCAAAGTCTCCCTTCACAAAAGAGATCGGATGCTTTGCCGGGAAACGTTCGATAAAAGCCTTTTGCTCCGCCACGCGTTTGTTATATTCTTCATCCGGGTAAATATTGGGATTGTAATAGAATACAGTTATAGAAAAATAGGCGGACAGATACTCCAAGACATAAGAACTGCAAGGAGCACAGCAGGCATGCAAAAGAAGCCTCGGCACCCTGCCCTGCTCCTGCAATTGAAGAATCGTTTGATCCAAAAGACGTTGATAGTTCTGCTTCATGTACTATGCTTCCTCAGATGTCCAAAGATACAAAATTACTACAGCCAGTACATATACGATTGCCATGAGTACCATAAAAACGGCTCTGCCAAAGATGAATCCTGCCGCGATCTGTGCGATCACAAGAAGCCCATGTACCCAGACCGGAATCCGGTTTAAAAGCGCGCTAAGCAACACTTCCAAAATGGCGATCGAACAGATCGCTACGATCGGAATGTTTAATACCGCATAACTTACAACGATCAATACGACGTTCACCGCCAAAAAGATGCCAAGTGGTATGATTGGTTTATTTTTAAATACTTTGATTGCTTTTGTCATTTTAAGTGTCCTCTCCTGTTCTTTTCACTTAGCCCATTATAGCAAGTTTTAAAAGAAGAAACAACTACCACCTTTTCTCATTAGATACCAACTTACACCTTTTGTTTAGGTACAAATTCAATCTTAAGCACCATATCCATGCCCGCAGCTAACCTTTTTAACAAATTGACCGACGGATTTCTTGTTCCATTCTCCAATTTACTAATATCTGCCTGATTAATACCAGTGCGCTGTGCCAGTTCCTCTTGCGTCATGTGACATGTAGTCCTTGCATCTACAATAGCCCTTATGACATCCATTTCCGGCTGAATATCTTCATATTCTTTTTTGAATTCTTCATCCTGCAACTGTTTAGAAAGCATATCATCCAATGTTCTCATTTTTTTGCATCCTTTCTATAAAATCCTCTCGTCTATCTTTTGCAAGTTGTATCTCACATTTGGGTGTTTTCTGTGTCTTCTTCACAAAACCATTTGTCAATACAATCTTCCCATCATAATAGAAGAAATATAAAACTCTGGTTATATCACCACCAAATTTACAACGTAATTCAAAAATACCAGATTCCAAATGTTTACTATATGGTTCTCTAATCGCATTCCCTTTTTCCTGTAAAATCTTTAATAAACCATATATTTTTGCCCGCATTTTAGGATTCACAGAATCAAGAAATTCTTCTACCGGAACTGTGCCGTTTTCCTTTTCATATGCTATTACTGTAAAACCAACCATGCTTCCCCCTTATCATATGGCACATATGCCATATTGTCAACTACCACCTTTTCTCATCAGGAATAACTGACGCGATTGTTGACATGATCATAATAATATACATGGTCGGAAAGGACTTCCTCCGGCATCACACAGGCAGCATTGACCTGACGCACCAGGGCAGACATTTCCTCCAGATCAAAGCGGTTTTGATAAGGCAGGAGGATCAACTCATGCACACTGCTCGGCAAGATAACAAAATCACTTTCCGTCATCTCCGCGCACTTTTTCATGATCTGCGGATACAACATGACTGCCGCGCCAAAATACTGGTTGGCATTGGTCAGCACATACATCTGAAAGTCTGCCAGATCTTCCATGTCCTCGATCTCCGGCAGACTCTGCCCTGCCGCCTCCATCATGGATTCCACCAGTCCTGAAAAAGAATGCATCTTGGGCGCAAGTAACTTTGGTGTGTTGCGTCGGGCATAAGATAAGAGTTCCTTGGGCGTAATATGCCAGGTATCTAACATATCATTTCGGATCAGTATAGAGGCATTGCTCGCCTCATCCTGCTCAGGAAAAATCTCGTCCGCCGAAAGATAATAGCAAAAGACCACTGCCAGATCCAAATAAGGAACAAATGGCACTTCTGCCAAAAGTTCTTTGTTCTTTTCCATATTGACCAGTTTGTAAATAACATGTTCCCGCACTTTGGAAAAATCTGTAAAAAATGATAGATCCACATCTTCTTTCAAGCGATACTCGGAAAAACTGGCAAGTATTTGGTCTGCGATTTCCGTCAGGGACGAACCCTCCTGAAAAATCTCATAACACGTATGTAAATAAATGGTTGGGGAAATGTTGACGGATGACTGAAGGATGCTCAGTCCGTCTAACCATAGATCGTTATTCTTGAGAACAGGTCGCACATCAATTTCCTGATCCGCGTCGATCCGCTCCTCAAGTAAGGAAATCAATTCCTTTTTAAATATTTCGTATGTCATAAACCCTCCGATTCAGACATGCGCAAATGGAAAAAGCTCCGAATCAGACTCGAACTGACGACCCCTTCATTACGAGTGAAGTGCTCTACCAACTGAGCTATCGGAGCAACGAAATTATTATATCGAAAGTTTTCTGTTTTGGCAACGATTTTTTTATCTTTTTGCAAATTGAGAGAGCATTCCTTTTGACTTAGGGCTGGCGCAGGGCAGCAGGGCGGACAGGGCACAGGATGCACTGCGCCATACCAAGTCCAAAAGGAACGTCCCTGCCGCCTAGCGTAATTTGTAGTCCAGGCGGATCTTGTCTGTGATCAGAGCGATAAATTCCGAATTGGTCGGCTTGCCCTTGCCATGATTGATGGTATAGCCAAACAGTGCATCAATGGTATCCATCCTGCCCCTGCTCCATGCCACCTCGATCGCATGACGGATGGCGCGCTCCACGCGGCTCGTCGTCGTATCATATTTCTTTGCGATCGTCGGATACAAGACCTTCGTAATGGAATTGAGCATCTCAATATCCTGTACCGACATCACGATCGCATCCCTTAAGTACTGATAGCCTTTGATATGTGCCGGCACTCCGATCTCATGAATGATATTTGTCACATCTGCCTCTAAGGCAGCCTCGGTATGCTTTTCCGTCTTTTTCTGGTAAAAACCGGGTTCTACGAAAGCACGCGTTCTTCTTGTCTTTTTGATCCGCTGAATGATCGTATCTTTATCAAAAGGTTTCATAATATAATAATCTGCTCCAAGAGCAAAGGCATCCTCGGTAACCTGTGGCTGATTGACGGCACTTACCATGATAAAGTTTGGCGTCTTTTTGATGCTGGTATCCCGCTGCACTTTATCCAGAACCCCCAGTCCGTCCATTTTTGGCATCACAATATCAAGCAGTACGACATCCGGTTCCTTCTCCTTGATCATCTGATATGCTTCTTCCCCATCTTTTGCTGTTCCAACTACTGAAAGTTCTTCATCCGACTGTACGATGGTGTCTAGCAACTGACGCATCAGATCATTATCATCTGCGATTGCCACATTGAGTTTGTCCATACCATCCTCCTACTTTCTTCAAAATCTACGTTCCTCATTATTCAGCATATTTTGTATGTATGCTGTCGAAAGTAGTCGCGAAAAATGATATTTACAAATCCTATAGCATTTCCTCAATGAAAATGCCGTATCCTTTTGTAGGATCATTGATAAAAACGTGCGTTACTGCGCCAATGATCCGCCCCTCCTGAATAATAGGTGAGCCGCTCATGCCCTGCACGATCCCGCCCATCTGGTCTATGAGTTTTTCGTCTGTCACATGAAAGACAAAAGATTTATTCTTTTCCTTTGGTTCGTAGTCGATCTGGTCGATCATGATCTGATAGGCATTCACTGCATCCCCCTCTCCAAACAAAATGGTCGCCCCCTCCCGCTTGATCTCCTGTTTATAGGCGACCGCATAGGAGTTTCCTGCATAAGCATTCTTTGCCCCACTGGTCATCTTACCGTAAATACCTACGTTGGAATTGCGCGTGATCTCCCCCAGCCGCGTGGCACTGCCATAATGGATCAGACCTGAGATCTCGCCCGGCGAACCGATACTGCTGGGCGTGATCCCGGTAATGCTGGTCTCATACAAATAACCATCTTGCATGCTAAGCACCTGACTTCCCGATGTCGCGCTGATACCATGCCCCAATGCGCCAAACGAGCCATCCTCCTTTACATAAGTCAGTGTTCCGACCCCTGCCACATCATCTTTGACCCAGATACCCAACTTGTATGAGCCGTCCTCTGTTTCCTGCGGAAAGACTTTGACTTCCATTTCTTCTCCATGCCTTACGACCGACAAGACCATAGCCTGTCCTTTTGACGCTTCTATCGCCTCCTGCAAGTCCTCCTTGTCACAAAGTTCCTTTCCATCCAGTCCCGTGATATAATCTCCCTCCTGCAAAATATAAGCACAGGGAGATACTTTTTCCCCGGAGGCTGTCTGGATCTCTTTTAATCCGGCAACGTAGATTCCCTGGGTTTGCAGATAAATGCCGACCGGTCTTCCCACCGCATCCACTGACTGATCCCCAACAACGGTCCCGCTCATGGTCGCGATCGGGATCAGTCCAAACAATTTACAGGTATAGGTCTTTTGTATGCCCTTGGCATCGCTCCGCCGCTCGGTCTGTACCGTCTCCTCCGTATGGGCTTCCTGCACACGGACGGGTGCAGCCAGTGAGATCTTATCGCTCGCCTTTTGTAAAACAACCTCTTTGGGAATATAGGATAAAAGCATAAAATAGCAGGCAATGACATAAATAATGCCATAGGCTATTGCTGTTTTTTTGCGATTTTTCTGATACCATGCAAACATAAGTAAAACCTCCAAGAAAAAAGGAAGGACTTTCGTCCTTCCTTTAGTATGTTAGTTTTGCCTTATTTTAAACATCTTTTTTGCCCTGTGCCAGATCTTTCATCTCCTTGGCATTGTCTAAAACCGTCTGCGTGATGGTTGTTCCACCAAGCATACGCGCCAGTTCCTTGATGCTGTCGTGATAAGACAATGCTTCGATCGAAGATATTGTCTCATTTCCCACCACATCTTTTTGGATCAGATAATGATGATCTGCCATGGCTGCGATCTGTGGCAGATGCGTGATACAAATGACCTGATGTTCCTTTGCAACCAGATGGAGTTTTTCCGATACTGCCTGTGCCGTACGACCACTGATCCCTGCATCGATCTCATCAAAGATCAGAGTATCAATATCGTCATGTTCTGCCAGCACTGTCTTGATTGCCAGCATAATACGCGACATCTCTCCGCCGGATGCAATATCCTTGAGCGGACGGATCGGCTCACCCGGATTGGTGCGGATCATAAACTGTGCATCGTCATAACCGTCTGCGCCGATATGATCTGTCTGCAAAAACTCCATGGAAAAATGCACATCCAGAAAATTCAGATCCATCAGGGCTTCTTCCACCTTGCCGGAAAGTTCTTTTGCATAACGTTTGCGCATGCCGGATAGGGCAAATGCCGCATCTTCTGCCTCTTTTTTGGCATCATTTAATTCCTGCGTCAACTTGGCAAGATAGGCTTCATGGTGCATGAGTTTTTCCATGCGGTCTTCCTTTTCCTGCTTTGCCGCCAGAATATCCTCAATGGTCGCGCCATATTTGTCCTTTAGGCGGTTGATCTCATTGAGTCTGCCGTCGATCTGGGCAAACATTTCCTCGTCAAACTCTGCCTCCGCCATATACTGTGACAGGTCACGGTTAAAATCAGAAAGCAGACTGTCGATGTCATTTAAACTTTCAAACATAGGCTCTAAGGCTTCATCATAGGACAGAATCTGATGCAGACGCTGCACAGCCCTTCCTACCTGTTCGGATGCCCCATCACTGCCGCTGGTCTGCTGGTATGCCTCGGAAAGTGCCTCCATGATCCGTTTGCTGTTGGATAATCTGCGATATTGATTTTCAAAGCGCGCATCTTCTCCAATCTCCAGATTTGCCTCGGTGATCTCTTTGATCTCATACTCTAAGAAAGAGATCTCGCGCTCCCTGTCGCCATCCAACTGGTTGGCTTCCTTCCATTCCTGGTGCTTGGCAGCATAGGACTTATAGGCTGCCTGCATCCGCTCTTTGAGCGGTCCCACTTCATTTTTGGCATACTCATCCAGCATTTCCAGGTGCTTCTTCTTGTGAAGCAGGGATTGATGGTCATTCTGCCCATGGATATCCAAAAAGATATCCCCCACCTGCTTCATCTTGATCGCCGGCACCATCTCGCCATTGATCTTTGCCACACTGCGGCTCTCCGTGATCTTGCGGCTGAGGATGACCTCATCATCATAGGGCTCGATATCCAGTGCTGCCAACTGCTCTCTCTGCGAGTCCCTGGTGATGCGAAAGACCGCCTCGACCAAGGCTTCCTTACCGGGATCCCGCAACATGTCTTTTGACACCTTTCCCCCAAGTGCCAGGCCAAGCGCCCCTAAAATAATGGACTTTCCGGCACCGGTCTCTCCGGACAGGATATGCAGTCCGTCCAAGAAGGTGATGTCTTCCTCCTCGATGAGTGCAAGGTTTTTGACGTGTAAATTTTCAAGCATACTTGCTCCTTTCACTCTTCTTAAGCATTTTTATTCTCAACTAGTTTCCTTAATCTACTCATGATCACAATGGTATCGTCTACACTGCGGACCGCACACATGATCGTATCATCCCCGGCAATACTGCCCACGATCTCCGGCAATTCCATATGATCGAGTGCCGCTGCCACTGCCATCGCCATACCGGAAACGGTCTTGATGACAAGAATATTCTGTGCGTTGTCCATAGACACATACCCATCCCGGAAAATGCGGATATATTTTTCCGCCATCTTCTCTTCGGTCTTACGATATGCCACGTAGCGGAGTTTCCCATCGCTCATGGCTACTTTTGTCAGTTTCATCTCTCGAATATCTCGGGAAACCGTGGCTTGTGTTGCCACAAATCCGGCACGTTCCAATTCCATGGTCAGTTCTTCCTGTGTGCCTATCTCCTTTTTTACGATCAGATCCAAGATCTTTGCCTGACGTTCTGCTTTCATGTCCTTACCTCTTATACTGTATCAAACAAATCTATCTGTACTCCATCAATCATCATCCGCCTGTAACTTGGTACGGATGCGGTCTAAGAAACTCACATCCCGCAGATGGATCATCTTTGTGGTCTCCTTCGCCCGATGTACGACGAGTTTTTCTCCCGGATGCAATAATCTCTTGTGATTGCCGTCAAAACTGATCTCGGCTTCCTCTGTCCCATCTTCCCGACGCGATTCGATCTCGATCACCAATTCATCATAGGGATCTAAAACAATACTTCTGGCATTTAGGGTATGCGGATTGATCGGTGTCAGAAGGATGAGATTGGTCATAGGATTGACGATCGGTCCATTGGCGGAAAGATTGTACGCCGTCGATCCGGTCGGTGTTGCAAAGATCACCCCATCACAATTATAAGCGTAGAGATACTGCCCATTGACATAGACCACAACATGCATGACTTGCAGACCTGCACTCGAACAAAGCACAATGTCATTGAGTGCCTGGATCTCTTTGCCGGCATTGCCTGCCGCATCTACCATATATCCGGACAACATCATACGTTCTTCAATACTATAATCGCCAGCCATCATAGAATCAATGGCGTCATAAACGGATGCATCATCCAGATCACATAGATATCCCAAATGACCTCGGTTGATCCCGATCATAGGGATATTTTTACCAAAAATATTCTGTGCCGCCCGGATCACCGTGCCGTCACCACCGGCCACCAAAATGCCCTGTGTGTCCTCCGGCACAGCCAGTTCTGCTTCTAATGCATCATCCGGATTGATCCCATAGGAGCAGGTTCCGCCCCTTTTTTCGATATAATCCGTCAGTTTTTGCACAAATTCTAAGATTTCTTTTTTATCTTCTCTTGCTACAACAAAAAAATGTTTCATGCCTATTTATCCAGTTCTCCATGGGCTGCCGCTACCACTGCGCCCACATCTATCACTTCTTGACTCTCTGCCTCGGCATCCTTTACGACATGCACCAGATACTCGATATTACCTTCCGGTCCCTTGATCGGTGAATAATCCAGATGCAGGGTTCTAAATCCGATCGACTCTGCAAATAAGATCACACGCTCGATCACCTCGATATGTACCGCCGGATCCCTTACCACGCCTTTTTTGCCGACCTTGTCCTTGCCCGCTTCAAACTGCGGTTTGATGAGACATACCATCTGTCCGCCGTCTTTTAAAAGTTCCTTTGCCGGTCCTAAGACCTTGGTCAGGGAAATAAAAGACACATCCACAGAAGCAAAATCCAAAGCATCTCCGATATCCTCCGGTGTCACATAGCGGATGTTAGTCTTTTCCATACAAACCACCCGCGGATCCTGCCGCAGTTTCCAGGCAAACTGTCCGTATCCTACATCCACGGCATAGACCTTTTTTGCTCCGTTTTGTAGCATACAATCGGTAAATCCACCGGTCGATGCCCCGATATCCATGCAGACCTTATCATCTAAGCTAATGCCAAACTGTGCCATCGCCTTTTCCAGTTTCAGTCCGCCTCGACTGACATAGCGCAGGGTATTGCCATGGATCTCAATATTCACAGACGGACCAAAAAAGGTGCCCGCCTTATCTTCTCTCTGGTTGTCTACAAAGACATTGCCCTCCATGATCATGGTCTTTGCCTTTTCTCTGGAAGGGGCAAGTCCCTTTTGTACCAGCAAAACATCCAAACGTTCTTTCATACTTATCTATCCTATAATTTTTCTAGGATCTGACGCGTGATACCATCGGCATCGATCCCTAATTCTTTTTGCAAGACTGCCACATTGCCATGTTCCACAAAATGATCTCCGATCGCGATAGAAAGGATCTGTCCCTGATAGCCTTCCTGCCTAAGGAAACATGCCACATGCTCACCAAAGCCGCCCAAGGCAACATTTTCCTCCAGGGTAACGATCAAAGAATGTCTTGCCATGGCTTCCTTTAAATATGCCTCATCAAATGGCTTGGCAAATCTGGCATTGACAAAACTTGCTTCTATGCCTTTTTCCTTCAACTGCCCGCAGACAGCCTCGGCTGTTTTTACCATACTGCCCAAGGCAAACAAAAGTACATCCTGCCCCGCTGTAATCTCCTCACACTTGCCGCAGACAATCGGCTGACGATAGTCCTGTAAGCCGTCATATGCCTCTCCTCTCGGATAACGCAGGGCGATCGGCGCATCATAGGCGATCGCAAACTTTAACATGTCAGAAAGTTCCCATTTATTTTTCGGTGCCATGACCGTCATATTTGGCATTTCCGTCAGATAAGACAGATCAAAAACGCCCTGATGAGTCTCTCCATCACTGCCGACAAGTCCTGCCCGGTCAATGGCAAAGACAACCGGAAGATTTTGCATACAGACATCATGCAGGATCTGGTCGTATCCTCGCTGTAAAAAGGAAGAATAGACCGCAAAGACCGGATGCATACCGCCTGCTGCAAGTGCAGCGGCAAAGGTCACAGCGTGTTCTTCCGCAATACCTACGTCAAAGAAACGATCCGGGAACATATTGTGAAAACGCTTGAGTCCACAACCGTCTGCCATAGCTGCAGTGATGGCTACTAATTTGTCATCCCGGTCTCCCATCTTGCGCATAACGGTCGAAAATACATCTGTATAGGTCGCCTTTCCATGGGAAAGTGGGATACCGGTCTCAATATCAAAAGCTGCCGTACCGTGAAAACGTGACGGATGTCTTTCTGCCGGACGATAGCCATATCCTTTCTTGGTAAGGACATGCACTAAGACCGGTCCCTGTACCTGCGAAGCCTCCTGAAAGACTTTGAGCATAGCGGATATATCATGACCATCCACCGGTCCTAAATACATGATCCCCATATCTTCAAAGATCATGCCCGGGATCACCATCTGCTTGATACTGCTCTTGGTCTTGCGGATGCCGGAAACAATACGCTCGCCATAGACCGGGATCTTCTCCAAGGAAGACTGCACGCCCTCTTTTAATTCCACATAATTCGTACTGGTACGCAGTTTTGACAAATGTCTGGACATCCCACCGACATTTTCTGAGATCGACATATTGTTATCATTTAATACGATGATAAAATTCTTCTTGAGGGCAGCGGCATTGTTCATCGCCTCATATGCCATCCCCCCCGTCAAGGCTCCGTCACCGATCACAGAGACCACCTTATAGTCCTCGTGCTGCAATTCTCTTGCCCATGCCAGACCCAGTCCTGCGGAAATGGATGTAGAACTGTGTCCGGTATCAAAGGAATCACACGGACTCTCTGTCCGCTTCGGAAATCCACTCATGCCGCCATACTGACGCAGGTGGTCAAAATCGTCCTTTCGACCGGTCAGGATCTTGTGGGTATAAGACTGGTGTCCCACATCCCACACGATCTTATCTTTTGGAAAATCTAAAAAAAGATGCAATGCCATCGTCAGTTCCACAGTTCCTAAGTTGGATGCCAAATGTCCGCCAAGTTCTGAGATCTTTTCGATCAAAAAAGTACGGATCTCCTGTCGTAAGACATCTGTCTCTGCCGGTGTCAAATTCTTAATATCATTTTCTTTTTGTATCTTATCTAACACCATAAGTCTCATCCTTTACTTATCGCGAAGCACCATCCATCTTAAAAGTTCTGTCAAAAATGGATTTTCGTATGGAAGTTCCTGTAAAATTGTGATCGCATCATCTGTCAGATCTGCCACTTCCTGCTTTGCTTTTTCTAAACCTTCAAATACAACATAAGTTGCTTTCTGGTTCTTTTCGTCACTGCCTACGGATTTGCCAATCGTCTCTGTCTCGCCGACCACATCCAAGACATCATCCTGGATCTGGAAAGCAAGTCCAATCTTTTTAGCAACTTCTTCAATTTTTCCGACTTCTTCATCGGTCGCACCACCCAAAATGGCGCCGATCATCATAGCTGCCTCGATCAGGGCACCTGTCTTTAACTCATAAATAAAGTCCAGACGGTTCTTGGAAATGCCGTATTGTTTTTCGGCTTCCACATCTACGACCTGACCGCCGATCATACCATAAATACCGGCTTTTTTTGCCAGAACCTTGAGTGAACGGATGATCGCACTGTTGTCTGCTCCTTCCGCCTCATCCAAACTGCCAAGTGCAACCTCAAAGGCATAATTGAGCAAGCCGTCTCCTGCCAAAATACCCATAGCTTCGCCATATTTGGCATGTGTCGTCAGTTTGCCACGGCGCAGTTCATCATCATCCATTGCCGGAAGATCGTCATGCACTAGGGAATATGTGTGGATCAACTCAATTGCTGCCACAAAAGATTCGATTGCCTTATTGGACCCCCCGAATAACTTGTAAGTCTCCAGCATGAGGATGGGACGGATCCGCTTACCTCCTGCCAATATGCTATAGTTCATTGCCTGAATGACCGTCTTCTGATAACCTTTTTCTACAGGCAATACCTGATAGATCATGCGGTCTGCGTCACTTGCCTTATAGGCGATTTCCTTATTGATATCCATACCTACACCTCTTCAAATGTTTCTAACTCACCACTACTGTTCAAGGTCTGTACCTTTTGCTCTACGGCATTCATCAGGTCATTGCAGTGCTTGATCTGCTGCATGCCTGACTGATATAACAAAAAAGAATCCTCCAAAGTCACTTCATTGGACTCTAACTTGTTCAAGATTTCTTCAATTTCTGCAAAACTCTGCTCTATGGTCAATTCTTTTTCTTCCATGCTACATCCTCATCGATTTCTTTTATGACAGCCTGCATCCTGCCATCCCGCACATAGACCTGCACTGGATCTCCGGCTGTAAGACCTTGCACCGAAGACAGGCAATGTCCGCTTTCATCTGCTACATAAGCATAGCCCTGTGCCAGTTTTTTCAGGGGCGACATACCTTCTAGGCGTTCTGCCAGTATACGCATCCGCCCATCGAAACTATCCAGTTTTCTTCGCATAGATTGCTGCAAACGGTCTTCTAAATGCATGGCATACTGTCTCTTTTCATTGAGCCGCCCCATAGGACTCAAAAGAAGCATCTGTTTTTTTAGTCCTTCTAAGGTCTGTCTGTCCTTTTGCAGATGCATCTGCATGGACTGGTACATACGAACCTGCGCAGACGCCAACGCACCAACAGTCTCCTCATGAGAAAAAACTGCCAATTCGGCTGCCGCCGATGGCGTCGGTGCACGCAGATCTGCCACGAAATCACAGATCGTCGTATCGGTCTCATGTCCTACCGCCGAAATGACCGGGGTATTACAGTTAAACATGGCTCGGGCTACGGCTTCTTCATTAAATGCCCACAAGTCTTCGATGGAACCACCGCCCCTGCCGACGATCAAAACGTCTAAATCCATGGCATCCAGTGCCATGATGCCGGAGATAATGCTCTCTACAGCCCCCTCGCCCTGTACCAAAGCCGGATATAGGACAATGGATACATGAGGATTGCGTCTTTTGGAAATCTGGATGATATCACGCACGGCTGCACCGGTCGGTGCCGTCACAATACCGATCCGCTGTGAAAAACGAGGGATGGGCTTTTTGTACTCTGCGGCAAACATGCCCATCTCTTCCAGTTCTTTTTTTAACTGCTCAAAACGTACATACAGATCTCCCGCACCATCCAACGTGATCTCTTTGGCATAGATCTGATAAGTGCCGCCCTTTTCGTAAACGGAAACAGACCCGGTGACCACGACCTGATCTCCATCCTTCATAGGAAAGCGAAGCCCCTTGATGCGATTGCCACGAAACATAATGGCAGAGATCGCTCCACCCGCATCCTTTAAAGTAAAGTAGATATGACCGCTGGAATGATATTTGCAGTTGGAAACCTCTCCCTTGATCCGGATGTCCCGAAGCAGGAAATCCTCTGCAAACATCCGCTGGATATATGCGTTGACCTGCCCTACACCATAGATATTTTTATTCATGGATCCTTGCTAATACTCCATTGACAAATCCTGCCGACTGGTCTGTACCATAGGTCTTTGCCAGTTCTACGGCTTCATTGATGGCAATGCCCTTTGGCAATTTCTCGTAGCGGATCTCATAGACCGCCAGACGGATCAAAGACAGGTCGACCTTTGCCATACGGCTGGTCTTCCAGCCCTCCACTGCTTCATTGATGATCGCATCGATCTCCTCTACATGTGCAAAGATATCACTGCTCTTATCGGCAATGTATTTTTCCTGCTCTAATTCCTTATCGCTTTTGACCGGAAACTCTTCTGTCTCCTGCTCCTCCTGACTCTCATCCTGTAAGAACAGGTCTACCTGCTCAGCTAGATCTTCCTCTGCATGAAAATCCGCCTGAAAGATGATCTTAAATATCTCTTCTCGTATTTGTCTTCTTGTCATTGTCATAGACCTTTTTCGCTCCCTCAATGTATTGATAATATGGTAAAAAAGGATGTCTTTTCAGACACCCTTGATTATAGCGCAATCCTTGATAAAACAAAAGAATTATTCCCCTGCAACCGCTACAGATGCAATCTTGATATCTACACTGATGACCTCAAGTCCGACCATATTCTCGATCGCATTCTTGACCTTATCCTGTACCTGCTGGCAGATCTTTGGAATCTCATAGCCATAAGAGATATTCACTCCCAGACGTACAGTTACTTTGTTTTCTTCTTCTGTGATGATCTTTACACCCTTGGATAACTTGTTCATCCCAGCCTTGCTGATCACTTCATTGGTCAGATTTCCAGCTAGGGAAGATACACCTTCCACCTCTGTAGCAGCAAGTCCTGCGATGATTGCAACTACTTCGTCTGTGATATTGACCCCACCATTTTCGTTCTCTTTGATAACAAAACTCTTTCTATCTTCTGCCATATCGGTAGCCTCCTAAACATATTCTTAGCATTATTATATCAGACCTCCTGTAAATTGGGAAGTTTTTTGCACATTCTTTTATCGTTTGTCCTTTGGCAGCCAATGCAGATCATACGGTGTCATCTGGTAGACATAATAATCCAGATAATTGGTATATAAGCAATTTGCATGGGAGCGCCATTGTAACAGCGGTCTTTCGTTTACATCATCATTTGGATAATAGTTGACCGGCATCTGGATGTCCATGCCTTTTTCCAGATCACGCTTGTACTCTTTATCCAAGGTCAGACGATCATATTCCGGATGCCCCATGCAAAAGATCTGGCTGTTATCCTTGGATAAGATCAAAAAGATACCTGCATCTTCCGACTCTGCCAGCACGATCAGATCCGGATTGTTTCGGATGGCATCCTCGTCCATTCTGGTGTGTCTGGAATGTGGTGCCATAAAATAATCATCAAAACCGCGTACCAATGGGATCTTGCGGTTTTGCACCTTGTGCCTGTAGACACCAAAGATCTTTTGATCTAATATCTCCTTTTTGATGCCATAGTGATAATACAGCCCCGCCTGCGCACCCCAGCACTGATAAAAGGTACAGGTCACATGGGTCTTTGACCACTCCATGATCTCGACCAGTTCATCCCAATAATCCACTTCTTCAAAATCATGCAGTTCCACCGGTGCACCTGTAATGATCAGGCCATCTAAATTCCGGTCTTTGATGTCACCAAAGGTCTGGTAAAACTTGTTCAAATGGCTCATGGACGTATTTTTGGAAATATGGCTCTCCACCGCAATAAAAGTAATATCTACCTGAAGCGGAGAATTTGACAGGGAACGCAGCATCTGTAGTTCCGTATCTTCCTTTAAAGGCATCAGATTCAGGATCCCGATCTCAATTGGACGGATGTCCTGATGCATTGCCCTTTCCTCATCCATAACAAATATATTTTCGCGCTCTAAGATCGCCTTTGCAGGCAGATCACTCTGTGTTTTGATCGGCATAATTGCCCCCTCTTTCTATCTCTATTCTCTAGGCTTTGGTCTGAAGCATTTCCAGTAATTCTTCCTCTGTAAGCACGGTGACCCCTAAGGCGTTCGCCTTATCCAGTTTGCTTCCTGCATTCTCACCAGCCAGTAGATAGTTTGTCTTTTTGGAAACAGAACCGCTGACCTTACCGCCATGGCGTTCGATCAGTTCTGCAGCTTCCTTTCTTCCCATGTTCGGGAGTGTTCCTGTGATCACAAATGTAAGGTCTGCAAGCACATTGTCACTATCTGCTGCCTCTTGGCGCACCATATTGACACCGTGCTTTTGCATTCGTTCTAAGATCCCCGTACTTACCGGATCACGAAAATAGGCATAGATGGCTTTTGCACTGATCTCACCAATATCATTGACCTCGACCAGTTCTTCCGGTCCTGCCTTTGCTACTGCATCGATCGAACCAAAATAGTCCAAAAGTGATTTTGCCGCCGCTTTGCCGATCCCCGGTATGCCCAGTCCCGTCAAAAGACGATAAGCATCATTTTCCTTGGATGCCTCGATCACTCCAAGGAGTTTATCCGTATTTTTTTCTTTGCCCAGAATACCCTTTTCGATCAATTCGTCCCGGTATTCATAGAGCCCATAGATATCCGCAATGTCGTGCAGATAGCCCTGATGGATAAGTTCCTCAATATAGGCTGTGCCAAATCCCTTGATATCCATGGCATCACGCCCTACAAAATTGATGATGTGGCGTTCCAGTTGTGCCGGACAGGTCGCAGAAGAGCACTTAATGTCTGCCGTGTTTTCTTCCCGATAAGTCGGTGCTCCGCACACCGGACACTTATCCGGGATAACAAAAGTCTTTACCCCTGCCGGACGTTTGTCATGCAGTACCTCTTTGACCTTTGGGATGATCTCTCCTGACTTATAGACCAGAATGGTATCGCCGATCCCGATATCCAGATCATTGATAAAATCCTGATTGTGCAGGGTTGCCCGACTGACCGAAGTTCCGCACAGGCGGATCGGTTCAAAGATCGCTGTCGGTGTAATGCGTCCGGTACGCCCTACCGATAATTCGATATCCAGTAATTTGGTCTCTTTTTCCTCCGGCGGGTACTTATAAGCGATCGCCCAACGCGGTACTTTGGATGTATTTCCTAAAAGTTCGCGGTCGGAGAAACGGTTGATCTTGACCACGGCTCCGTCGATATCATATGCCAGATTGCCACGGTTCTCCCCGATAGCACAGATGGCATCCCATACTTCCTCACCACTGTGACAGACCCGGTAATCCTCGATGACCGGGATGTGCTGGGATTTCATATATTCGTATGCCTCGGTGTGGGTCAGAAATTCCCGCCCCACCGATTGCTGTAAATTAAAAATAAACATAGAAAGATGGCGGTCTTTTACCACCTTGCTGTCCAACTGCCGAAGGGTGCCCGCCGCGCAATTTCTCGGATTGGCAAAGATCTTTTTACCAAGCAATTCCTGTGTCTCATTCACATGGGAAAAGGCGGCTTCCGTCATATAGACTTCTCCACGGATCTCCAGATAGTCCGGTGCGTCCTTTAAGGTCGTCTTTACATCTTCAATCACCTTGGCATTTGCCGTAACATCCTCCCCAAAGTTGATGCCATCTCCTCTGGTCTCTGCCAGCACAAGTTTGCCCTCTTCGTAGCGCAATGACATGGAAAGTCCGTCGATCTTGTACTCGACGACAAACTCAGGATCTTCCAGTTTTTCCTGCATCTCCTTCACAAAGTTCATGACTTCTTCCTTGGAAAAGACATCCTGCAAACTCAGCATTGGTACATTGTGACGCACCAATACGCCAGCCTCTCTTTTGGCACTGCCGCCGACTTTTTGTGTCGGAGAAGATGCGTCTATCAGTTCCGGATGCTCTTTTTCGATCTGCTTTAGGCGCTGCATGAGCATATCATACTCATAATCTGTGATCTCCGGTGCATCCATATTATAGTAACGATTGCTGTGATATTCGATTTGTTCCCGTAATGTTTTAACTTCTTCCTTAATATCCATATCAACCTCTAAGTAATTTCTGTAACTCGGCAAATTCTGCCGCAGTGATCGGACGATACTGCCCTTCCGCGATGCCATCCAGCGTCAGATTCATAATGCGCACACGCTCCAGATCCCGCACATGATAACCGCATTCCATACACATGCGGCGGATCTGGCGGTTGAGTCCCTGGGTCAAAATGATGCGAAAAGTAAATTTGGATAACTTTTCTACTTTACAGGGTCTGGTCGTGACCTTCAGTTCTGACAGATAGACCCCTGCTGCCATCCGTTCCACAAAAGCCGCATCGATCGGACGATCCACGCGTACGATATACTCTTTTTCATGATGGTAACGACTACGCATGATCTGATTGACCAGATCTCCCTGATTGGTCATCAGAAGGAGTCCTCTGGAATTTTTATCCAGACGTCCTACCGGATACAGGCGGGTCGGATAGTCGATATAGTCGACCACATTGTGTTTTTCCCGCTTTTCTGCCGTACAGACAATGCCAACAGGCTTGTTGAATAAAAGCAGGACATCCTTGGGCTTTCCTATGACCTCTCGTCCACAGTATTCCACACAATCGGACATTTTAACCTTTTGTCCCATGCCAGCCACCTTGCCGTTGACTAAGACCTTGCCTGCCTCGATACAGCGGTCTGCTTCTCTTCTGGAGCAAATACCTGCTTCGCTCAAATATTTATTTAGGCGGATCTCCTCTTCTGCCATGGGTCTCCTTTCTATCCGATTCCTATAAGGCTACGAAAGGGACAGACCATATGGACTGCCCCTAAAGATACATTATAAAAACTGCTTTTACTGTAAGTATTCTGTCTTGCAGTATCCCTGCTTGCCGTTGTAATTGACCTTGGTCCATCCATCTGCGTAAGCCTCGATCACAGTGACCTGCTCTCCTGCGTAAGCAACTGCTACCTTGGATGCCGTCTCACTCATGCTCTCACGGACATTAACCGTATTGGTAAGTGTGATCTCCTGTCCCTGGGTCAGATTTGCACTGCTATCTGTTGACTGGCTCGTATCCTGCGCGCTGTCGCCGGATACATCTGCCAGATAATCTGCCTTTACATATGCCTTGGTGCCATTGTAATCAATCTTTGCCCAGCCATTTTCATCTGCATACCAGGTAACCTGTGTACCGGATGCCAACTGTCCTAAGAGATTGCCGTCCTCCGAAGCCGCATCACGCACATTGATCTTGTCTGTGGTGACCTTGGTCTTGGCATTGGCTGCTTCTGCCGCTTCGGCTGCCGCTGCCTCCTCTGCTGCCTTGGCTTCTTCTGCCGCCTTGGCTGCTGCTTCTTCCTCTGCTGCCTTGGCTGCCGCTGCTTCTTCTGCTGCCTTGGCTACAGATGCCTTATAATCTGCTGCCCACTGCTTGATAGCATCCTGTAAGGTCGTGTTGACAAAGGTGTTCAGATTTTCATCTGCCAGCATAGCCTCGTTGCATTCCTGCTGTACCTCAGCCTGCAAAGCAAGTACATCACTCTGCTGTTCAAAGGTGGCGATCAGGGATGAAATATCGGTATCCATATCAAACTCGCCATTGGACTGGTTGAAGGAACCATATACATTGTTGATATAGAGGCTGCCGTCATCCTTGGTCTGCACATAGAAGAAATCCAAACCTGCCGCCGGTGTATCAATATTGGCAAACTTGATCTGCAAATATACGGAACACAGATAAGAATCCTTGTCCAAGCCGCGCTTGGTGTAGACCTTTAAATTCTGGTACTTTTCAATATATTGACTATAGAACTGGATATAACTGACTTCTGCATCTGAGATCGGGGTAGCGATCTGTTTGAGGGAGTCGGTATCTCCTGCTGCATAATACTCATAGTATTTGCTGATCAGGTCATTGACCTCCTGATTGTCGCTCTCCGCATACTGCTGATATGCACCTGCCATCGGATCCTTGTCCGATGCCGTACCGTCTGTACATCTGGCAAGGATAAGTACCATAGCCACAAAGACGGCTGCTGCGCCAAAATATCGCACATTCTTTTTCACAAAAGACGTAATCTTATCTATCTGTATTTTCATTTTCTGAAAGAATTCTTTCAACTTCAATGCTGTCACCTCCCAATATGAAACCCTCCCCAACACATAGTGTTATGAATGTAGACGACTGGATTCGAACCAGCGATCTTCGGAGTCGGAGTCCGATGCGTTATCCAGCTACGCTACGCCTACCTGATACAAATCTTGTTTATTTTATCAAAATCACAATCTAAAGTCAATGTAAGATGCGTTCCAATGTTTGACAGAGTCAACAATTTCTTATAATATATTGTTTGTTAAATTTATGTCGCAATCTGCGACAGAATGGAGATTATCATGAGTTTTTCATATTTAAAAAAGATGCCGGATCCGGATACTATAAAAAGCGAATACGCGCTCACACCGGAGATGAAGGCCTTAAAGGCTGACAGAGATCAGCAGATTGCTGATATCATTACAGGAAAGGATGACCGCGTGCTCGCCATCATCGGACCATGCTCCGCAGACAACGAAGACTCCGTCTGTGAGTATGTCAACCGCCTGACCTCCGTGCAGGAAAAGATCAAAGACCGCGTACTCATCGTTCCCCGTATCTATACCAATAAGCC
This sequence comes from bacterium, assembly GCA_963661325.1. Taxonomy (GTDB): domain Bacteria; phylum Bacillota; class Clostridia; order Lachnospirales; family Lachnospiraceae; genus Pararoseburia. Next base: position 23,191 of record CAVLBP010000016.1, read on the forward strand.
TAGAACCACCGGTTCCGGTTACAAGGGCATTGCTTCCCAGCCGGATCCTACCAAAGCACCAGATATGGTCGAAGGTCTGATCGCCATGCGCAAAATGCATCTGCGTGCTATCCGCGAGAGTGGTTTTACCTGTGCTGATGAGATGCTCTACCCGGAGAACTGGCCTTATGTCGAAGACCTGCTCTCCTACGTTGCCATCGGTGCACGTTCCGTAGAAGATCAGCACCATCGTCTGACTGTCAGTGGTTTTGATGTGGCAAGTGGTATGAAGAATCCGACCAGTGGTGACTTCTCCGTTATGCTCAACTCTGTATATGCTGCACAGCATGCACATCACTTTACCTTCTCCGGTTGCGAAGTGCGTACAACCGGCAACCCTTTGGCGCATACGATCCTGCGCGGGGCTGTCAGCAAACACGGCAACTGTGTGCAGAACTACCATTACGAGGATCTGGTTCGTCTTTCCGATATGTATGCCTCTATGGATCTTGTCAATCCGGCTGCGATCGTGGATGCCAACCACTCCAACTCAAACAAACAGTTCAAGCAGCAGATCCGTATTGTCCGTGAAGTCATGATGAGCCGCCAGTTCTCAAGCGATGTCAAGAAACTGGTCAAGGGTGTCATGGTAGAAAGTTATCTGGAAGAAGGCTCCCAGAAGATTTCCGATCATCAGGTCTATGGCAAGTCCATCACCGACCCATGTCTGGGATGGGAAGATTCCGAGAAGTTGCTTTATATGATCGCCGACTTGAATAAATAAGTTGCAAAATGGCTGGCGCGAAAGTGCCAGCCATTTTATTTATACAGCGTAAGTACTAAAACATCTTTTTACAATCCCGATAAAGTTCTCATAACCAAATCTACATCCTTATTTTCCAATTCCTGAATAATATGCAGATAGGTCTTTTGCGTAGTCGTCATGCTAGCATGCCCTAATCTGCGAGCCACGCTTGCGATGGACACACCGGCAAATAATAGAAGCGACGCATGGGTATGGCGCAGTCCATGAATCGAAATAATGGAAATTCCACAGTTTTTGCAATGCCTTGTTAAAACTTCATTCACAGTAGAATTATATATTTTGTCTGCTCCCACAAAAATAGGTTCATCTTCCGGCATCCCTTTGATTAGTTCCGAAAACTTAACCACTATCTGCCAATCAATCTGTATTTTTCTAACAGAAGACTTGTTTTTTGTTGGCAAAAATCCACCATCCCCCTTATAATCCCACGTCTTGCTAATAGAAAGTGTCTGGCGCGCAAAATCAAAATCCGCAGGCGTTATGGCAAGTGCTTCCGAAAATCGCATTCCTGTCTTTGCAACCAGCAAAATAAAACAATCCCAGTTTGGTTCATCTTTAATATCCAGATCCGCAATCAGCGTATGCAATTCAAACTGGTTCAAATATTTTATCTTTTTTGCTCGCGGCTGCTTCCCCTTAATGATTGCTTTCCGCGTTGGATCTCTTTCAATCAGTCCCTCATCTACTGCATCCAGTATTGCTCCCTTTAACTGGTGATGAAAATCCAACGTTGTCTGACGTTCATGTTCTTTGGCATAATCGTTCAGTAATTTCTGATACGCTGTTCTTGTCAATTCCTGCACCTGTAAGTTTGGTGCCAATCTCTGTACCCACTTTTGGGTCATGAGATATTTCGCCATCGTTGCCTCGCGAATAGCATCCCGCTTATATACTTCAATCCATTGCATATAATAATCATAAAACAGCGTCGTTTTCGTCATATCGTTTAGCATAAGTCTCCTCCATTGTCCTACTTACGCTGATATAAAACAGATATACTGACTAAGGCACCTGCTAATGATCTGAAAGTGGCATTATTTCCTCTTTCAAAATCTTTTTCAACTCCGCTATCAATTTATTATAGTACTGAAATTTACGCAATGCACTTTCTTCTGCATTTTTGTATTCTATATAATTTGCTGTCTCACGTATGGCAGTTTCGTTTGGTATCTGGTCATTTCTGTAATGCCTTGCCGCATACATCACATCATCTTCAGATGCTTTCCATCGAATACAAAAATCCCGAATCAGATTCTCTACACACTCATTTTTCATACTCTCGACAATATGTGAAATCGACTGCCCCTCGTACTGCTTTTCATCTTTCTGAATCTCTTCGACCAGATTTGACATGATATTTGCCACCTTATCATTATCCTTACGCAGTTCTTCGATATATTGTTTTATCTCATCGAATTGTTTCTGTCGTTCCTCCGGCGAAAGATCGCTATCATCCACATTCGCATTCACAATATTTTGAATCAGATTGATGATGTATTCATAATCAATCTTAGTATTACTATATGCCATCAAATCATAATCTGGATCCACAGGCATAACGGTAGGATCATCGGGTGGCAGTTTTTCTCTTTTCTCCTTGAGTTCAGCCATAATATTCAAATAGTAACCTGCATAATCGTCATATTCTTCCTTTGTAATCCCATACCCCTCCAACATACTGTCTTCATATCTTGTAAAGGATTGCAACTGTGCAAATGTCTTGTCAAAATTCTGAAATACCTTAGCGAATACTTCCTTTTCTTTATCAGACATTCCCGCAATATCCGATGGTTTTTCTGCTGCGATACGCAAAGCCGTATGTGCTTTACGAAAGGCTTTTTCAACGTCTTCCCAATCTGCAACCATAATCTCTTCTCGGGTTCCACCTGCCGAATACAATTTGACCGCATTATCCACACATTCCTTAAATAAGACCGGAGCCTGAAATGTTACGACCTGACCATATGCTTTTTGCTTATCAAAAATACGGTTTGTTCTGGAAAATGCCTGTATCAAATCATGCGGTCCCATCGGTTGCCTGTCGATAAAAATCGTTGATAGACATGGAGCATCAAATCCGGTCAGTAATCGATCCACGACAATTACCAGATCCAATTGTTCGCTTCTGCTCTTGTATTTTGCATCTTTCCTAGCCAACCGCTTGTTTAAGTTTCCATTATAACTCTGGATTTGTGACAGATCATACTTCGTTCCAAACATACGGTTATAATCATCCAATGATTCTTGCATTTTTTGTTGATTTACCTGAGATCCTTCTTCATTTTCCGTCACAGAATATGTAATTGCGAACTTAGGAAAGTCCGGAAGCACTCGCTTGATTTTCTCATCAATAACCAGATCTGTTTGTCCATTTTTCACTTGTGCCAAAAGTTCATAGTATCTTTGCGCCTGTTGAATGGAACTTGTTGTCAAAAGTCCCTCATACGTCTTTCCCTTGCCATTTTGAAAACCTAACTTATGATAAGATCTATTTAGAATAACATCCAAAACTTTTAACATATGTGCATCTGTTTCATAAATTTTACTGTCCGTCTCGTCTACAATATTCTTTGACCCATTATGTTCCACCTGAAAGCCCAATACTGCATTATCATGAATCGCATTTTGGATGGTATATTTGTGCAACTGTTCTCCGTATAGATCCTCTGTAGTACGTGGCAAATCTCCCAACTGTGGATATGGATTTTCCACAAATCTCGGTGTTCCCGTAAATCCATACCACAAAGATTTTGCAAAAAATCGCTCCAATTCACGCTTTGTTCCCGGCGTTACTGCTCTATGACATTCATCTACCACAAAAGCAATACGAAGATTTTTGATCTTCTGATAATCAGCAGATCCCTCTTCTAGGCGCTTTGTGACTAAACGTTGCATTTTCTGTATCGTTGTAACAATCACTTGACGATCCGCCGATTTCAACTTACGCTTCAGATCATTTACATTATCTGTTTCGTTTACATCGATCAGATCATTATTGGCATATGCCTGAAATGCCATAGTAGTCTGTGTATCCAAATCTTTCCGGTCGATCAAAAAGATTGCCTTATCAATCGACGGAATGTCCATCAAAAGATTTCTGGTCGCCTTATAAGAAGTCAGAGTCTTCCCAGATCCTGTCGTGTGCCACACATAACCAGACTTTCCAACCTTTGATGCTTCCCGAATAGCTTCTATGGCATGAATCTGATATGGTCGCAAAAGTATGAGCCGCTTTGCATCTTCATCCAAGACTGTATAACGCGCGATCATTTCATGCGCCTGCGGAATACGAAGCAGACTGTTTGCGAATTCCAGATAGTCCGGCACCGGATTATTATTTTCATCCAACCAGCCACTTATAAACTTAGGATTTAGTTCATTATCACTTGCTGCCGAGAAATACTTTGTCTCCACACCGTTACTGACTACGAACATCTGCACCGCCGAAAAAATCCCTGTGAATTTTCCCTCGCCAATGTACTTTTTGATCTGCCAAAATGCATCCATGTATGAGTGTTGCTTATTTTTCAATTCAATATGGATCATTGGCAATCCATTGATCAGTAATGTGACATCAAAACGCCTGTCTCTGATCGGATCTCCTGTAACCCCTACATCCTTTGCCATCGCACTATATTGATTGATGACCTCATACACGCTACTTCCACCTGCAATATGCTCATGATTCATCACAACAAGATGCAACTGCTCCGTATCTCTTTGCACATGCACCTGCACTTTGCCATTTTCGCCTACAAGCCATTCTCCTGCTTTATAGAAAGAGGAAAACTGCAACTGGTTCTTAACCTGTTCAAACTCTGCCTCCGATAAAGATTGTCCATTGAGTCTATCTTTATTATTTTGTTCGAGAATATATTTAAAATTCTCCCACAAGTCATCCTCTGTTTTTAAATCCGGTCGATATGTCCATTGCGAATCCCCATATACCAGTTGATCAATCAGTTTCTTTTCAATCATTGCTTCCAATTCAGCCATAATCTCTTTCTCCTCCTTTGCTCTTGTTTAGATTGTCTTAAAAACATCACTTCTAACATAATGAGTTTTTCTGCCTGCGCCCATTTTTGCAAGTGTTCCGTCTGCTACCAGTTTTTTCAATGCCGCTTCTACCGATGAACTGCCAAGACTCGGAC
>CAVLBP010000017.1:0-4126 GCA_963661325.1 bacterium
TCGTCTCCCTCGTTCTTACGAAGCAGACCATGATCTACAAATACACAGGTAAGCTGTGGTCCGATCGCCTTTGCAAGCAAAGCAGCCAGTACGGAAGAATCCACACCGCCGGACAGTGCCAGAAGCACCTTGCCGTCTCCTACCTTTTCTCTTACATCCTTGATTGCATTTTCTACAAAGGAATCCATGCGCCATGTTCCGGCACATCCGCAGACACCGCGTACAAAGTTGTGCAGCATCTTGGTTCCCTCAACCGTATGCAATACTTCCGGGTGGAACTGGATCGCATATAAATTCTTTTCCTGATTCTCTGCCGCTGCTACCGGGCAATCCGCCGTATGTGCACAAATGCGGAATCCCTCTGCCGGCTTTGAAATGTAATCAAAATGGCTCATCCAGCAGATCGTTGTTGCAGATACACCTGCAAACAATGGGGAATCCTGCTTTACGAACACCTCGGTCTTACCGTATTCTCTGACCGGTGCCTTCTCGACCTTGCCGCCTAATACGTGCATCATCAACTGCGCGCCATAGCAAAGTCCCAATACCGGGATTCCCAGTTCAAACAATTCCTTGGTATAAGTCGGTGAATCCGGCTCATAACAACTGTTTGGACCTCCTGTTAAAATGATCCCCTTGGGATTCATTTCTTTAATCTTTTCAATATCTGTTTTATAAGAATAGATCTCACAATAAACATTGCATTCTCTGACCCTGCGGGCAACCAACTGGTTGTATTGTCCGCCAAAGTCAATGACTATGACCTTTTCCTGCTCCATGCTTGTCCTCCGTTTCTTTTTGTACCAGGTACAAATTAATCTCGTTTCATTATATTAGAGCCTATAAAAAATAACAAGTTCAAAGGTCATTTTTCCGACAGAATTTCCGATATAAAATATATAGAAATCGGTAATTGTCAAAATTTTACCGCTTGCCCTACCATAATTTTTAAAGAAAGGAGCCGTCATGAGTGGATTTTCTGTAGCAAACAACATCACCCTGCGCAGTTATTACGCGACCTACCGCGCTTTTACGACCAAAAGTACGCGATCTTCCGCTACGACCAATCAGTTAAATTATGTAGATGCACAGGCGCTTCGCCGCGCGGTCCAGAAACTGGATGATTTCGACTTTGAAAATGCCGATAAGGACGATATTTCTTCTCATGTACGCGCCTTTATCGATACTTACAATTACACCATGGATTCCGCCAAATCCTCGACCAATTCCTATGCGACCTCCACTTACAAGAATCTGAAAAATCTTGCCAGCAAGTATTCCAAGGATTTGGAAAACATCGGCATCAAGAAAAATTCGTCGGGTTATCTGACCCTCAGTTCTTCCGCCGTTGAAAACATCAGTGGCAGCCGTTTCAAGAGCCTTTTAAACAAAGACTCCAAATTCATGAAACAGTTGACGACCTATGCCAAGCGCATGGCAAACAACATCGATTATTACGCTTAGTCTTCTTTCTTTGTGCTTGTCACAAATTCATAATCCTTCCCCGGCAAAATTGCATTCAGGAAAATTCCTAAGATGGCTGCGATAGCAAGAGAAGTCAGTGTAATGCTTGTTCCTGCGATCGTGAATGTGAAACCATCTGTAAATCCAAGTGCGCTGACAAGGATAACGGCTGCAATGATCAGGTTTCTTGACTTTGTGAAGTCTACCTTGTTCTCAACCACATTACGGACACCGATAGCAGAGATCATACCATAAAGGATGAAACTTACACCACCGATAATGGAAGATGGCATAGAACCGATCACTGCTGCAAACTTCGGCGAAAAACTAAGGATGATCGCATATACGGCTGCAATGCGGATAACCTTAGGATCATGTACCTTTGACAGTTCCAATACACCGGTGTTTTCGCCATAAGTTGTATTTGCAGGACCACCGATGGCTCCGGCAAATGCAGTTGCAAGACCATCACCGATCAAGGTTCTGTGAAGTCCCGGATCTTCTACGAAATTCTCATCTACCGTTGCAGAGATCGCTGTAATATCACCGATATGCTCCATCATAGTCGCAAGTGCGATCGGTGCCATAACAAGAATGGCTGTAATATCAAACTTGCACCATACAAACGGCTGCCACTGTACCCAATGTGCGCTTGCTACAGAAGTGAAGTCTAAGATCGCGCTTCCGTCAGCATTTGTCATACCAAGGGCATTTAATACCAAAGCAAAAATATAAGAGATCACGATACCCATAAGGATCGGAATGATCTTGAACATACCCTTGCCCCAGATATTGAAGATCACGATCACTGCAAATGCAACGATTGCAATGATCCAGTTGGTCTGTGCATTATTGACAGCAGAAGATGCAAGGGAAAGTCCGATACTGATAATGATCGGTCCGGTTACGACCGGCGGTAACAAACGCATAACTTTTCTTACACCTACCAGTTTTACGATCAGGGCAAATACCAGATATAAAAGACCTGCTACCACGATACCGCCACAAGCGTATGGTAACTTTTCGCCCATAGTCATATTGGCGTAAATACCACTATCTAATTGTGCTACCATGGAAAATCCACCCAGAAATGCGAAGGAAGATCCTAAGAAAGCAGGTACCTTACGCTTGGTGATCAAATGAAATAAGAGTGTACCGACACCGGCACAAAACAATGTAACCTGAACGGAAAGTCCCTGACCCTCAAAATAATCATTTACGAGGATGGGAACTAAGATCGTTGCGCCAAACATGGCGAACATGTGCTGCAAACCCAACAGTAACATCTTTGGTGTTCCAAGACTGCGGGCATCTTTGATTGCTCCTTTTTGATTCATCACATAACTCCTTTGTACTGATTTGTTGTTCCTCTGCGAAAAGGTCTCTTTCCGCAAAAAATCTGCGAGATGACATATGCACCCTCGCAGATATCCTTAACTAAAGAAAGTATAGCGGAATTATCTCCATTCTACAATCTTTTTTTGCTCATACATTGTATTTTTTTGTATTCCTATCCCTACATGGTCAGAATGGTGCTCCATACCGGGATCGTGATCATGGATAAAATAGTGGATGCCACTACCAGTTTTGTGGCAAAGATCTCGTCACAGCCATACTTGGATGCCAGAATACTGGTCGTTGCCCCCGCCGGCATGGCAGTCAGGAGTACGCAGACACCTGTCACCAGAGACGGCAGTTTTATGAGCAGACAGACGACGTACAAAGCCAGCGGCATCAGCACCAGACGAAGGATGGAATACCGCAGCACTTCCCAATCAAAAATAGATTTCCAGTCCGCTTCTGCCAGGATCATGCCGATGACCATCATGGAAAGCGCCGTATTGCAATTTCCGATCGTGCCGATCGTATTGGTGATGACCGCAGGTGGCGTATATTGTGTCAAAATCAGGATCAAACCGATAAAGCAGGCAATGATACACGGATGGGTCACTACCTTTTTTAAAGTGGCTTTCCAATCCTTTGACTGGGTAAAAATGGCAATCCCGGACGACCACATCATAATACGCATAGGGATCAGGAAAATGGATGCCATGGCAAGCCCGATCGATCCGAAAACGCCCTCAGCGACCGGATTTCCCAGAAATCCCGCATTGGAGCAGATCACGCCATATTGCAGGCTCATGCGGTGTCCGACTTCCCTTTTGCCATATAAGATATTCCCTAAGATCACACTGACCACCTGGATTGCAATGGAAATAAGCAGAACCTCCGCAAATTGCAGAAATGTATTTCCGTCGCAGTCGATCATAAAGGATTTGACGATATTGCAGGGAAGTACCAGATAGATCACCAGATCATTGATGTTCTTCTGTCCTTCCCTGCTTATAATTCCAATTTTTTTGACAAGTGCTCCCACCAAGATCAGCAGGAGCATGGTTATCTGTAAAACTAATAATCTGCTCATGTCTCTTTTTCTAACCCAATCTTCCCTCTAACTCTGCCACCACTGCATCCACCGTGCCAGCTACATCCTTGCCGTCAAGATCCACCGTAACATCCGCATACTTTTCATACAAAGCCGTGCGCTCATTATAAATATCCCGCAGGGTCTGTCCCTCTTTATGTACAACACCGCGCTCATCCAGATCACCCAGACGCTCGTCCAAAAGATCATAACTGATCCGCAGATAGACAATGACCC
>CAVLBP010000017.1:4203-27986 GCA_963661325.1 bacterium
GATCTCTTTAAAATGTGCCATGGCATCCGCACCAAAGATGACACTGCCGCCGGTCGCGATCACCGTGTTTTCGACGTCAATGCCCGCATTGATCCGATTTTCCACAGCGTTGAAGCCATCAATGCCTTCTTCCCTGATGATCTCCTTTAATAACTTTCCGGTCTGATGCTGGATGACAAGATCAGAATCCAGAAAATCATAATTCATAACCTTTGCAAGAATAACGCCGGAGGTACTTTTTCCCACGCCCGGCATACCGATCAAAACAATATTTTTTCCCATATTTTTTCCTTTGCTAAACGTCATAAGATAAGAGGATGCCCCTATAAAAGAGCATCCCCTTGACATCTGATCTTTGATTACTTGGTTCCAAAAATACGGTCCCCGGCATCTCCGAGTCCCGGACAGATATAAGCATTCTCATTCAACTGACGATCCAAGGCACCAACATAGATCTGCACATCCGGATGTTCCTTGTGCAGTCTCTCCAGACCTTCCGGTGCCGCAATGATACACATAAACTTGATGTTCTTGCCACCATGCTGCTTGATCATGGTAATAGCATCTGCACCGGATCCACCGGTTGCAAGCATTGGATCTACTACCAAAATAGTTCTCTGATCGATCGGTTCCGGCAACTTGCAGTAATATTCATGCGGCTCATGAGTCTCCGGGTCACGATACAAGCCGATATGTCCGATCTTTGCAGATGGCACCAGGTTCAGCACACCATCTACCATACCAAGTCCGGCACGCAGGATCGGTACGATCGCCATCTTCTTACCGGCGATCATTGGCTGCTTGGTCGTCTCGATCGGTGTCTCGATCTCTACCAGTTCGGTCGGAAGATCACGCAGCGCCTCAAACCCCATCAACATAGCGATCTCACTGACCAAGGTACGGAACTCATTTGTTCCTGTTGTCTTGTCACGAAGTCTTGAAATTTTATGCTGGATCAGCGGATGATCCATAATAGTAACGTTCTCCATTTGTTCCTCCTCAAATACCGTTTATCGGTTCGTTTACTCTTCTAAAAATCTTAGTTTATCCTGCGTGGAAAGTCAATGGATATGTGCATACTTTTTTCTGGTAGCCATGCCACCGCGGATATGCCGCTCTGATTTATTGACATCTAAGACGCTTCTTGCCTCTTTTGCAAGTTCCACATCGATCTGCGGCAAACGTTCCGCAACGTCCTTATGTACCGTCGATTTACTCACGCCAAAATTCTTTGCCGCCTGCCTTACGGTCGCACTCTTTTCCACAATGTATGTACCAATTTCAACTGCCCGTTTTTCAATATATGGTTTCAAAAAAATCCCCTGCAATACTTGTTTTTACATTGTATGCAAGGGATTTTTCCTTTATTCTGTTCAATTTACATTTCTAAAACTAAGAATACAAAAGCATTTTTGCGCAGATGGCGACCGGACCGATATAGTTCTCTTTTCCTGCCAATTCGGAGTAGATCACACGGTTTGTCCCCAGACTTGCATCATAGGATGCACATGCCTGGATCAGTGCCTTTCGCACCTCCGAGCTTTCAAATAGGCTGCCGGTCAAAATGATACGGTTGGGCGCCATGATAGTCGCTGAATTGACAATACTTCTGGCAAAGAGATCCAGTGCATCCACAAACTGCCTGCCGATAGGACTTCCCAGATTTTTACAGAAAGTCTCGCCAAAGGCATCCTCGGCAAAAGGTGCGATCTTGCAAAGTGCCGCATAGGAAACTTTTGTTTCCAAACAACCGCGCCTGCCACATTTACAGAGTTGCCCATCTTTTTCAACGATAAAATGTCCCAACTCTGCGGCCTTGGCATGCCGTCCCTCATAGATCTCCTGATCGATGATAATGGCACAACCAACACCGGGTCCCCATTTGATGACCATAAGATTGTCATGTTCCTTGCCCGTGCCATACAAAAGTTCTGCCATGGCAAAGGCATTGACATTGTTTTCCACATAGACCGGTACCGAAAAATGCTGTCCTAAGATTTCCGCGATTGGGACTTCCTCATCCCAGATACCGTATGCCTTGATACTGCTGCCGGTCGTCTTGTCCACAAGACCCGTGATACCCACGCCAATGGCAACCAATTTGCGGTCTCCGGTCAGACACTCCTGTAAGAGTTTGTCCGCAGTCTGGCTCAACTTGTCCAGATAGGCTTGCGGTGTGATCGAAGTATTTGTCTTGCAGCGCTTTTTTGCTGTGACCTGACCGCGCAGATCAGCGATCGCCACCATCGTATATTCCGGCTCGATCGTCATGGCACAGACATAAGATGCCTCATAATTGATATCCAAGAGGACCTTCTTACGCCCCGCACCGCTGCTCTTGACATTGACTCCGGTTTCCACCAGGATCCCCTCGGCAAAAAGATCCGCGCAGATCTGGGTCACAGCCGCAGGCGTAAGCCCCAGCACATCTGCCAGATCCTTGCGGGATGCCGGACCATGGTCATTGATATATTTTAAAATAGCCGCGCGATTACGTCTGCGCACCGTCTCCATATTTGCCCCGGTATGTCGAATCATAGTCTCGCCTTTCCGTGATAGCAAAACAGACCTGCCCTCCCAGGCAAGTTCTGTTCCACTACTTTTTAATATTTCTGTACTTCCATATTAAGCATTCCTGCCAAAATTTCAAGTTCTGCCGCTACATTTCCATAGGCAACCACAAAATGTGGCTCCCATCCCGCCTCAACACTTTCATAAACGATGGTCTTGGCATCTGCATTGGTCTTTACCACAACCGAAGTACCGTTGAACTGCTTTGGCTTATCCAGTGCCTGACCGCTTGCAATAAAGAAGCGGAACTTGCCCTCGCTGTCCTTGCCGATACGGAAGATCGTAACCTCCTCACATGGCTTGCAGCCAAAGTCAAGGGTCGGACCGATCTTTCGGTTACAGTGCACATCTACCTTTGCCCCGGTATCCTCTCTTGCCAAAGAGCAGGCAGCCGTTCCACAATGCCAGAAAGTAATGGTGTTTTCTGTCTCATCCATGGAAACCGGATCACCAAAGAAAGTCGCCTGTTTGGTCAACTGCATACCAAGATACATGGAAAGTGCTCCGTAAGTATCTGCCTCACAACTTGCTGCCACACCAAGGTCATTTAACATGGCAAGCACGGCACAGACCGGTGTCCCAAATGCGGTAAAGAAGTCCGGCCAGCAGCGGGATGCCAATGCCCCTACATGATGGTCTGTCACATATTCTTTGTAAGCACGATAGAGTCTGGCAAAATCCTTGCGGTTCTGCTCCGGTGTATTTTCCAGACCACACATACGCTCTCCTGCATCTGCCAGATAGTCTTTTATATCCTCATCACTATAGCCCTTGGCAATGTCGATCAACTCTCTTGCTTCGATCGATTCTAAAGTTGCGCCAAAGTTTTCCATCATTTCCAGATCCAATGCGCGTCCAAAGCCAAAGCCCTGCGGTGTATGTCCGACTGCTGCCACGGTCAGATGACGCATATCGTATTTTAATTTTGCTGCGCGTATGGTTGCACCGACTTTTGCCTTGACTTCTTCCTCTTCCGGTGAGCCAAAGATATAGTTGAGCGGCTCCTTGCGGAAAGCCTTGATGGCATTTGCCGCAGAGTAGGCACCTGTCAGAGAATTCAAGCGGAGTCTGCCGCCATCAATGACCGGCTCACGCAGAGTCCAAAGAAGGATCGGGCAATCCAGTTTCTTCAATACTTCGCTTGCATAGGCTGCATTGGCGAAGGTAATATTCTGTAAGATCACAAGATCCGGCTGGCACTCTTCCAAAAATGCATCCAAAAGGTCAATGGATAAGAGCATCTCCTTTGGAAAGACACAGGCATCCGTCAGGCTCTTAATCAGAGCAACCGATTTATCAAATTCCTTCTGTGCGCTTTCCAAATGAAAGGTCGGCACACCGATCGGTACATATGCTATCTGAAATTCTTTTTTCATCTTGCTATAACTCCTTTTCGTGCATAAATGATGCACATTTTTTATATTGATTTGCTTTTGTCAACATGACTCCAAGAAAGATCACTTACACAAAAGACTGATACCGGCAATACAGAGCAAAATATAGGTCAGCACGGTAAAGACCGTCTGGCTCATCCGCTTAAACAAAATACCGCCCAAAAACATACCGCCGAACAAAAACGGCACAGAGATTGCCTGGATCCGTATGGTGTTCATGGTATAATAGCCCGCCATGATGTCACTGACAAGGATCATGCTGTTTAAGATGATCCAGACCGCTGACACTGTCCTGCGAAATTCTTCCTTACTTTTGGTGTGGTTGGACAAATAGGTGATGATCAAAGGTCCGCCGGATACAAAGATCCCATGTACGACGCCGGAAAAAAGAAGCAGGACTCTGGCACTCGCTGTCATGCCCTTTTCAATGTAATGCTCTCGTTCCTCGGTAGACCCTTTGGACTTTCTTGGACTTTTATCCATGATACCAAAGCCGTTTTCCCAAGCGTACTTACCAAAAGCGATCAGACCTCGCGCACCGATTCCTATGACAAAGATGCCAAGTGCCACATACATCAGGCGTTCATGTCCGGTAAAGAAATGCTTTACCAGAATACCGACGATGATACCAATGCCCATATAGCAGGTCACACGCTTTAGTTCTTTGATATTTACATTCTTATAACCACCCACGACAACATAAATGCCGGCGATGATCCCCAGCACATTTAAGACCGGTTTTGCAACCGGATAGCCTACCAGATGGATGGAAAATGGCATGGCTAAGATTGTTCCTGCAAATCCTGTGATACCCTGAATAATGTTTGCCAAAAAGATCACTATGTAAAACAGTATTTCGGACATAACTTACTCCTTTGGATAGAACAATTCCTTGTTCTCCCCGGTCACACCACCATGGGCACCCTGCTTCATCAGAGGCTCGCGATCCGGGTGCGCAATGACCCATTTGTTCCGCTGTAACAAAAGAATGGCTTCCTCATCCCCGGCTTGCTGCTTTGCCTGCTTTTCTTCCTGGCTCAAAGGGGTATTGGTTCCCCGCGGCAAAATGACGATGTCCTTAAATCCCTCGTCCGTCACGCGCAGAGGAGACAAATGAAGCGTGGTCTGGTACATCTCGATCGCCGTTCCCTTCGGTACAAAGAAAACCGTCGCCTGCGATACGTCATAAGTATTATGGCAGATATCATAAGTATGTCCTAGGACCAGCATGAAATCCGTGATCGCGATATTGATCTCACTGCCCTTATGATATTCAAAGCCATTGTATGTCGTATTTCTGCCATTACAATAACCGATCTGGATCGGCATACCGCCGTAAAAACTTGCAGCGATCTGCTCTGCTATCGGCTCCCTCTCCATCTCTTCCACCGATGCCACATAGACATTTCCCTCTTCCGGGATCTGTGACGTCAGATTCATATAGGTTTCCAGTTGATCAAAATCATATCCCTTGATGATCCGTCCGAAGGAGGAAAACTCTGCATCCTCCACCGAATAGATCTTCACATCATTACATGCGTTTAACGCTTCCAATAACTCCATCTTTTTATCCCTTTACTGCTCTCTTACGACCTTGATCGTTGCGCAGAAATCTTCCTTTCCATAGCCTGCATCCATAGCCGCCTGATAAACACGAAGTGCATTTTCCTCTCCCGGCATGGATACGCCACATTCTTTTGCAAGGTTCATGCAGATATTGACATCCTTGTATTCATTTTCGATAGAAAATGCTGTGGTATAATCCTCTTTTGAGATTGGCTCCTTCTTAGAATCCAGGTAGAAGTTCTGACCTCCGCCATAAGAGATTGCCTGTGCAAACGTCATGATGTCGATACCGTTGGCTGCTGCCAAAGTAGATGTCTCGTTGACACCATTCTGGATCTGTGAAACCAAAGCATTGTGGCAGATCTTCATGACCAGCCCCTTGCCGTTGTCTCCCATACGGATCACATTTTCTCCCATATAAGAAAGGATCGGCTTCATAGCCTCAAAGGTAGCCTCGTCACCACCGACATAGATACCGAGTTTGCCTGCAATGGCTGCCGGCTTACTCTTAACAACCGGAGCATCGATAAACCGTGCGCCTGTGGCCTTGACCATTTCTGAGATCTCAACAGAAACAGACGGATCGATCGTTGACATGTCGATACAGGTCTTTGTGGCATCCAGTACCGGAAGGACTTCATTGTAGACACTTCTGGAATGTTCTGACTTTGGCACCATGGAAATGATGACATCCGCATTTTCCGCTACTTCCTTGGAACTGCTGCATGCCACGGCTCCCACTGCCTCCAACTGCTTTACCTTGGCTTCAACAAAGTCAAAAACATATACCTTGTCATCATGCTTCTTTACAATATTTTCACACATGGACTCGCCCATGATACCGAGTCCGATAAATCCGATCTTCATTACCTAACCTCCTGATTTCCTGCAAATTTACTCTGTGACTGTCTTATCCCATGCGCCCTGGAATTTTGCCATACCGTAATCTGTAAATGGATGATACATGCTGTCCTTATATACCTGCAATCCTGCGGTCACGATATCAGCACCTGCTCTTGCACAGTCAACAAACTGTTTTCCGTTACGAACGGCTGCACAGATGATCTGGGTCTTGCCATAGAAGCCATAATTCTTGTAAATATCAACAATATCCTGGATATATTCCTTGCAGTCCTCGCCACTGTTTTCCTTCCATCCGATGAATGGAGAAACGAAAAGGGAACCATTCTTTGCAGGAACAATAGCCTGTGATGCTGAGAAAACTAAGGTCACATTGGTTCTGACACCCTTTTTCTCTAAAATTCTTGCAGCTGTGATACCGGACTGTGTGCAAGGGATCTTGATAACAAAATTGTCGCACATTGCAGCGATCTCAGAGCCCATAGCCACCATTTCATCTACATCATCCAGATGTGGGTTGATCTCAACAGAGATCGGGAACTTCTCATAGCCTACAATATCCTTTTCCTCTACAAACTCTACCATGTCCTTTAAAACTTCCTTGAATGGCTTGCCGGACAACATGATGTGGTTTGGGTTTGTTGTAACACCGTCAATACCAAAGGTGTCATATGCCTCACGGATCTCGTTAATTTTTGCACTGTCTAAAAAATACTTCATTGTCGTAATCTCCTTTTTATAAATTTTATGCTTGGGCTACCTGCATGAGTGCTTGGTAGTCTTTACTGTCTTTTCTAACAAATACCGGTGGTTTGCCGATCGGTGCTTCCACGATCATATGACCGCCTGCATATTCCTTGCCGTCAAAAATGTTGACCCATACATCGCTTGGCAGATAGATCTTGCGGCTCTTTGCACCTTCTTCATAAACCGGTGCCACCAGAAGATCCCTGCCTAAAAGATACTCTGTCTTTTCGGTGTAGGCTTCTGCCTCATCATAATGATAAAAGAGCGGGCGCATGACCGGTGTGCCATCGCTGATCTCCTCATCCACCAGACCCTTGAGATAATCTTTTAAGGCAACATGCATCCTGCCGCACTTGGCAAGTTGTGTCAACAACTCCTCGTCATCATCAAACTGGACGTTGTTGACCGGCTGGTTGCCCTCATGGGTACGGAAGAGTGGTGAAAATACATTCATCTCCTCCCAACGCAAGAGTAATTCCTTGCTGCGCCGCATATGCATGATGGTGGTATAACCGCCGACATCCGAATGAGCGATGCCGTAACCGCTCATAGCAAGAGATAAGGTCGCCGGGATCACTGCCGGCAGTCCGTCATCAATAGACCAATCCACATGCTGATCGCCCGTCCACATCATATGGGAATGTGCGATCGTGCCGGTATGCCCTGCTCTGGTAAAGAAGAATACCTGACCTTCCTTGCCACATTCTGCGACGGCTTCCTGGTTCATCTTTGCCCAGATCGCCGGCCACTGGTTATGGATGATCGCCGGATCCTCTCCACTGTAAAGCACAGCGTCGATCGGCAGATACTCACCAAAATCTGCCATCCAGCCGCCCATGCCAAGTCCGATCATATTTTCCTTGATCAGTCCCTTATACCACTCATAAGCCTGTGGGTTTGTAAAATCAACCATGGCTGCTGGGAAGGTCGTAATGGTCACCAGATAATCTTTGCCCTCACGGTCTTTGACACAATAGCCGTGCTCGGATGCATATGCATATAAGTCCTTTTCAATGGCAATGAATGGATTGATGTAGCCTAAGAAACGGACACCTTCTTCTTTCCATTCTGCGATCTTTTTATCCAGTCCCGGATAAAGTTCCTGATCCCACTCCCAGTTCCACATGACCTGATAACCGAAACCGGTTCTTCTACAGCCTGACCAGTCCTGACACCAGACACCGACCACAGGTACGCCTGCTTCTTTTGCCTTTTTGATCTTGGCATCCACGACATCCGTTCCCTCCTGAATGCCAAGGATCACGCCGTCATACAGCCAGTCCGGCAATGCCTTTTGTCTGCCGAGCAGTCCTGTCAATTTGCGGGATACCTCTGCAAAATCCTGACCGCTGTCTGTGATGATGACCGGCGGCTCCTGGAAATATAAGGTGATCTTGCCGGCATCGGTAAAATCAAACTCGCTGTAGGCATTGATATCGCAATGCACATAGTATTTGTCACTGGAAACAAAGGTCGGCTGTGCATAGTAGGATTCGTATTTGTCAAAGGAAAGTTTCTTGTCCGGATGCTTGCCCAGCAGCTTTTCCTTAATGATCTTTTTGGAAATACGTCCGGTGTTCTGATGCTCTGCCACCCAGATACGCACATTCTGTCCTTTCAGATCCAGTTCCGAATAGGTCTCCCCACAACCGTAGATATGCTCCTTTGGATTGGTCGCAAAAGTCAGCCAGTAACGATTGACGCCCGGCTTTTCCTCTCCCACATAAGCCAGACGGATCTGTGAACCCTGCTGGGTCACGGCAAACTGATGTACCTGCTCTTTGGCACTGCTTCCTTTCGGATCTACATAGGTCAAAAGATAGCCATCCTCGGTCTTCTCCTGATTCTGTAAGGTCAGTTTTCTTTTCCCGGAAATCTTCTGTTTATACTTGAAACTTCCTCTGGACATGGAAAACTGATTTTCCCCGGAACCAATGCTTACTTCCATTTTTAAAATTTCTTCAATTCTTATTGTAAAAACCCCCTCGCTTTAATTATTTAATTCTTTTAACTAATTATAGGGCCTAGGTCAGTAAAATGCAAGTATATTTTTTAAACTTATTAAATAATTGATATCTGCATAAAAAAAGAGAAAGCAGAGACACCTGCTTTCCCCATTCTTTGACCTGTGTTGATAATATGACATTGTCCTTATTTTTTTCTATTTTATTCTACAGTTACAACTTTTGCCAAGTTTCTTGGCTTATCTACGTCCAGCCCCTTATCTGCTGACACATAGTAGGAGTAGAGTTGCAAAGCAACGATTTCCGGGAATGACATATATTCGTCGTCCAGATTTGGCAGACCGATCACATGATACTCACCACTCTGGGCAAAATCCTCTTTCAGTTCTTCCTTGGTCAGAAGTACGACATTAGCACCTCTTGCCTTGATCTCTTTTACATTGGAAAGTTCCTTGGAGATCAGTTTTGTCTGGGTCGCTGCTGCAATGACCGGTGTGCCGTCTGTGATCAGGGCGATCGGTCCGTGCTTCAATTCTCCGGCAGCATATGCCTCGGAATGGATGTAAGAGATCTCCTTGAGTTTTAAGGCTCCCTCCAGCAGAACCAGATAATCCATGCCGCGACCGATCATAAAGAGGTCGCTTGCCATGATGACTTCCTTAGCCTGACGATGGATGTCGTCTTTGATGGCAATGACCTGGGTAATGGCATCCGGCACTCTTCTAAGATTTTCCAGTGCATGTTCCAGATCTGCCTCTGTCATCCTGCCCCGCAAAGATGCGCAGCGCAATACCAACAGATAAAAGATCATCAACTGGGTCGTGTATGCCTTGGTGCTGGCAACCGCGATCTCAGGACCTGCATCAGTATAAAGCGTATAATCTGCGATACGGGAAATGGACGAACCTCTGACATTTAAGACTGCCAGACAGGCAGCGCCTTCTTTTTTCGCTTTCTTTAAGGCTTCCATGGTGTCGATGGTCTCGCCGGACTGGGATACTGCGATAAAGAGTGTGTCCTTATCCAAAACAGTGTCCGAATAGATAAATTCCGATGCCATCTCTGTCTCGACCGGAATACCCAGCCATTTTCTGAAAAGATTGGCTCCCATCATGCCTGCATGCAAAGCGGTTCCGCATGCTACGATGCAAACGCGGTTAAAAGAGGTCAGCATTTTATCCACAGCCCCTTCATAGCCAAGATCGATACTGCCATCCACCAGGTAGTTTGTCAGGATCCGCTTCAAAGCCTCCGGCTGCTCGTTGATCTCTTTTTCCATATAATAAGCATAGCCCTGCTTGCCGGTGTTTCCTGCATCCCAGTCAACGACCTGCATTTTCGGCTGCACTTCCTGTCCATTGAAATCAACAATAGAAACCTGTGCCTTGGTTGCCTTTAAGATACACTTTTCATCTAAGACGAAAAACTCCTTGGAATACTCGTACAAGGCTGCCGGATCAGATGCCAGAATAGTCAGTTCCTCATTCTTTGCCACGACGATCGGGCTTACATTTCTGGTCGCATAAATGGTATCCGGGATGTCATCAAACATGACCACTAAGGCATAAGTACCCTTTAATTTCTTGACCGTTCTGCGGATGGCTTCGTTTGGATCGCCCTTGTAAAACTTATTCAAAAGCGCCGCTACCACCTCGGTATCTGTCTCCGATACCAACTGGTCTTCCACCTCATACTCTTCGCTCAGTTCCTTGTAATTTTCCACGATCCCATTGTGAACCAGAGTTACTTTTCCCACGCGATGCGGATGCGCATTCGTATCGGACACGCCGCCATGGGTCGCCCATCTTGTATGACCGATACCACAGGTATAGTCGCCGGTTTTCGGAGAAATCTCCCGCAGATCTTTGACGCGTCCCTGGCATTTGTGAATCTCCGGCAGGCTCTCGCCGGATCTTCGGATAGCAAATCCCGCACTGTCATAACCTCTGTATTCCAGCAGTTCCAACCCGTTTAAAATGCCATTTAAAGCATCATTTCCAATAAATCCTATGATTCCACACATATTTTAAATCCTCATTCTTTCTATACGAAGCAGTCGGATGATCCACCGGACTGCAATTATTTTTTCTTATTCTCATTATATTGGATTTGTTTTGTAGTTACCCACATATTTGCCAATATATATCGCATTGAGATCTACGGAAGGGCATCCGCCGAATTTTCGATAACCCTTCTCCTCGTCGACCAATTCATAGGTCCTGGCGCTAAAATGAGGACAATGTGTCACATATTATCAATTATTCACTTGTCAAAGTTCTCCGTGAGATTATATACTGCCTCCATAAAAATGTCAAACTGTACCGCTTTTATATGCCTGATATCAGCATATGAATACTATAAATTTTATTTCTGAAATTCTTCATATTTCTTTAATAAAGGCAACACAGTTTCGTCACATCTGCCCTGTAATATAAATAATGTCGAAAGACAAGAACATAACTTTTTCATAACTCCCCCTTACTTGAAAGTGATGTGTGCGTTGCATCACTTTCTTTTTTTGTGTAAAGCGCGAACATGCGCCCCGGCACATTCTTTTGTGTTCCGTGCCGGATAAAAGTGCTTAGATTCCAGCATTTTCAAGTGTTTCTACAAGTCTCCGGTTGCACCGGTCATTGATCTGACAGGTACTTGCCTTCTGGGTCTGCTGCCAGCGTGCATCTTCTCCACAGACATCCATACCAAGGATTCTTTCTGCTTTTTCCCTGATATCCTGCAATTTTCCCACTGCCTCATCCAAGGACATATCCCCCTGATCCCAGTCACAGACAGCATCTTCTGCACACAAAACATCCTTATCAAAAGAGATATAGATGGGGTGCTTTTCCTGTAAAAAATCCGGCATACCGATTTGAATCTTTTCCCACAATTTCTTTGCGGATATGGCATTTCCTGTTGTGGCATTTCCTGTCGCATCAGACCTTTGCGCTCCTGCTTCATCACACGCCTCATCTTCTGCGCGTACATCTTCGATCAGATGGGCATCCACACCCACAAGATATACCCTTTGCAGGTTTTCATTGGTCAGAAGTGCTTCCCTTACCCAGCCGCCGCAGGAGGTAATACCACCCCAGGACGGTGCCTGCAAATCCGGGTGATGGTCAAATAAGATCAAAGAAAAAGGCTCTTTTATCTTTTCCAGCCAGAGCAGGGACAGATAATGATAATTCCCGGAATCCAAAAAATGTATGCCCTCATAAGAATAAGGTCTTACCCTCTCACGCAGGCTTTCTTTTGCCGCATCATCGCAGTAGCAATTTGTCCCCTCGATGTCCTGACAATCCACCTGGTCTACTTCCCATGTATCTTTCTTTTCTTTATAAAATGTCTGCTCGGCATATGCCCCGGACATATGCATGACAATCATGTCTTTTTTCATATTTCCCCTTATGCTTCTTTTTTCTTGCGGATCAAAAACATGACAATACCGGCGCCGCAGATGATCAGGTAACCCAAAATACTGATGACATCCGGCACTTCCCCAAGGAAGATGATGCCAAGCAGGGCTGCAAAGACGATCTGCGTATAATCATAGACGGATAATTCGCTCGCCGGTGCATAGGTATAAGCCGCTGTGATGGAGAACTGTCCCAGTGTTGCGGAAAGACCTGCCATCAAAAGGGATGCCAACTGCCACCAGGCGAGAGGCTGATGATCGACGATGATAAAAGGAATTGCACACAGGCAGGAAAATACGGAAAAGCAAAAGACGATGAGCGGTCCCGGTGCCCCATGCTTGGTCGCAAGACGCACGTTAGTGTAGGCAAGTCCTGCCCCCATCCCACCGATCATGCCAATAAATGCCGGGAAAGTTGCAACGCTGTCAAAGCCCGGGCGCAGGATAAAGAGTGCCCCGATAAACGCCGTAATCACGCAGATCAACTGGTATGGCTGGATCTTTTCTTTTAATAAGAAATAAGAAAAGATAATGGCAAAGAAAGGAGATAACTTATTGAGCATGGAAGCATCTGCAATATAGAGTTTCCCGATCGCATAAAAGTTTGCAAAAATGCCGATGGTTCCAAAAAGAGAGCGAAAGAAGATATACTTGCCGGTGCCCTTCGGAATAGAAAATGCTATCTTTTCCTTTTTCATGACAACAAAGGCAAAAAAGATGGCGACCAGATTCCGAAAAAAACTTTTTTCGATCGCCGGAAGATTTCCCGCCAGTTTAACAAATAAATTCATAAAGGCAAAACCAAATGCCGCCAAAATAATATAGAAAATACCCTTATATTTTTCATTGATCTTCATGTCTGCTTAACTCCTGTCATAAAACATTTCATTTCATTATAGCATATCCGACCAAATAAGGTTACAAACAGGAAAAATGGGCAAAAAAAGAGCCGGTGCCCGAAAGCACCGACTCTGTATCGTCCGATCATCCTTCAATGGAAATGAAGTGTTTCTCAGGAACTGCCTTTGGCTGCTCCTTCGGAATAGATAATTTCAGGATGCCATATTCATACTTTGCATGAATATCTTCCTCGGTGATACCTTCACCGATATAGAAACTCCTGCTCATGCCGCCGGCATAACGTTCACGACGCAGGTAGTGTTTCTTTTCGTCCTCCTCGTCTTTATCCAATCCTTTTTCTGCACTGATGGTCAAATAACCATCATTTAATTCCAACTGGATCTCATCTTTCTTAAATCCCGGAAGGTCAATATCGACTTCGTATCCTTTCTCTGTCTCTTTGACATCTGTCTTCATCATGTTCTTGGCATGCTTTCCATACAAAGCCTTGTCAACATCACGGAAGGAAGCGTCCATCCAGTTATCAAACTCATCAAATAAATTCTCTCCAAAAATACTAGGCATTAACATAAGTCATCTCTCCTTTTCTACCGTGTCGCCTCTGGCAACACCTCATGCTTGTTTACCTTGTTTCTTTGGAACGAAGTTGTTAAGGAAACTCGGGGAACATCTGGTTCTCTTTTTATTCCCTCTTCCTTTGTTCTGACTACGTTATAGCACCATTTGTTAGCACCGTCAAGAGGTGAGTGCTATTTTCACATATTCTTCACACTTTTCTCTTTATTGTCAGTCAATATTGTATTTTCTATCCCTCCAACACATTATTCATGTATTCCATCTTTTCTTCTGCCTGATAAATGAGTTTGCTACACTCCAATAACTCACCTGTAAAATCCACACCGATATCCTGATACAGAGACTTGTACTTGATATCATGTTCCAGACTCGCCCACATATCCATCGCCTCGGTACGAATCTGTACCTCGACCGGTACGAACTGCTTCTTATTCATAAAGTAGACCGGCACGCGTATGATCATGTGCAGACTGCGGTAGCCGTTCTTTTTGGGATTGGCAATATAGTCCTTGATCTCCATGATATGTACATCATCCTGTGCCATCAGACGGTCGCGGATCAGATATACATCCTTGATGTAAGGACATACGACACGCACACCGGCAATATCATAAATATTGTTGCAGGCGACATTCAAGGAAAGATCCAGATCCTTTTTCTCTAACTTGCCGACAATGCTCTTCATAGACTTCAGGCGCGTATCGATATGATGGATCGGGCAACGAAGTCCACGGTACTTGAACTCATCCTTGATGATGTTCATACGGGTTTCCGTAACGTTCATAGCCGCATTATACATACGAAGGATGGGATCCATGGTATGCATAAATTCATCATGGATATCCGCCATATGACGCATATCTTCCCCGGTTGTCGTCTGTGATGTCATCAATTCATAGACCTCGATCGTCTCAGTCGTACCATCGACGGTCTGGTATGCTGTTGAGACCCTCTCTTCTTCATAGGTCTCCTGCACTTCTATATTCTGTTCGTCTGTTTCTCTTTGTCTTTCTTCCATGCTTGATTTCCCCTTTTTCATCTTCTCCCCCTTGTTCCTGGTCTTTGCATCTGTCCCCATATTTACAGATGCCACAGCCTGTTTTCGTACTGCTTTTGCTGCACTTGACATACTATCAATCCCCCTAACTTACTTTCTTATTATATCCAATTTCCGGTAAAAGTGGGTGAACTGGATATTAACTTTTTATTAAATAAAGTTTATAATTAACGCCCCAATTTAACAAATCTTCCAATATTCCGCATTGATTTTTCTGACAATTTTAAATATAATAAGGGTAAGAAAGAAGGGAGGTAATGCATATGTACCCAGTAATAACGATAAGTAGAGAGTTTGGTAGTGGCGGTCACAGCATCGGCGAAAAGGTTGCAGCCAAACTCGGTATACCATTTTATGACGGGGAAATTGTGACACGCGTGGCAGAAGAAAGTGGCTATGCCAAGGAATTGATCGAAGAACAGGGTGAATACTCTACCTCTGCGAATAAATGGTTTGACATTTCAGCAGCCAGTGCCATGTATTTCCAAAGTCCACAGGACGAGATCTTCATCGCACAAAAGCGCGTCATCCTCGACTGCGCCGCCAAAGGACCATGTGTCATTGTCGGACGCTGTGCAGATTATATCCTGCGCAAGGAGGACGTCAAATGCTTGAATGTCTTTATCCATTCCGATATGAAGCATCGTACCAAACGTGTCTTGGAGCGCTACGGTGAGATTGAGAACGTCGGCATTGAAAAACGACTTGCCAAAAAGGATAAGCAGCGTAAAACTTACTACAAATACTACACCGACCAGCAGTGGGGCAACTACCGCAACTACGATGTAGCCTTAGATAGTGGCGAATTAGGCGAAGAGACCTGCGTAGACATTATCTGCGAACTATACAACAAAAAGTAATTTCTACATAAGAAAAGAAAGGGTACACAGGATCAAACGTCCTACGTACCCTTTTTACATCTATGTATTTATTCTGTCTCTGATTCTTTTTCTGACACATTTGCCTGCCAGAAATCCACTGCCTCTTTCAGCCAGCCCTCTGCACTTGTACCAAGTCCAAGCCCGATGCCATGTGGCAGGGCAAAGAAACGGCGATAACGATACTTCACATGATGTTCTTCCAAAGCATCTACCAAGACCTCTGCATGATGGGATGCCGGCACCAAAACATCACGCCCGCCGGAAAACATATAGGTCGGCGGATAGTCGTCTGTCACCTGCTTTTGCACACAGAGGGATTCTCTCTTTTCCTGATTGCAGGAACGTCCAAACATATAGATAAATCCTCGCTCAGAAAGCCAGACTCCCATGATCCCCTTCCAGATATTCCAGTAAGGATGATCCAGCCAGTGCTGCATATTAGTCCAAGGATAGCCCAGCATAATGGTCGCCGGTCTGCGCGTGCCATAAGTCTCATAGCCATGGCTATGGCTGGCATAGATACCTGCCAGATTGCCACCTGCCGAAAATCCACACAGGGCATAGCCCTCCGGGTCGATATTGTATTCCTTCTGATGGTCTTCGATATGTTTGATTGCCCGCGCCACATCTTCCATCGGTGCATACGGCGTACAATGAAATCCCGTGCGATATTCTAATACAAAAACAGTATAGCCCATCTCATTGAACTTTGCTGCGATCGGATAACCTTCTTCTCTGGTCACACAGTGGGCATAGCCGCCGCCCGGCAAAACCAGAACATACTTGGTGCGCTCACCGCTGTCATTGGGAAATACGCTCAGACGCACCGTTCCCAGATCCTTATCCTCATAGATCTCATCCAGAGAATAGACCGGCAACTGACGGAAGCGTCCCTCCGCTGTCAGTTTCTTGATACGCATTTTCCCATATTTGACTCCATTGCAAAAATGCTTGACGATATACATCCGAATCACGGAATAACAGGTCAATACAAGCGTCAAAGCCAGATAGATCACAAACACATTATAGAGGATCTCTCCCCAAGTATTTCCAGGCATAGTACATTTCTCCCTTACCAAATGACAAATTGTGTTCGAGTATTGTACCACATTTTCCCATAGAAATAAAGAGAGAAGGAGCAGTCCCCTCTACAGGAAACTGCTCCCTCTGATATATCACTTATTATTTTTCAACATACCAAGCGGTCTCTTTGGATGTCTTTCTGATAAATGGACGCTTGATTGCCTGTGCAGCACCATTTGGCAGAATATACTTCAACTTGTCCTCTGACTTACGCATAGTAGAAGCCTTTGGATTGTCTCTTGTGAGTTTGATCGCATCAAATTCACACTTGGTTGTACAAAGACCACAACCTACGCACTTGTTCGGATCAACGATAGAAGCACCACAGCCTAAGCAACGGCTCGTCTCAGCCTTCACCTGTTCTTCGGTAAAGGTTTCCTTCATGTCGCGGAAGGTCAACTTGCCATCTGCATTCTTCTTGATCACTGCTGTCTGACGACCGGTGTTGTCATAATTTTCAACCAGGATATCATCCTTATCCAACTCTAAGAAGTAGTTTGGATCACGACCGATCGTAAGTGATGAATGTGGCTGTACATATCTATGGATAGAGATCGCACCTTCCTTACCACATGCGATAGCATCAATAGCAAATCTTGGTCCGTAGAACATATCACCACCGACAAAGATATCCGGAACGGTTGTCTGGAATGTAACCTTGTCTGCAACCGGAGCCGGTCCTCTAAACTCGACATTTTCGCCTTCTAAGAGGTCGCCCCAGATGGTAGCCTGACCTACAGAAAGGATGACGTTGCTGCATGCGATCGTCATAGTCTCATTCTCATCGTACTTCGGATCAAAACGTCCTTCTGCATTCTTGACCTGTGTACACTTCTTGAATACGATACCGGTCACCTTACCATTTTCTGTAAGGATCTCCTTTGGTCCCCATCCGCCTGCGAATGCGATACCTTCGGATTCAGCCAGTTCGATCTCTTCCGGAAGTGCCGGCATGATATCACGTGTCTCCAGAGAAACCTGTGTTACCTTAGGAGATCCACAACGAACTGCGGTACGGGATACGTCGATGGCTACGTTACCACCACCGATAACAACGGTGTCACCGGAAAGTGTGTAAGACTCGTCATCAATAACGGTATGTAAAATGTCAACACCCTTCATTACGCCTTCTGCATCTTCACCAGGAACGTTGATGCCACGTCCACCCTGGCAGCCGATAGCGATATAGAATGCCTTGTAGCCTTCCTCACGCAACTGCTTTAAGGTGATATCCTTGCCAACTTCAACGCCAAGACGGATGTCAACGCCCATGTCACGGAGTACGTCAACTTCTGCCTCAACAACATCCTTTTCCATAACGAAAGAAGGAATACCGTAAGTAACCATTCCACCCGGCTTCTTGTTCTTGTCAAACAAGGTTGGCTTGTAGCCTTTTTCTGCCAGATAATATGCACAGGAAATACCTGCAGGGCCTGCACCAATGATGGCTACCTTTTCGTCGAAACCACCCTGGATCTTTGGAATGACTTTCTTTGGTACATAATGCTTGTCTGCCTTGAGATCCTGCATTGCGATAAACTTCTTTACTTCATCGATAGCGATCGCCTCATCGATCGTTGCACGGGTACAAGCATCCTCACAGCGTCTGTTACATACATGTCCGCAGACTGCTGGAAGTGGATTGTACTTCTTGATCAGAGCCAATGCTTCTTCGTATCTGCCCTGTGCAGCCATCTTCAGATACCCCTGTACCGGAATGTGTGCAGGACATGCTGTCTTACATGGTGCAGTACCGGTCTTGTGTGTATTGATACGGTTGATGTCACGGTAATCCTCTGTCCACATATCCGGAGACCACTTCTGCTCGGTCGGGAGTGGCATCTTAGGATATACGACCTCAGATCCGTCCTTCTTGCAGAGCTTCTGTCCTAAGGTTGCAGCACCGGCAGGGCAGACCTCAACACAACGTCCGCAGGCCACACAGTTATCCTTTACAACGTGTGCTACATAAGCAGAACGTGACATATTCGGTGTGTTAAATAACTGTGATGTACGCAGTGCATAGCATACATTGACATTACAGTTACAGATAGCAAAGATCTTTTCCTCGCCGTCGATATTGGTGATCTGATGAACAAAACCGTTGTCCTCAGCCTTCTTTAAGATCTCTAATACTTCTTCTTTTGTGATATAGCGACCGCCTTTGTTTGTCTCAACAACGTAGTCAGCCATATCGCCGATTGCGATACACCAGCCTTCCGGATCATCCGCACAGCCTTCTTCAAAAGTCTTGCGGGACTTTCTACAAGAACATGGGCTGGCTGCATATTTTCCTTCGTACTTGTCCAGCCAGTAAGAAATATGCTCCAAGGAAGAAGAATTGTTCTCCATGCTGATAGCATCCTCTACCGGGATAACGTGCATACCAACGCCTGCGCCGCCTTGTGGTACCATCTGGGTCAGCCCCTCCAACGGGATACGGCTCATACGCTCGAAGAATGGTCCTACTTCCGGATGTCTCTCCAAAAGGTCTGCATTCATGTTTCCGAACTCAGCAGAACCCGGTACATACATAGGAAGTACCCACTGCTTCTCATGCTGTGGATTCTCATAATTCCACTCGATCACACCGTTATAAGACATTTCTTCCAACTGCTTCAAGAGTTCTTCTTCGGAATATTCCGGGCAAAGAGCCTTCATATCAGCAAGTGTTCTTGGATGACGCTTCTCCATCTTGATACCGATCTCGCACTGCTCATCTGTAACAAGATTGTAAAGTCCCCAGTACTCCGGGCTTTCTGCTGTGATATCTTCCTTGCCAAGTTGTACCTTTGCACGGTCGGTAACAGCCTTTGCAAACTTTGCAAGCGGCTCACGGAACGGCTTATTCTTTAACTCTTCGATACAATATCCCGCTCTCGGATCCTTTTTGTTACGATCCTCATCCAATGAATACGGTGTCATCAGATACTTTTCGTCCTTATTTCTTTCCATACTTTCCTCCACATTTCTCTTCTTATGCTTATTAATTATTTTGCCAGTCCGCTACTTCCTTGCGAAGCCAGTCGCACCAGGCATCAAATCCCTCTCCGGTCTTTGCAGAAACAAAGATCACCTGAGCATTTGGATTTAATTTCTTTATACGCTCCTCTACTGCTTCCTTTGAAAAATCATCAAATACGCTAAGTGTATCGCACTTGTTGATCAGTACCACATCACAGATAGAAAACATAAGTGGGTACTTCAAAGGCTTATCGTCCCCCTCAGGAACTGATAAAATCATAGCATTCTTGACACTACCGGTATCAAACTCTGCCGGGCAGACCAGGTTGCCGACATTTTCCAGAACGACCAGATCCAGATCATCTGTACCAAATTCATGGATACCCTGTCTGGTCATGTCTGCGTCCAGATGGCACATACCACCGGTATGGATCTGGATGGCTCTTGCACCTGTCTCTGCGATCGTTGCTGCATCCACATCCGAATCAATATCTGCTTCCATGACACCGATGCGCATCTCATCCTTCAAACGGGAAATGGTCTGACGAAGTGTGGTCGTCTTTCCTGCTCCCGGTGAAGACATCAAGTTCAAAAGAAAAGTCTTTTGCTCTTTCAATTCATCACGAAGTCTGGCAGCATCTGCATCATTGTCCTCAAAGATACTGCGCTTTACTTCGATGACCTTGTAATCTTGCATTTATTCTCCTCCTCATAAATTTATCACACACCCCACTCACCAAAACCCCTGCCTTGTTAATTTTTTGACAAAGCAAGGTCCAAAAGGGACGCGTTTATCTATCATTTATGGTAACGTAAAAATCGGCACATTTCAACAGGATTTCCCCCATTCAAATGTGCCGATCGTGTTCTTATTTTCGTACAAGTCCTCACTGTTTTTTCCTTGAGGAATAATGCCCCAGCCCTGATTTTTTGGGGTCTCTCATTTTCCTATAAGCCGATAGGATTACTTGTCATCAGATGGCTTCCAGTGCCTGTGCCAGATCTGCGATCAGGTCGCGCTTATCTTCGATACCGCAACTGATACGGATCAGTTCTGCCGGAACACCTGCCTCTTTCAACTGTTCATCATTCATCTGACGATGTGTGCTGGATGCCGGATTGAGACAACAGGTTCTGGCATCTGCCACATGGGTCTCGATGGCTGCGATCTTTAAATGCTTCATAAAGGTGCTTGCAGCATCCCTTCCGCCGACCAGACCAAAGGATACGACACCGCAAGAGCCGTTTGGCAGGTATTTTTCTGCTAGTGCATGATACTTATCGCCCGGAAGTCCACAGTAATTGACATAGGCAACCTTTGGATGCTTTTCCAAAAATTCTGCTACAGCCTGTCCATTTTCACAATGCTTTGCCATGCGCACATGCAGACTCTCCAAGCCCAGATTTAAGATAAAGGCATTCTGCGGGCTCTGGATCGATCCCAGGTCACGCATCAGTTGTGTCGTACACTTGGTGATAAAGGCTCCGCCATTGCCAAAACGCTCTACATAGGTCACACCATGATAACTTTCATCCGGTGTGCAAAGTCCCGGATACTTATCCGCATACTTCATCCAGTCAAAGTTGCCACTGTCAACAATGGCTCCGCCAACGCCTGCACCGTGTCCATCCATATACTTTGTCGTAGAATGGGTCACAATGTCTGCGCCCCATGCAAACGGACGACAGTTGATCGGTGTTGCAAAAGTATTGTCCACGATCAGCGGTACTCCATTGGCATGTGCAACGCGTGCAAACTTCTCGATATCAAGAACCGTCAGTGCCGGATTGGCGATCGTCTCACCAAACATTGCCTTGGTGTTTGGCTGGAAGGCTGCCATGAGTTCTTCTTCCGATGCATCCGGGTCTACGAATGTCACATCAATCCCCATGCGCTTCATTGTCACCGAGATCAGATTGTAGGTTCCGCCGTAGATACTGGTCGAAGATACAATATGATCCCCCGCTCCACAGATATTAAAGAGGGCAAAGAAATTGGCTGCCTGTCCGCTGCTGGTCAGCATTGCCGCCGTACCGCCCTCCAACTGGGCGATCTTTGCCGCCACATAGTCATTGGTCGGATTCTGCAATCTCGTGTAGAAATAGCCCTCTGCCTCGAGGTCGAATAATTTTCCCATATCCTCGCTCGTATCATATTTAAAGGTTGTACTCTGAATGATCGGAATCTGGCGTGGCTCGCCGTTGCCCGGTGTGTAACCTCCCTGCACACAAATTGTATTCTGTTCCATATTCTCCTCCTTGTCAGTCAATCTTCTATTTCCTATTTTATACTAGGAATTTCCTGCTGGCAAGGTTGGAGAAAAGATTTATCCTTGATCCTAAAAATCCTATGCCTCTGTGATTGCAGTTGCCAAAGCCTCCATAGTCTCCATATCGGACTCCTTCAAGGTAGAACGGATGGTAAGCGTCGGCTCTACGACCTGAACATCCTTGAAAGTATCTACAATCTCGCGCATAGCCTTGGCTGCACATGGTGCCCATGAACCGTTTTCCACAATACCGATCGTACGCTTCTGATATGCCTTAGACTGCAAATGATGCAAAAAGTCCTGCATGCACGGGAATACACCGCCATCATAGGATGCTGCGCAAAGTACCATACGATCATAGCGGAAGGCATCTTCGATGACCTCTGCCATATCCTCTCTGGAAAGGTCGCTGACAACCACCTTTTCTACGCCCTTTTGACGCAGGATCTCCGCCAGTTTTTCTGCTGCCTTTTTCGTGTTGCCATGGATAGATGCATATGCCACCAAAACGCCCTTGCTTTCCGGCTCATACTTGCTCCATGTATCATAAAGTCCGATATAATAGCCCAGATTTTCCTTTAAGACAGGTCCGTGCAATGGGCAGATCGTTGCAATATCAAGACTTGCAGCCTTTTTCAAAAGTGCCTGTACCGGATTGCCGTATTTTCCTACGATATTAAAATAATATCTGCGCGCTTCACAAGCCCAGTCCGCATCTTCTGTCAAAGACAGGGCGCCAAACTTGCCAAAACCATCCGCAGAGAATAAGACTTTTTCACTGGACTCATAGGAAACCATAACTTCCGGCCAGTGTACCATCGGTGCCATCACAAAGGTAAGGGTATGGCTGCCCAAAGATAAGGTGTCGCCCTCTTTTACCGTTAATTTCTCACACTCCATCACACCATCCGGGAAGAACTGTGGCAGCATGGCAAAGGTCTTGGCATTGCCGACGAGTGTCACGTCCGGGAACAGTTCGACCAATTTGCCAATGCTTCCGGCGTGATCCGGCTCCAAATGTGAAATCACAAGATAATCTACCTTGCGTCCCGCCAAAGTCTCCATGAGATTCTTTTCCCACGCCTCGGCTCCTCTGGCATCCACTGTATCCATAAGCGCGACCTTCTCATCCAGGATCAGATAAGAATTATAGGAAACGCCCTCCGGCACGACATACTGACTCTCAAACAGATCGATGGTGGTATCATCCACACCGATGTATTGAATAGCATCTGAAATTGTTACTTTCATACGAAAAACCTCCTGCTTTTTTGATATCTCTATACCCTGTATCTTAGTCAAAAACACAAAAAAAGACAAGGGGAAACTCCACGGTCTTATAAGGCAGCATTTTAGGAATTATGGTGTAATCTCGATATGGGGTTACACCTTTTCCTTTATTTAAGCGGATTTCTCCGCATTTTATATAAAAAAACACCTCGGAACCAAACTTCCGAGGTGTAACATACTTTTCTGAAACGCCATAAGACGCCTTGAATTGTAAATTTCTATCTCTTAGAGAACTGTGGTGCTCTACGAGCTGCCTTCAAGCCGTACTTCTTACGTTCTTTCA
>CAVLBP010000018.1:0-26938 GCA_963661325.1 bacterium
GCTTTCAATGGTGGTATTATTATGGTATTTTCCATTGTTGTTTCCATGTTATTGCCACAGTTAGTAGCAGGTATTGGTTCTACCAAGGAAGGATGGACGATCATAGCATTGATCTTTGCGATACCAATGGCAATTATTGGCATGTTCCGTTTTATCTTTGTAAAAGAAGTTGTCGTAGATGATGATGGAACTGAAAGTGATAAGAAAACAGCGCCAGAAGAAAAACTTTCTGTGAAGGAAAGTCTGAAATGTATTTTTGCTAACAAGTATATCTTTATTTTGGCAGGCATGAGCTTTGTGGTACAGTTAGCGACCAATATTGGTACAGGTGTTAATAACTATTACTTCAAATATGTTATGGGAGATATTGGACTGGCTACCTTGGTATCCTTGGGAAGTTTAGCAACACCGATCGTTATGTTAGTTTTCCCGGCATTGACCAGAAAATTTGGTACCGTTGGTGTCTTGAAGATAGGAGCAGTTCTTGGCGTCATTGGTTATGGCATTCGTATTTTAGGTGGAACTAATTTAGTGACTTTGGTAGTTGGCTCTGTTGTCGGAGGTGTAGCTATCTTACCGGTTACCATGATGGGAAGTATTTATATTATTGATACTATGGATTATGGTGAATGGAAGACCGGCAAACGTGTAGAAGGTATGCTTAACTCTGTATATTCCTTTACTTCCAAATTGGGAGGTGGTATTGCTTCAGGTCTGATCGGTCTGCTTATGGGACTGGCCGGATATGATGGAAGTCTTGCGACACAGTCTGCCAGTGCGATTACTGCTATTCAGGCATTATTTAATTACATACCGATGGTTCTGATGGTTGCTCTGCTTCTTTTGGCAATGGCATACAAGTTGGATAAATTGATGCCACAGATCAAGGCTGACCTTGCAAAAAGACATGGTGCAGAGTAGATAATCACTAAAAATTTGCAAAAAAGCGTAAAAATTTAATAAGTCATAAGTGCAGTGTCTGTTAGAATAAGTGTAACAAATAGCAGAGACTGCACTTTTTGAAATCTGGGTTTCAAGAAAAAATGTAAAAGGAGACAAGAATATGGTACATATCACAGATGCAAGTATGCAGGAATTTGAAAAAGAGCATATCGCCAAGGTGCGCGAGGTGGCACCGGAATGTGCGGTACTCTTAAAGAGCAATGGAGATTTTCCGTTGGATGCAGCAGGCAAGGTCGCACTCTTTGGCAGTGGCGCCAGAAGAACCATCAAGGGCGGAACCGGATCCGGGGATGTCAATGTCAGAGCCTATACGACCATAGAGCAGGGATTGGAAAATGCAGGCTTTGAAGTCGTCAGCAAGGCTTGGCTGGATGCATATGAAGAACATATGACAAAGACCAGAAAAGAATGGATCGCAGCCATGAAGGCGGAGGCGGCAGCCGCAGGCATCAATGGTATCATGTATTGCATGGGAAAGGTCATGCCGGAAACTGCCTATGAATTTTCACTGGAAAGTGACGCGGACATCGCCATCTATGTACTGGCGAGAAATTCCGGCGAAGGTGCTGACCGCACGACGGTAGCAGGCGACATCAATCTGACCGAGACCGAGATCCGCGATATCCTGGCATTACAGAAGCAGTATGACAAGTTTCTTCTTGTATTAAATGTTGGTGGCATGGTAGACCTGACACCGGTAAATGCCGTAGAAAATATCCTGCTCTTAGGACAGTTGGGGACACCGACCGGCGATGTATTAGCAGACCTTGTCCTTGGCAAGGCTTATCCATCCGGTAAATTGGCTATGACCTGGGCGCCAATCGCGGAATATCCATCAACCGATGGCTTTGGTGATCTGGATGATACCTACTATCGTGAGGGCATCTATGTAGGCTATCGTTATTTTGACACCGTTGGAAAAGAAGTGACCTATCCGTTTGGTTACGGCCTTTCCTACACGACTTTTGCTATTGAGGCGAAGGATATTGTCGCAGATGAAAATCAAGTCACAGTCACAGCACAAGTGACAAATACAGGAAAATGCGCAGGAAAAGAAGTGGTACAGGTCTATGCCAGCCTGCCGGAAGGAGAACTCGACCAGCCATATCAGAAACTGGTCGGCTATGCCAAGACCAAGGAAGTGGCAGCCGGAGAGAGCACAGAAGTTTCTGTGACTTTTGATACCAAGACGCTGGCATCCTTTAGTGAGAAGGACAGTGCCTATATCATGGAGGCAGGAGACTATGTCATCCGTCTGGGAAGCCATTCCAGAGATACCATGGTAGCAGGCATTTTGACTCTGGATGCAAAGGCTGTCTTAGAAAAGACCAAGCATATCTGTCCGGGCTGGGGCTTTGATGATCTTGTGCCGGAAAAAGTGGCTTTCAACACAGATGGCGAGGAAGAACAGAAGGAGGCTGCAAAGCATATTGCTTTATCCGCAGCCAAGTTTGAGACTGTGACCTATACATATTCGGAAGTGGCAGAGGAGATCCTGGCAGGTCAGACCATTGATTTTGCTGAGGTCATTTCCGGTAAAAAGACCATAGAGGAATTTGTCGCAGGTCTTTCTGAGGAGCAACTGGCTTATCTTGCCATTGGTAATTATAAAGACCTACCGGAAGGTGCGGGCGCAGAATCTGTCATCGGTGCAGCAGGATCCCATGTGGCAGGTGCCGCAGGCGAATCGACCAGCCGTCTGGAAGATCTTGGCGTTGGTGGACTCTACATGGCAGACGGTCCGGTAGGACTTCGCCTTGCAACTTCCTACAAGATCGTGGATGGCGAGATTAAGGGCAATGCCAATGCTTTTGCCAACTTCATGGAATTTATGGGCGAGGAAGAACTCAAGATGATGGCGGCTATGGCACCAAAGCCATCGCAGGCTGAACTGGATGCACCGGAAAACTATCAGTATTGTATCGCGATCCCGATCGGCACGGCTTTGGCACAGGCTTGGAATGATGATGTTGCAGAGATCTGTGGTGATATGGTCGGACAGGAAATGGAAATGTTTGGCGTGCATCTATGGCTGGCACCGGCACAGAATATCCAGCGTTCCCCACTTTGCGGACGAAACTTTGAATATTATTCTGAGGAGCCGATCGTCAGCGGACGTACCTCTGCTGCCGTGACGCGCGGTGTGCAGAAGCATCCGGGCTGTGGTGTTACCATCAAGCATTTTGCCTGCAACAATCAGGAGACCAACCGTTTCTTATCCAATTCTGTTGTCAGTGAACGTGCTCTGCGTGAGATCTATCTCAAGGGATTTGAGATCTGCGTCAGAAGTGCAAAGCCGGAGGCAATCATGTCATCCTATAATCTGGTTAATGCAGAGCATACCTGCAATAGCAAGGATATCCAGACCCATGCACTCAGGGATGAATGGGGCCATGAAGGCATTGTCATGACTGACTGGTTTGTGACCGGCGGCATGGGCAATGGTGCGGAACACCGTGACAATAAGCATACGACGGGATCTGCCGCGGGCTGTGTCAAGGCGGGCAATAATATCACCATGCCGGGCGGACCGAGCGATCTTGCAGATATTATGGATGCTCTGAAAAATAAAGAGCATGCATATGCACTGACCAAGGCGGAATTGCAGCAGAATGCGATTGCAGTATTAAAAGAAGTCATCAAATTAAGAAAATAAGAAAGAAAATAAAAATTAGGAGACGGATACGTTTGGAAGCCCAGACGTATCCGTTTTTTTATACACTAAACGATCTGATGGTATAAAACATATACACTAAGCATAGGGATAGAAGAAAATATGCAAAAAGTACAAGAACTTATGCAAAAATATCATATTTATGTATATAAATCACAAGAAAAATACCATACACTAAGCGTTTTGACGATAAAAACAGGTCGTGGTAGATTTCTTGTTGTATAAAGTGTATAGTTCTTCTTGTATATACAGTTAGAAAGAAGCAGAGGAGATCCGCTTATGAAATCAAACAAAGAAAAGATCTATGACTTTATTCAGATGCATGATACGGCAGAACAAGAGGGAGGTGTGTCGACCACTTATATCGCACAGGCGCTGTCTTTACAGCGAACCAATGTCAGTAGTCTTTTGAATGCATTGGTGGAAGAGGGAAGGATACATAAATCCAATGGCAGACCTGTCCTTTATTCCATTGCAGGTGCAAAAAGGACGGATGAGGAAGAATGCTTTTGCAGGATGACAGGATGGAATGGCAGTTTACAGCATCCCATCCAATTAGCCAAGGCGGCGGTCTTATATCCGGGCAAAAGTCTCAATATCCTGATCGTGGGAGAAAAGGGAACCGGCAAGAAAGAGTTCGCACATCTGATCTACGAGTATTGTCTGTCCAGACAGATATTTTCACCGGAGAGTCTTTTTTTACAGATGAATTGCAGGGACTATCAGGGCAGTGCCAAAGATGCCAGGGAAAAACTCATGGGCGAGCGGCAGAGCGGCATGTTAAAGGACGCGGAGAGCGGTATCTTATACATGGATAATGTGCAGTATCTGGATGGTGGGCTCTTGAGGGAGATCGCATCCTACAGCGGGAAACCCGGCAGAAAGGGGCTTTTGATCGCCAGCTGCACACCGGACGCACAACCAGCGCAGGAGGAGTTTCAGAGTGAATTTCCGATCGTTATTACTATGCCGAGGATCACGGAGCGACCGATCGAAGAACGTATGGAAATGATACGGACACTGTTTTCGACCGAAGCCTCGCGGGTAGGCAGGGAACTGATCGTGAAGGAAGAATTGATGCGATGTCTGCTTTTATATGAATGCCCTGAGAATTTTCAACAGTTGAAGCGGGATATCAAAATTGGTTGCGCCAATGCCTATGTGAGGGAACTGGCAAATGAGGACAGGATCACGCTTTATGTCAGTGATTTTGAACCGACCATCCGACAGGGTATGTCCCGTTTCGGACAGATGCGGGAGGAGATCGAAAGACTGATCCCGGAAAACAGTACCTTTACCTTTGATGGCAGCCGGATGCGTATCAGTGAGACAGAGACTAAAAATATTTACAAGGAATTGCGGCAAAAGGCAAAGAAACTGGAGTCGGAAGGTATCGAGGATGAGGACATCAAGATGCTTCTCAGTACCGAGGTGGAGAGAGCCTTTGGCAAATATCAGCAAAAACTGATCCATGATGTCCGCAGCCGGAAAGAATTGGAACTCATCGTCGATGAGACTTTGATCGACGTGGTGGAAAGATTTCTGGCAAAAGTGGAAAACAGCAGAAATAAAAAGATCGATGATTCCGTCTTTTTTGGACTTTGCCTGCATATGAAAAATGTAGTGAATGGAACAAAGACGACAGAGACCATGGATCGGCTGGAAATATCGGAGGTCGTTACCAGATACAAGCAGGAATATATGCTAAGTCTTGCCTTTGCAGAGGAAATACAGGAGGTCTATGGCAGGCAGTTGACCATAGATGAGGTCATTTTGATCACCATGTTTTTATGCTACGAACCGCCAAAGCAGACGGACAAGGGACAGACTGTTATCCTCTATGCTTTTTATGGAAAGGATATTGCAGCATCCATTGTGCATACGATCGCCGAGATCACCGGATTTGACCATATTTTTTCCTTTGAGGTATCACACCGGCAGAGCGAGGCACAGATCTATACGTCTTTGAAAAAATGTATTTTGGAGATCGAGCAAAAGCAGGGCGTTTTCATTGTCTATGACAGTGATCTGGTATCCAAGTTGGCAGAGGAGATCTCCGCGGAGACAGGTATTATGATCCGGCTTTTCCCGGCGCCGGTGACGACTATGGGGATTGAACTGGCGCGAAAGGCAATGATCTCATCCAATCTGGATGCCGTCTATCGGGATGCCATGAAAAGTGTGGGAGATTTTGCCACCAGTCATGAAAAATATCTCATTACCTTATGTACGACGGGAAAGGGTGGCGCGGAGGAGTTAAAGACCTATATTGAGCGCTATGGTCACATGGAGGATGTGCAGATCATTCCTTTATCCATGAGTGATCCCAAGGCTTTGCAGGAAGCCTTTCGTGACTTGATGCGGCGGGGAACCATACTATGTGTGGTAGGAACTTTTGATCCTAAGTTATATGGCATTCCCTTCTGTTCGATCACGGAGGTCTTTACGACACCAAAAGAACGATTACCGGAACTTTTGCGAAAGACCGAGTCCAAGGATTATGAGGTGGACCATCAGGAAGTTTTCAATTATCTGTCCGGGCAGTTTAGCCATGTGGAAATCAAAAAGGTAGAGACATCGGTAGAAGCATTTTTACAGGAGGTCGATCAGAAATTAAAACATATGACGCAGGATGCACAGATGGGACTCTTGGTTCACACTGCCTGTTGTATTGAGCGTTTGGCATCCGGGGAGACTTCTCCCGAAAATCCAAAGCGCAAGGCAATTCTGCATCAATATCATAAAGAATTTCAGCAGCTGCTTCGGATGCTAAGACCGATGGAAAAAGCCTTTCACATCATTTTTAGCGACGACGAGGTGGCAAATATGCTGATGATCATATATCAGATATAAAACAAAGGAGGTTACTATGAGCGAAGAATTACAGGAAGCATTGGAAGAGATTTCCATGTTGATCATTGCCAATTCCGGGGCAGCCAGATCGGCGGCATTTGAAGCCTTACAGGCGGCAAAAAAGAAGGATTTTATCCAGGCGGATCAACTGATGGAAAGCGCGGAAAAGAGTTTACAGACAGCCCACGAGGCACACCGGAAACTCTTGCAGATGGATGCAAAAGGTCAAGTGGACAGCGTCAGCATTCTGCTTTGCCATGCACAGGATCACTTGATGGGAAGTGCACTTGCCGGGGATCTCATCAAAGAAATGATCCTTTTATACAAGGAAAAATAAGGAGGGGCATATGGAAAGGAAAGTGTTATTGATATGCGCTGGGGGCATGTCAACAGGGATTCTGATGAAGAAGATGGAAAAATATGCAGAGGACAAAGGCATAGATCTCAAGATCGATGCTGTGGGGATGTCCGCATATGAGGATTCCTACAAAAATTATGATGTCATTCTGTTAGGACCGCAGGTATCTTACAAAAAAGATGAGATCGCGCAGGTAACGCAGATGCCGATCGCCGTGATCGCAGCCTATGATTATGCCATCGGTAATGTAGAAAACATCATGAAACAGGTGGATGAGATCTATCCACAGTAATATCTGGTAAGGGTTTTTAGGGAAAGGAAAAAGGAGAAGGATATGAGTAATTTATATGAAAGCAAATTCATGCAAAAAGTAAAATCCATAGGCGAAAAATGTGCGGGAAACAAAGCGATCGCAGCAGTATCTGCCGGTATGATGATGGCAATGGGGATCATCCTGATCGGCGCTATCTTCCAGTTGATCGCGATCATCCCGACTTTCTTTGGGGCTTGGACGACCGATGATGCGATCTATAGCATCTTATTGGTGCCGTATGATCTGTCTATGGGGCTGATCTCTGTTTATATGGCATTTACCATCGCCTATTCTTATGCCAAGTCGCTCAAGATGCAGGCGCTGACCAACGCATTAAATGCCATGCTGATCTTTTTGATCGTTGCAGGTCCGATCAAGACGGTAGAACTGGCAGACGGAAGCAGTTTTACCGGCATTGACAATTCCTGTCTGGGTGCTGTGGGTATGTTTACGGCGATCATCATTTCGCTTTGTACCGTCAAGATGGCGCATTTTTGCGAAAAGCATCATCTGATGATCAAGATGCCGGATGCCGTACCGAAATTCTTACAGGATACCTTTGCATCCTTGATCCCACTGGTTATCAACATCGCGATCTGGCATACGATCGGAAGTATCTGCCTGAATGTCATGACGATCTCTCTGCCATACGCGATCTCTTATATCTTGTCAGCACCGCTTGGCGCACTGACCAGCGTACCGGGTATCATCATTGTCGTGTTGGTGGCAAATGTCCTCTGGACTTTCGGTATTCATGGAACCATGGTTGTTTATATCGCCATTATGGCACCGCTCATGGAGTACATAGCAAACAATGCAGAGCATGTGTCTAAGGGGGAAGCCCTTGTCTTTGTACCGGTTGCTTTGTTTGGTATCATGAACTGCTGTGGCGGAACGGGAAACACCTTGGCACTTTGCGTTATGGGACTTTTCTCCAAGTCTGAGCAGATCAAGGCAGTCAGCAAGGCGGCAGTTGTACCGGGTATCTTTAATATCAATGAGCCGGCAACCTTCGGTTATCCGATCATGTACAATCCGACACTTGCCATTCCGTTTGTGATCAACCCATTGATCACCATGATCATCTGTTACTTTGGCTATATGGTCGGCTTCTTCAAACCGGCATTTACCATGATCACAGCGACCTTACCGGTCGGCGTATCACCGTATCTGTGTACCCTGTCCTGGACCAATATCCTGATCCCGGTCATCGCCTTTATCGTGGCTTGGGTGGTATATCGTCCATTCTTTAAGGTATATGAGCGTGACCTGATCGCAAAGGAGCAGGAAGCAAAAGAGGTAGCATAATGAATGCAGATTTTTTATGGGGTGGTGCGATCGCTGCCAATCAGGCGGAGGGCGCATGGAATGTTGGAAACAAAGGAGATTCGATTGCAGATCATATCACCGCGGGGACAAAAACGTCTCCGCGGCGGTTTACCCGGGACATACGGGAGGATGCCTTTTATCCCAGCCACAACGCCATCGATTTTTATCATCACTACAAGGAAGATATAGCCCTATTTGGACAGATGGGGTTTCAGGTGCTGCGCTTGTCTATTGCGTGGACACGCATTTTTCCCAAAGGGGATGAGACAGAGGCAAATGCCCAAGGACTGCAATTTTACCATGAGGTATTTCGTGAATGTAAAAAATGGGGGATCCGCCCATTGGTGACGCTTTCCCATTATGAAATGCCTTATCACCTGTGTCAGGCATATGGCGGGTGGCAGAATCGTAAAGTCATAGACTTTTTCCTGCGTTACTGCAAGACAGTTTTTACAGAGTATAAGGATGAAGTCGATCTGTGGTTGACCTTTAATGAGATGAATACGCTGGTCAGTCGGTTTGGAACACTTCTGGGGGCAGGAATTTTGCCGGAAGATGGAGCGGATATGTTTGGACTCAGCCGTATGCAGACGCCGGAGACGAGTGAGGAGATACAGGCGCGTTTTCAGGCACTTCACCATCAGTTTGTGGCAAGTGCAAAAGCGGTAACCTTAGCCCACGAGATCAATCCGAAAAATCGGGTGGGCTGTATGTTATCTGCGGCAGGGGTCTATCCTTATACCTGTGCGCCGGATGATATGTTAGAGGCACAGTGGCAGATGAAAAAAAGCAACTGGTTCTGCGGGGATGTCTGCATCCGCGGGGAATATCCTTATTATATGGAGCGGTTTTTTAAAGAAAACGGAATTGTCATTGTCAGTCAGACAGAGGATGCTGATATTTTAAAAAAGGGCTGTGTGGATTTTTTCAGTTTCAGTTATTACACTTCGCGCTGTGTGACACGGGATAAAGAGGTACAAAAGACCGCCGGAAATATGATGCTGGGCGTGCAAAATCCTTATTTAAAGGCCAGTGAATGGGGCTGGATCATTGATCCTAAGGGGTTGCGCTATCTGTTGAATGCCATTTATGACCGTTACCGGATCCCGATCATGCTGGTAGAAAATGGTCTGGGAGCCGTCGATCAGCTGACAGAGGACGGCTGTATCCATGACGATTACCGGATTGCCTATCTCAAAGCGCATATTGAGCAGATGAAGGAAGCCATGAAAGATGGTGTCGATCTGATCGGTTATACGCCGTGGGGCTGTATCGATCTGGTCAGTGCCAGTACAGGAGAGATGAAAAAACGATATGGCTTTATCTATGTGGATCTGGATAATGAGGGCAAAGGATCCGGAAAACGTATAAAGAAGGATTCCTTTTACTGGTATCAGAAGTGTATTGCCAGCCATGGCGAGGACTTATAGAAATAAGAGGGTGGATAGTATGGTTACAAAACAAGTGGAATTTATCAATAAGACAGGACTTCACGCAAGACCGGCATCGGATTTTGTCATGCTGGCAAAGAAATATGAGTCAAAGATCACCATCTGCAAAGAAGGCGGAGAGCCGGTCAATGCAAAATCGGTCGTGCGTCTTTTGGCAGAAGGAATCGGGCAGGGGACAAAAGCGGAACTTGCAGCAGAAGGCGCGGATGAGACAGAAGCGATCGAGGCTTTGGCTGCCTTGGTTGCCAGTGGATTTGGAGAATAAGGAGACTGTGGTATGGGCGAAGGACAGATGTTTTTAAGCGGGAATGCCGTATCCAAAGGCATTGCGATCGCAAAAGCATATAGATATGAACCACTGGATCTGACGATCAGCAAAAGCAAGTGCGACAAGAAGGAGACAGAAGCCGAGTGTCGGCGCTTTCAACTGGCAAGGGAGCAGGCAAAAGAGGAATTGCAGGTTCTTTATGCTGCCTTAGAAGAGCAGCATCCCGACCAGGCAAAGATTTTTCTGGCGCATCAGGAAGTCTTAGAAGATGAGGAAATGATCGAAGAGACGGGGGATGCCATCAAAGTGGATTGTATGACGGCTGAAAGTGCAGTTGATACAATATTCAACCAGTATGCTGACCTTTTAAGGCAGGTAGATGATCCCCTGATCGCGGGCAGGGCAGCAGACCTTTTGGATGTCAGGGCAAGGGTGCTCCGGCTATTACTGGGAAAAGAAGAAAGAAGGCTGGATCATTTTGCCGAGGATGTGATCGTGGTGGCGCATGACCTTTTGCCGAGCGACACTGCTAATCTGGATCGCACCCATGTCAAAGGTCTGATCACGGAAGTGGGCGGTTCCAACTCTCACTGCGCAATCTTAGCCCGAAGTTTTTTGCTTCCGGCGATATTGGGGGCAGGGGATGCCATGAGCCGTATCAAAGACGGACAAGACCTGATCCTGGATGGGCTGACCGGTCAGATATGGTTGGATTTTTCCAAAGAAGAAAAAGAACAGTATGAACAAAAGCGGCAGTTATGGAAGAAACAAATAGAGGAGGAGCAGACCTTTTTGCTTCGCCCGGGGGCAACCAAAGATGGCGCCGAGATCGCACTGGGCATCAATGTGGGATCAGATTCGTACGATACGGCAGAGGAAGCCTACGACTTTATCGGCCTTTTCCGGACGGAATTTTTGTATATGGAAAACGACCATATGCCGACGGAGGAAGAACAATTTCGCGTCTATCGTCGTATTTTAGAAGGGGCAAAGGGAAAGCCGGTGACCCTGCGGACACTGGATATCGG
This sequence comes from bacterium, assembly GCA_963661325.1. Lineage (GTDB taxonomy): Bacteria > Bacillota > Clostridia > Lachnospirales > Lachnospiraceae > Pararoseburia. The sequence goes on from CAVLBP010000018.1 coordinate 11,238, forward strand.
AGGGGATAAGACCCTGCCGTATTTTTCTTTGCCAAAAGAAGACAATCCTTTTTTGGGAGAGCGGGCGCTGCGCTTATGCTTTTCCCATAGGGAGATCTTTGAGACACAGGTGCGGGCGGCACTCAGAGCATCTGTCTATGGATCTTTACAGATCATGTTTCCTATGGTAGGCAGTGTGGAGGATATCCGCCAGGCAAAAGCCTGGGTCAGTCAGATCATGTCTGCTTTGGATCAGGAGGGTATTGCATATGACCCAAAGGTTAAGATCGGTGTCATGATCGAAGTTCCAAGTCTGGCTTTGCAGGCAGATCTTGTGGTGCGTGAGGTGGATTTTGCCAGTATCGGGTCCAATGATCTGACCCAGTATGTATGTGCGGCAGACCGCATGAATGCTGCTATGGAGCCCTATTACCAGACTTATGCACCAGCAATGATCCGGCTTTTGGGCTTTGTTTTTGACAGTTTTCAAAAAGCAAACAAGCCAATCTCTGTCTGTGGTGAGATGGCGGGAAACCCCAAGGGGGCAGCACTTCTGGTCGGACTTGGCGCAAGAAAACTCAGTATGAATGCTGCCATGCTGGCTGCGGTGAAAGCAGAACTGGCAAGGCATACGATAGACGAATTAGAGAAAATGGCAAAGACCTGTCAGGGACTTTGCACAGAAAAAGAGATCAAGGAGCAGATGGAAATGTAAAAGAAAGTTAAGAGGTTTTTATGAAAAGAAGAATAGGAAGCAGATGTCTGGCTGGTCTATTGACAGCTATTCTTGCAGTGACGACGTTGGGGACATCTTTGGTCGAAGCATCTACAGGAAACATTGATGCTTCGATCGTAGCGGAATCTTTACAGGTGGCAAAGCAGGTAGAGGCAGAGGGAATCGTTCTTTTGAAAAATGAGGATCGGGTGCTGCCACTTGCATCAGAGCAGACGGTCAATGTCTTTGGAAGCGCGGCGATCGATCCATATTATGGAAGTTCCGGTTCGGGATCGATCAAGTCCGATACCATGATCGGGTTTTATGATGCCTTATCTGCGGCAGGCATCACTTATAACGATACCCTGTATCAATCTTATCAGACATGGTATGGAAAGAACGGCAATCACAAGGAAATGCCGGTCAGCGAATTGGATATGACACAGGCAAGGGAATATGCCGATACAGCGATCCTTATGATCGGAAGATCCGGGAGTGAAGGGGATGACCTGACTCTGGAAGAATTGCAGTTGACATCGGACGAAAGCAGTCTGATCGATGTCGTGGCAAAGACCTTTGATCATGTGATCGTATTGTTTAATATTGCAAATATTATGGAGATGGGATTTTTAGAAAATTACCCATCGATCCAGGGGGCTGCGATCATATGGACACCCGGTGAAGCGGGCATGGAATCGGTGGCGCAGATGCTGGCAGGGCAAATAAATCCATCCGGCAAACTACAGGATACGATCGCATATCATGTTTCAGATCATCCATCTACCGCAAATTTTGGCGATTATACTTATGCGGATCAGAAGGCAAATTTTGTGGAGTACGAGGAAGGCATTTATGTCGGCTATCGTTATTTTGAGACCTTTGGAGTCCCGGTCCAGTATCCGTTTGGCTATGGGATCTCCTATACAGAATTTGCATGGAGTGACATTAGTTTTGACAAAAATGGAAGGGATTGTCAGGTGGCAGCGACAGTAACGAACTGCGGAGAACGTGCCGGTAAAGATGTGATCCAGATCTATGTCAGCCTGCCATATCAGGCAGGAGGCGTGGAAAAGGCAGCGACACAGTTGGTGGCTTTTGTCAAAACAGATCTTCTGGAACCGGGAGCAAGTGCGCGCTATACGGCAACTTTTGACATATGGGATTGTTCTTCTTATGATGCTGCTGTGGAGGAGGCATACATATTAGATGCCGGTGATTATACGGTACATGTAGCACATGACGTCAAACAGAGTGAGTGTGATTTTTCCTATTCGCTGGGCGAAAAACTGGTAAAAAAGACAGATGAGGTCTCAGGTGCAGAAATCAAGAATTTGTTTTCGGATGCGTTCTGTGATCAGATGACAGTCCTGTCAAGAATGGATCCGGTGGGGACTTATCCGACCACACCTGTCAACGAGGTCTGTCCGGTGGATATCAGTGACATGGATGCAGCGGTCGCACCGGAGACAGATACAGATGCAGTGGCACCGACGATCGGGGCAATTTACGAGGATAAGATCATGCTACAGGAAGTGGCTGTGGATCCATCCTTAGAAGAGGCGTTTTTAGACCAGTTGACTTTGGATGAGATGATCGATCTGATCTGCAACTGTGGCTATAAGACACCGAGCGTAGACCGCCTGGGAATCCCAAAGACAAATGATAATGATGGACCGGCTTCTGTGAAAGGAGCAGGCGGTCTTTTGTATCGGAACTCCGGTGTGGCATGGCCGGCGGGAGTATGTCTTGCCTGCACATGGAATGTAGATCTTGCTTATGCACATGGCGTGCGCTGTGGTATCGAGGCAAAAAATATCGGTACAAATATCTGGTATGCACCGACGGCAAATATTCATAGAAATCCAAAGGGCGGACGAAATTTTGAGTATTTCTCCGAAGATCCGATCGTTTGCGGAAAGATGGCAAGTGCCATTGTGCAGGGGGCACAGTCGCAAAACCTGACAGTTACAGTAAAACATCTGGTCTTAAATGAGCAGGAGAAAAACCGCTGGGGGATTTTGACATGGGCGGATGAACAGACGATACGAGAGATTTATCTAAAGCCTTTTGAGATAGCGATCAAGGAAGGCGGAGCAAAAGGTGTCATGTCTGCTTACAGCCGTTTGGGAAAGACATGGTGCGGCGGAAATGATGTACTGTTAAAGGATCTTTTGCGTACAGAGTGGGGCTATTCTGATTATGTGATCTCAGACTTTTCCGTACATGGTCTGTATGGAAGTTACATGAATCCTTTACAGGCGACCTATGCGCAGAATGATGCAAATCTGACAGGTATTTATGCAGTGCAGTTTTTATCTATCAAAAAGGCGATGAAGCAGGAGTATAAAGAAAATCCGGTAGCCTTTGGTACAGCCATGCGGGCGTGTGTAAGAGACATTATCCATATGAAAATGGCATCCAGTGCCTTTTCTGGGCAGGCAGGTACATCAGAAAGCATGCGCATTGAGGGTGAGACAGCAAAGGTCAAGGGCAAGTCCGTCAAGAATGCCGGATTTACGGAAAAAGCAGATGGTGCAAGTCAGGGCTATGTACTCTGCAATCTGTCAAAGAAAGGCAATGTGGCGACATGGACATTTGATGTGGCAGAGGCAGGAACTTATGATCTGACTATGGCATTGGCTAGCACAAACCTGATCGGAAAAGATGTGGCATTAAGTAAGCAGATCAACATGCAGGTCAACGGCGTGGATACGGATGTATCAGAGATAGAGATTTTGGGCAGTGGCGTTTTGAAATATAATCAGTTTGCTACCTATGGCCCATTACAGGTAGAGTTGCAGGCAGGGACGAATACGATTACATGGACAGTGACGGGGTATTCGGTACCAAATGTTGACTATATGGAATTTTATAAGGTGACAGAGTAAAAATATCATATTCGATACAAAAAGAACTTGCAAATATGCTTTGCCGGATGTTATAATCTAGCAAAGCATATTTGTTTTCAAGGAAGTCTTATTTATGCGAGGGTTATTCGATTCGCATATCTCAAAAGATTCAATTAGATGATCAAGATTTATGCTTTTATTCCAATGTCAATACAAGTAAATAAAAGCATTGTATTTTAAATAAATTGGAGGTCAAACTATGAGTATGATAAAAGGAATCCATCACGTTTCTCTAAAATGTCGTGATGTTAAGGAATATGAAAAAACCATCTCTTTCTATAAAGACGTATTGGGACTTCCGGCATTGCGCACATGGAAAGAGGGGACGATGGTCGAGACTGGAAGCGGTATCATTGAGATCTTTAATAATGGCAGTGACGCACCGGGACAGGGGGTCATCCGCCACTTTGCCTTTGCCACGGATGATGTAGACGCTTGTATCGATAGGGTAAAAAAGGCAGGCTATGAAGTGACGGTCGAACCCAAAGACGTCTTGATGTCATCCGAGCCGCCGTTTCCTATCCGTGTGGCATTTTGCAAAGGACCACTGGGTGAGGAAATCGAATTTTTCCAGGAACATTAAAAAGGAGAACAGACAAATGGATATTTTTGAAAAGATCGAATTACAGGATTGTCCGATCTGCGGTGGAGCAGGTCTTTTGGAGGAGGAGAATGGCAATAGCTTTTATGCAGCATGTCTGGATTGTGGCAGCCGTTCTGTAAATATTGATTATAAAGACGCTGAAGGACGCGAGGATGCAGCGCAGCGGGCAGCCGATCTGTGGAATACAGGAAAGGTGATCTCCAGCCATCCGGGAGAATAGAGAATTATATCTATTGACACTGGTATTATACTAGGGTTTATGATGCGATATAAAGAGGTACAAAGAGGTACACAGAGGGATCTGTGTGCCTTTTTTTGCGCTTTTGCGTGAGAATGTGTGAAACACATTCTGTTTATTATGGAAAAGGGAGGATGCGAATGGAAACATCAAACATCTTTAAACGAATCGGTTATGCAATGCAGCCCAAACACAATAATCCGAAGATGGTGAAACTTTGGGTTTTCTGGATCATTTTTTGCATTGGACTCTTATTGCTCCCGACAAGCCTCACGGAAGGAAGTGTATTGATTCTGCTTCCTTTGGTAGGTCTTTTTATCTATGCCCTGTCTACCCAGGATGTTATGTCGGCACTTATTTTAGGGACACTGGCCATGTATATCCAGTGGTATAAGTTTGGCGCTGTCGGTGCATTTTTTACCGATATGCAGTCCAGCCTTTGTGATGAAGAAAATGTAGAAATGTATATGAGTTTCTTCCTGTGTGGAGGTATTATCATTGCCATGAAGCGGGTGGGAGCTACGGATGCATTTACCAATCTGATCACAAAGAAGTTTGGCAGAAATGAGAAACTTATTATGACCTCCGCAGGTCTTTATGCAGGAGCAACTTCTGTCGATGATTATGTGTCAGCACTTACGGCTGGTGCTGCCTTTTCTCCATTGTGTGATGCCATCAAAAAGCCTCGCGTCGCTATGGCGTATGTGATCCGTACTTTGAGCATCAATGTCTCTATGATGCTTCCTTTTGGAGCCTGGGGCTATTTTATGATCTATCAGATAGCAGATGCGGATAATGTAGCATCTCGTGCAGAGGCAAAGAGTATTTTCCTGCAGACAGTGCCATTTATGTTCTATTGTATTGTTGCCTGCGTGGTGGCACTTCTTTTTGCCCTTGGTATCATGCCAAAGATTGGGAAGATGAAGGAAGCCTACCGGATGATGGAAGAGGATGGTATCCAGTATGGCGCGGATGAGGATGCCCTTCTGGAAGAAGAGGAAGATGGGGCAGATGATCCAAGAAGAAAACATGTATCTGTATGGAATCTGCTCATTCCGATCATCACGATCATCATAGCCTTGCTGGCAACGGATCTGAATTGCTTTTTGGCCTTTGGCATTGCCATGTTTGTTACCGGCATACTTTATGTTGTACAGGGGCTGTGCACAGTAAAAGAATATGTGGAATGTATTGTGGATGGCTTTATTGACATGATGGATATGGTCATTATACTGATGATCGGTTACATCATGCAGAATGTGCTTTATGCCATGGGAATGGAATCCTTTGTGGAAAGTGTATGCAGCATGATCCCTATGGCAAGTCTTTTGCCGGTTCTGATCTTCCTTTTCTTTGCAGTGGAAGAGTATTTATACAGTCTGAATTACACACTCTTTCAGATTGCGGTACCGGTGCTTCTGGTGGTTCTGCCAAAAGTAGGTGCCAACATTCCGCTTTGTCTGGGGGCTCTGATTTCTGCATCTTTATTTGGAGCCAATGCCTGTATGGTATCGGATCTGGGAATTATTTCAGCAAGATCCTGCCGTGTGGGAATCGTGGAACAGTATAAAACATCCTTACCATATTTTATTATCAGCGCAGCCATATGTGCGGTGATGTATCTGGTGGCAGGATTTGTCTTATAAAAATTATGAAACCATAAAAGGGGATGCGAAAACGCATACCATAAAAGAAAGAAGGAATAAAAATGGCTGATTTGAAGAAGGAATTTTTAAAGGAAGAAGATCAAAAGATGGAACTGCTCTATCTGAGTGAAGAAGACATGATCGATGCCGGAGTGTTGGATGCCGGACGCTGCGTCGATGTCATGGAAGAGACGATCGGTCTTTTGGAGGATGGGGATGTACTGATGGGCGGACCAAAACATGACGAGCATGGATGTATGCTTTGGTTTCCAAAGAAATCTGACATACCGAACTTCCCGTTAAATGATTCCAGAGATCGTCGATTTATCGCTATGCCGGCGTATGTAGGGGGAAGATTTCATTTGGCAGGTATGAAATGGTATGGTTCCAATGGAAGAAATAGAGAAAAGGGATTGCCGAGATCTATTTTAATGGCGTGCTTAAATGATGTCGAAACCGGAGCACCACTTTGCTATATGTCAGCGAATCTGCTTTCCGCTATGAGAACCGGAGCAATGCCGGGACTTGCAGCCAAATTATTGGCAAATCCGGATGCAAAGGTGCTTACCCTTTTAGGACCGGGAAATATCCAAAGATGTTCTGTATTGGCCATTTTGTCCAAGATGAAGGAAGTGGATACGATCCGGATCAAAGGGTCTTCCGCTACAAGTAAATCCACACTTGCTATGAAAGAGTATGTGAAAGAACATTGTCCGCAGATCAAGGAGATCACCTGCTGTGACACTCTCGAAGAAGCCGTCCGTGGGGCTGATATTATTTCAGAGGCGGTTTCCTGCGGCGAGGGCGAATGGCCGGAAGTAAAGGCTGAGTGGCTCAAGGCGGGCTGCACATACATCGTCACATCTACCTTTAATATGGAATATCAGTCCATCAAGGATTTTAAAAAGGTCGTAGATAATATCGGTATGTATGATAATTATGCGGCTGAAGATCAGATGGGATATGAGGAAGATGGAAGCCGTGAGCATACAGGTGTCATGGGTGAGGATTTTGTACTGATGGCAGAGGACGGCATCATTGAAAGAGATTCCATCATTCAGTTAGGTGAGATCATCCGTGGCAAGAAGCCGGGAAGAGAATCCCATGACGAGATCATCCTTGTATCCATTGAAGGAATGCCAATCGAAGATGTCAGCTGGGGCTATGAATGTTATCAGAAAGCCATGAAGGAAGGCATTGGCACAAAATTGAAGGTGTGGGATACACCATATTCCTGTTAAAAAAAGTTGTTGACACTGGTATCGTACTAGAGTTTACAATATATGGGAAGTCACAAAGAGGTGCCTGGGCATAGCCCAAGTGCCTCTTTTTGTATCATGAATAATTTTAGGAAATGCATTTTATGACACAAAGTAAGGAGAAAAAGGAGGAAATCACAATGGAACGAATCAAGGAACACCCAATACTGGGAGAATCTCCTGAGGGTAAAATGGTCACTTTCACATATGATGGAAAAGAATTGACAGGCATTGAAGGAGAACCGATTGCTACGGCACTCCGGGTAGCAGGAGTCATGACCCATCGTTATACGGCAAAAAAACATGAACCAAGAGGCGTTTTTTGCGCTATTGGCAGATGTACAGACTGCGTCATGGTAGTGGATGGACAGCCAAATGTGAGAACATGTATCACACCTTTGGTTGAGGGAATGGTTGTACAGACGCAATATGGTGCATCAGCAAAAGAAGAGTAAAGGTGGAAGGAGTTTATCATGAAAGTAGAAAGATTCGACTTAATTGTTATTGGTGCCGGTCCTGCCGGACTTTCAGCAGCCATTGAAGCAGCAAAATGTGGCGTGAAGCCGATCGTTTTCGACGAGAACGCAAAACCTGGCGGACAGCTTTTTAAACAGATTCATAAATTTTTTGGTTCTAAGGAACACAAGGCAAAGATCCGTGGATTTAAGATTGGCGAGGATCTGCTCAAGGAAGCAGAAGAATACGGCGTAGAAGTTGTATTAAATGCAACGGTTGTTGGTCTGTATACCGGCAAGGAGGTTGTGGTAAAGATTGGTGAAGAGGTAAAGCATTACAAAGGTGATGCTGTTTTGGTAGCTACAGGCGCTGCGGAAAATATGGTAAATTTCCCGGGTTGGACACTTCCCGGAGTTATCGGCGCCGGTGCGGCTCAGACCATGATGAATCTGCATCATATCAAACCGGGCGAGAGGGTTCTGATGCTTGGTACAGGAAATGTAGGGCTGGTTGTGTCTTTTCAGCTGATCCAGTCCGGATGTCAGGTGGTAGCACTGGCAGATGCAGCACCTCGTATTGGAGGTTATGGTGTGCATGCGGCTAAGGTTGCTCGTACCGGAGTTCCATTCTATCTGTCCCATACCATCAAGGAAGTAGAGGGAACAGATCGTGTGACCGGTGTGACGATTGCTCAGGTGGACAGCCACTTCCAGTTTATTCCGGGCACAGAGAAGCATTTTGATGTAGATACAGTTTGCGTGGCTGTTGGACTTTCTCCGATGGCACAACTTTTAAAAATGTGTGGCGTAGAAATGGTGGATACCAGAGGCGGATTTATTCCAAAATGTGACGAAACCGGCGCAACATCCATTCCGGGTGTCTATGCAGCAGGCGACGTAGCGGGCATTGAAGAAGCTTCATCTGCCATGATCGAAGGACGTATGAGCGGTGCAGCCATTGCAACCTATCTTGGATATATGACAGAGGAAGAAAAGGCAGAACGTGTCGCGGAATTGGAAAAAGCACTGGGTTCTCTTCGCAAGGGTATGTTTGCTCCGGAAAACAGAGGAAAATTAGTTGAAAAAACGGATGAGGGTATTGACGTTTCCATGAACCTTTTGACAAAGGGGTTTGTTTCTGATGTAGAAATTGAGCGTTTTCCAGGAGTGACAAAAAGAAGAATGGTACATCCGGTCATGGAATGTACGCAGAATATTCCGTGTAACCCATGTCAGGATGCCTGCAAGAAGGGCTGTATCACCATTGGTGATAATATCACATCCCTTCCAATCGTGGATCCAAACGTAGATTGTATTAACTGTGGTATGTGTGTGGCATCTTGCTCTGGACAGGCAATCTTTTTAGTAGAAGAAGAGGTGGAACCGGGCATGGGTGAAGTGACATTGCCATATGAATTCCTGCCACTTCCAAAGGAAGGCGATAAGGGCATGGGCTTAGGACGTGACGGCAGAGAAATCGTTGAGGTAACTGTTAGTCGTGTTCGTTCTTCAAAGGCTTACGATCATACCAATCTGCTCACCGTAAAGGTTCCGATGGAACATTTAAATACTGTTAGATTCTACAGACCGATTGCATAAAGGAGGATATGAGGATGTTAGATATACAAGCAAAATTGGAAGAAATTGGACCATATGTTCCGGCACCGGATGATGACCTTCTTGTTTGCCGTTGCGAGGAAGTGACCAAGGGAGAAATCCGACAGGCAGTGCATCAGGGGATCACGACGATTGAGGAAATGCGACGCTACTTGCGTTCCGGTATGGGACTCTGTCAGGGACAGACCTGTGGAACCATGGTAAAAAGGATTATGGCGCAGGAATTGAAAGTCGCTCCGACAGAGATCGTACCGGCGACTTCAAGAGTTCCGATGCGACCAATCGAAATGGAAATTGCAGCAGTGGATGGAGGGTTAGAATCATGACATATACAAGTGATGTAGTAATTATCGGTGGCGGAATTGTCGGTTGTGCGTCTGCATATTATTTGGCAAAACGTGGTATTACCAACGTAATCGTATTGGAAGGTTCCGACAGTATCGGGCATGGTGGATCCAGTCGAAATGGTGGTGGTGTGCGTCAGTCAGGTCGTGATGTGAGAGAATTGCCGATCGCTATGTATGGAATTAAAAATTTCTGGCCTACACTTTCTGAAGAACTGGGTGTTGATACGGAATATACCCAAAAAGGAAATCTGCGTCTGGGAAAAACAGATGCGCATTTGGAGAAACTGACCCGTCTGGCGAACAATGCGAAATCAGTGGGGTTAGATGTTACGATGATTGATGGCAAGGAAGTCAGGGAAATCAATCCTTACCTGTCAGAAGAAATCATTGGAGCCAGCTGGTGTCCTACAGATGGGCATGCAAATCCGCTGACAACGACTCTGGGCTTTTATAAAAGGGCGCTGGAGATGGGCGTCAAGTTCTTTACTTCAGCAGAAGTGACAGAATTAAAGAAGATTAAGGGAAAGGTGCGACAGGTTGTTACCAAAGATGGAAGTGTTTTTGAGGCAGGTGATGTTATTCTGGCAGCCGGATATGAAAGTCGCTATATTATGAATACGGTTGGTCTTGATATTCCAATGGAAAAATATTTGGACTCTGCATTGGTTACGGAGGCGCAGCCAAAGATGTTCGAGCAGATGTTAGGAACTGCAGATGCTGACTTCTACGGACACCAGACCAGACATGGTTCGTTTGTCTTTGGTGCAGATTGTGGATTGGAAGGTTATATGGATATGCCGTTGACTAGAACGGAATCTCATCCGATGACCTTATCTGCAAGCTGCAGAGCTATTTCCGGTTACATTCCGCTATTGGCGAAAGCGAAGATTGTCAGAACCTGGACGGGGTGGATGGAATTCACACCGGATGGCGTCTGTGTTTTGGGAAGACCGGAAGAGACGCCGGGACTTATTCTGGCAACTGCTTTTAATGGACATGGATTTGGTACCGGTCCTGCAGTAGGTTACATGATGAGTCAGCTTGTAGCAGGAGAAGATACCGCAGTGGATATTACGCCGCTGCGATATGAACGTTTTATGTCAAACAAATAAATCTACGGTTGAGAGGCGGAGATCTGCAGTTGGAGAGTTGTCAGATATTCTGCCTCATCAGCAGTTTCATAATCATCGATGATACACATTTCGATTGGGCTGCCAAGCACTTGATACTTGTGCTTTTTTGCATATTGGAAGAGTTTTTCTACCAGCGGCTTGGTCTTTATGCTGTTGCCGTGATAGGATATGCACAGATAATCTCCTTCCGGCAGAACATCATTGTTTGGCAGGTTGAGAAAGTCTGAGTGAAAAAAAACAGACTTGGTCCAAAGGTAGTCTGACTCCGGACGGGAGTTCTCCGGGTCCAGGATATAGCAGTCACATGCACCTATGGTATCCACTTTTTTCCCGGAATCGTACATGTATTTGATCAGATAATAGTCGATATAGGAATCGGGAATGCGATCAGGACTCAGCATAAAAATCTTGCGTTCCGGTAAATGCTGCAGGCGGATGATCTCGTCTCCGGCATCCTTGCCGGATTTCTCTAGAGAGTTGAGCCGGGATTTGATCTTTTTTTGCTTATCCTTTAACTGTCGTATATGATCATCTAACATGCGCAGTTCTTCTTCCAACATGGCTTCCGTATTGGCAACGGTCCGGTTGTCATTGAAGTTTTTTATTTGTTCCGTGGAAAAGTTCAATCCCAGAAGTTCTCGGATCATGGTCAGTTTGCGCAGATCATCGGTGGTGTAGAGCCGGTAATTGTTTTCTTCATTTCGGATGGGATTCAGAATACCAACTTTTTCGTAGTAGCGGATGGAATCTACACCGATGTGATATAGTTTGGATAATTCTCCAATTTTAAAGGTCATCGGTGGATTGTCCAAAAAATTTTTATTTTCCATAGCAGATACCTCATTAGCAATGTTTTATATAAGACTATAAACTCTTGTATTATACCAGAGAAAGAACAAGGAGGCAAATATGAATAATTTTGAATACAACATTCCGACCAAGGTGGCCTTTGGCAGAAATCAGATTGAAAAACTTCCGGAATATGTCAAGGAATATGGCAGCAAAGTACTTTTGGTATATGGTGGCGGCAGCATCAAAAAAATTGGCATCTACGATAAGGTGCTATCCCTTTTTGCAGAACATGGAATTTCCTTTCTGGAACTTTCCGGCGTAGAGCCGAATCCGCAGATTACAACCGTACGAAAAGGTGTAGAGATCTGTAAGAAGAACCATATAGATGTGCTCGTCCCAATCGGAGGAGGGAGTACCATAGATGCAGCAAAAGCAATCGCTGTGGGCGCATTTTACGACGGAGATGTATGGGATATTGTAAAGGATAATTCCCTGATCACAGAGGCACTGCCGATCGTGACTGTATTGACGGTTGCTGCGACCGGATCGGAGATGGATTCCTCGTCTGTTATCTCGAATGCTGAACAAAAAGATAAGGCTGAGATCAACGATGATATCCTCTACCCAAGAGCTTCTATCCTGGATCCGGGCTATACTTTTAGTGTTCCTGCATATCACACAGCGGCAGGTGTCAGTGATATCATGTCTCATGTATTCGAGTATTATTTCACCGGAGAAGATGTACTGGATATTGAAACCGGCATGATGGAGGCGGTACTTAAGGCTTGCGTCGAATACGGTCCAATTGCAGTGGAAGAACCGGATAATGAGCGGGCAAGAGCCAACCTGATGTGGGCTGCATCCTGGGCTATCAATGGGTTTATTGCCTGCGGAAATGAAAGTTCCTGGCCGGCACATGCCTTGGAGTATCAACTGACGACCCACTATGGATTGACCCATGGACACGGGATGGCGATCATTGAGAATGCCTGGATGCAGCACCGATGTAATGAAAATACCCTTCCGCTTTTTGTTCGCTATGGTGTCAATGTCTTTGGCATTGATGAGAGCCTTCCTAACACCACTATCGCTCGGATGGCTATAGAAAAGACCAGAGAAGTATATGAAAAGATGGGCTTGAGCCTTACATTGCGTTCTATTGGAGCAGAGGATGAGAGCGATATTCCTGAGATGGCAAAAAATGCGGTGGAAGAATTTGGATTGGATGAAGGAAATCTGGCACTGTCTGTTGCAGATGCTGAGGCCATCTATCGTTCCTGCTTTTAAGTAAAATTGCACAAATTAAAAAATATTTTATGTACATATTGACAGATGAATGAAGGGGTGCTAAGATATTCCACATAGTAAGAAAGTCAATGGCGACGGAAATTGTCGTCATTGGCTTTTTCTTGTTTTATTGACTTTCTGAAATGTAGAACGCGGTCAAAGGAGACTATAGTTTCTTTTGGGCGCGTTTTGTTTTAAGAAAAGGAGGAATCAGATATGAAAATGAAAAAGATGATGGCGATGCTTATGACCCTTGCACTGGCCGCAGGAAGTCTGGCAGGATGCGGAAGCAGCGGAAAGAGTTCTTCCGCAAGTAATGAACTGAATATTTGTATATGGGATGGGTCGTTTTCTGAAGACGCTATTGCACAGTTTGAGGAGGATAATGACTGTACAGTCAATGTTACCTATATTGATAATACAGATACCATGATCTCAAAACTGGTAGAAGGCAGTGGAGAATATGATTTGGTGGATATTGAGGCAGCATATATAAAGACATTTGTGGATAATGATCTTTTGCAGGAGATGGATCATTCTGCCATTACAAATGAAGAATACCTTCTGGATGATCTAATGAATGAAGGACCAATTGGAGACGAAGACCTAAAGTACACCACACCGGACATGGCGCAGGGATATACGGTTATTATTTATAACAAGGAAACCTGTCCGATCGAGATTACATCCTTTAAGGATCTGACCAACCCAGCCCTAAAGGGACAGATTGCTATGGTAAATTCCACCATCTCCCTTTATGGAGCAGCCTTGGAGGCATTAGGCTACAGTGCAGATTCTACCAGTGAAGATGAGATCAAGGAAGCCAATGATCTTTTGACAGAGATCAAGGGCAATGTAAAGACCTTCGTCGGTGAGAGTGCTGTATCTTCTTTGGAAAATGGAGAATGCTCCGTGGCACTCTGCTGGGATTATGCAACACTTTGTGCAGACAGCGAGGACAACTGGGACAAATTTGCAGTAGCGGATATTGACTCTAACTACGAGAAGTTCCAGCAGTACTGGGGTATCACATCTACCAGTGATAAGGCAGAACTGGCAACCAAGTTTATCAACTATATGATCAGCCCGGAAGCAGTCGCAATGCATATCGAAGAGTGGGGCGGTGTTCCAATGGTGAAGGAAGAGTATATCAAGGATCTTTTGCCGGATGGCTACTATGACAATCCATCCATTGCAAAATACGAAGAGTTGGCAGACAAGAGTTGGATGGTTGCGGTCAGCGATGATCAGATAAGCATTATGGATACTTACTACACACTTTTGATGGGGCAATAAACGATATAGGGAAGGAGAACAAAGATGAAGAAAATAGAAGTGGTTACCAGACCGGAAAAATTAGTAGGATTGAAGGAAGTGTTAGCAGCACATCACTGTCAGGGTATGACGGTATATTCCGTAATGGGATGCGGCGTACAAAAGGGATATTTACCGGAAATGAATTTTACGGGAGATGATATCAATCTTTTACCAAAGATCATGGCATTTGTAGTAGTAGAGGATGATATGGTGGAGGATATCCTGGCAGATGTGGCATCTGCTGTCGGAACCGGCAAGCAGGGCGATGGAAAGATTTTCGTTACGGATGTGATCGAAGCGGTTCGAATCCGTACAAATGAGCGTGGCTCCGATGCCATTGAATAAGACGAAAGGAAGAAATCGCTATGAGTAAACCAATTGTTTCAATCATGAATGTAGAAAAATGGTACGGAGAAAATCATGTCGTAAAAAATATGAACATGAACATTGCGGAGGGTGAATTTTTAACCCTCTTAGGACCTTCCGGATGTGGAAAGACAACGACCCTCCGTATGATCTCCGGCTTCGAGATGCCTACCAGTGGTGCTATTAAAGTACAGGGTGAGTCGGTAGAAAAGAAAGAACCATATCAGAGAGATGTTAATACAGTATTTCAGAATTATGCGCTTTTCCCAAACATGAACGTCTATGACAATGTTGCATATGGGTTAAAGGTGAAGAAAGTGCCTAAGGATGAGATTCATACCAGAGTTATGGAAGCACTGAAAATGGTCCAGTTGGAAGGCTTTGAAAAGCGGCGTATCACACAGATGTCCGGTGGACAAAAGCAGCGTGTAGCCATTGCCAGAGCCATTATCAACCGTCCAAAGGTATTGCTTTTGGACGAGCCTTTGGGGGCACTGGATCTGAAACTCAGAAAGCAGATGCAGATTGAACTTAAGCGCCTGCAGAAAAAACTTGGCATCACCTTTGTCTATGTTACGCATGATCAGGAAGAAGCCCTGACCATGTCAGACCGTATTGCCATTATCAATCAAGGGCGGATTGAACAGTTGGATACACCTGTGGAGATCTATGAACGTCCTAAGACAAAATTTGTGGCAAATTTTATCGGCGAGACAAACCTCTTGGATGCGGTTGTTTTGAAGATGGATGGAAATACGGCAGAGGTTGCTACAGAAAACGGCAAAGCCCTGATCAATGTTGATCCGAAAAAGGGAGTTGTGACAGGTGACAGCGTTGGTATTTCCATTCGTCCGGAGAATATGCTCTTTTCCAGAGAGCCGGTGGAAGGTTTCCATATTAAGGCAGTTGTTAAGGAACAGATCTTTGTGGGAAATCTCATCAAGATGATCTTAACGCTGCAGGATGGAACAGAAATCAAGATCAACCGTTTTGATGCTGCTGATCTTGCGGAGCCGGGAGAGGTCGTTTATCTGTAC
>CAVLBP010000019.1:0-26698 GCA_963661325.1 bacterium
TTACACATTCTTAATTTTACCATATTTTGTATGGATTGCACTGATTTTTTTCGCTTATGATGAAAAAATGTCAAAGAATAAGAGAAATGATTATAAATTGATTTTGAACTGAGAAAAGACTTGTGAAATATCAAAAAAAGGTGTATTATATTTATTTCTGTGAGTAGTAAGAAAGAAGGAATTGAAAATGACCAATATGCAGGAAACGGGAGGAAAAGATACCTGCCTGAAATTTCAACATGAAGTATACGACGATATGCCTATGGGGGTTTCTCTTTGCAACAGTGAAGGATGTATTGTAGACTGCAATCCGGCAGTTGTAGATATATTAGGCACCACAAAGGAACTTCTGATGGGCTACAATATGTTTGATAACTACAATTTTACCGATGAGCAGATGGAGTTTATCCGTACGCATGATACTTACCAATATGATGTCTTATATACGGTTCCACAGGATGTGATCAACAATTCCAGTGCACAGGCTCTGTCTTTGAACGTTAAGATCATCCGGCATCATAAGGAAGGCAAAACCATCAGCTACATGATCTATCTGATTAACCATACGCAAAAATGGAAGGAATATGAGAGTCAGTTAAAGACTCAGGAAAAACGCTATCGAAATCTGATCGACAATCTGCCGCTGGATTACACACATTCTCGTCTGATCTTCGATGAAAATGGTCAGATTGCAGATTATCTGAATATGTCCGGCAATAAACAGTGCAATGATTTTTACAAGGCACACAATATGACCTGGGGAGAGACACTGGCCACAAAGTTTTTGCCGCTTACCGGTCACGTGATCATTGATAAACTAAATGAGATCCGTAACAGTGGCGCAGATGGCGGACATTTCTTTTATGATATTGTGGAGATCAATGAGACAAATGAGATGGTGGCTGTTTTTGAGGGGGATGAGTGGGTCAACCTGATCAGTATGCCGGTTACAACTATCGAGCAGGCAAGGAAACTGGCAGAGGAGCAGTTGCAGAGCGAACAGGAAGCACGATTGAAAGACAATGCTATGCTGATAACGGTTCTCAGCCATATCGTTGAATTTCGTAACGGTGAAAGCGGCAGCCATGTTTTGAATATCCGTACTCTGACCAAGAGTCTTATGAATCGTCTTTTAGAGAAGGAAGATAATAAGTATGCCCTCTCTGCAGATGATGTGGAGATGATTTCTTTGGCTGCTTCTTTGCACGATATTGGAAAGATCGCCGTGCCGGAAGAAGTGCTGAACAAGCCTGGCAAATTTACGCCGGAGGAGTATGAGATCATGAAAAAGCACACTCTTTATGGTGCTAAGATCATAGAGGGACAGAAAAATTATCAAAAAGAACCACTTTTAAAGACAGCGTATGAAATCGCCCGCTGGCATCATGAAAGATGGGATGGCGGAGGCTATCCGGACGGGCTCGCCGGGGATCAGATCCCGATCGGAGCGCAGATTGTATCCATTGCAGATGTGTATGATGCATTGACAAGTGAGCGCTGCTACAAAAAGGCATTCTCCCATGATAAGGCTTTGGAGATGATCCAAAACGGAGAATGCGGAACATTCAATCCTTTGATTGTGGAATGTCTTTTGGATATTGAGGAAAGTCTGCGGCAGGGATTGCCGGAGTAATCTGTTATTTCTTATAAATACAGGTAGAGAAAACGGTCATGATGTGATATATTATGCAAGGAAGCGGAGTAGCCGCAACCATAAGGCTGTGAAAGAGAAAAGTGAGGAAAGGCGAAAACCGGACAAAGCAAGGGTTTTCGGATAGGTAAAAGATAAAATGAAATTAGGCATCGTCGGACTGCCAAACGTAGGCAAGTCTACTTTATTCAATTCGCTGACCAAGGCAGGCGCACTTGCAGCCAACTACCCATTTGCAACGATCGATCCCAATGTGGGTGTGGTTACGGTGCCGGATGAGAGACTGAAAAAACTGGCAGAGCTTTACCAGTCAAAAAAGGTGACACCGGCTGTCATTGAATTTGTGGATATCGCTGGTCTTGTAAAGGGAGCCAGCAAGGGAGAGGGACTTGGCAACCAGTTTCTTGCCAACATCCGTGAATGTGATGCTATCGTACATGTAGTACGCTGCTTTGAAGATACCAACATCGTGCATGTGGATGGAAGCATTGATCCGCTCCGTGATATTGAGACCATCAATCTGGAACTTCTTTTCTCAGATTTAGAGATTTTAGAGAGACGATATGCAAAGACTTCCAAGGCTGCCCGCATGGATAAGTCTTTACAAAAGGAAGCTGCTATGCAGGAGCGTCTGAAAGAGTATATGGAAGCAGGCAATTCTGCCCGCACGTTTGAACTTTTGGATGAGGACGAGGAAGCCTGTTTCAAGGAATATGGTCTCCTTACCGCAAAGCCGGTCATCTATGCTGCCAATGTATCCGAGGATGAAGTGGCAAATGACGGCGCAGACAACGCAGGTGTTGCCGCCGTTCGTGAGTTCGCAGCAAAGGAAGGCAGTGAGGTCTTCGTGATCTGTGCAGAGATCGAGCAGGAGATCGCAGAACTGGATGATGACGAAAAGGCGATGTTCTTAGAGGAACTCGGTATGAAGGAGTCCGGTCTGGACAAACTGATCAAGGCTAGTTATTCCCTGCTTGGATTGATCTCTTATCTGACTTCCGGAGAGGATGAGACGCGTGCATGGACCATCACCAGGGGGACCAAAGCACCGCAGGCAGCAGGCAAGATCCATACCGACTTTGAGCGTGGATTTATCAAGGCTGAGGTCGTAAACTTCCAGGATCTTTTGGATTGTGGCAGTACCGCAGCAGCCAAGGAAAAAGGTCTGGTGCGTGTAGAGGGCAAGGAATATGTGGTGCAGGACGGCGATGTGATCCTGTTCCGCTTCAATGTATAATCAAAGAGAAATGTGACGGCAAAGGGGCTTTCTACATATACTGTAGAAAGCCTTATTTTGTGGTGAAAATGCTATGCTTTTGTGTGAACTACAGACAAAAGATGTGATCAATGTATGCACAGCCAAGTGCTTGGGACGCGTGATGGATCTGGAGATCGACGAAAAAAGAGGCTGCATCTGTACCTTGATCGTGCCGTCCAAAGGAAAGATCTGTGGATTCTTTTTGCATGAATGCGAATACTGGATCCCCTGGTGTCAGGTCTGTCGTATCGGTTCGGATATGATCCTTGTGGATGTCAACGAAAAAGAAGTCATGCATAAACCTTAAGATGTGTCGAAAATAGTGCGAATTGCTTGACAATTCATGCGAAATCCGTGTAATATAAATCTATATATTGTGGTTTAGGCGAAGCGGATTCGCTAAGAAATGGAGGGAAGGCATGAAGTGTCCTTTTTGCAGCAGTGAGAATACCAGAGTAATTGATTCCAGACCGGCAGATGACAACAATTCTATCCGTCGTCGTCGTATGTGTGATGAATGTGGCAAGCGTTTTACAACCTATGAAAAGGTAGAGACGATCCCTTTGATCGTGATCAAGAAAGACAACAACCGTGAGCAGTATGACCGTGCCAAGATCGAGGCCGGTGTGCTCAGAGCCTGCCATAAGCGCCCGATCTCTGCCAATGCCATCAACAAACTGATCGATGAAGTAGAGACAGAGATCTTTTCCAGGGAGGAAAAAGAGATCCCAAGTGACGAGATCGGTGAGATTGTTATGGATAAGATCAAGGATCTGGATGATGTCGCATACGTCAGATTTGCCTCTGTTTACCGTGAGTTTAAAGATGTCAATACATTTATGAGTGAATTAAAGAAAATGTTAGACAAATAAAAGGGTTAAGATTTTTTTACATGATCCGATATATTTTGTGTAGGGAACAAGAGGTTTTCGTGAGAACGAAATTAGGAGTATAAGATGAATATATCAGGTATCCGACCAGCCGTTGGATTTTATGATTATAACAGCATAAAGCAAGTCGAGAGTACGCAGGTTGCATCCCAGTCACATGGTAGAGATAATACGACCGGGGTATCCGGCAATGTCGCAGAGACAGGCACACAAGAGGATGCAGCAGCCAGAAGCAGACAGACCTTTGGCACATATGACTATGCCAGTCAGTACGAGCCGAAGGCAACCTACGATCTCAAGGGGGCTGACAGCGATATTCATTCTCTGGACGTAGCAAAGGCGGTTTCTGATATGCAAAAGGACGAACTGATCCATCAGTATCAGTACTTTATAGGTCAGGATCTGGCAGTGGGAGCATCCCAGATACCATCTGTGCGTGGCGCAGAAGACTTCTCGCTCTAGGAAAGAAAGACGGAATACATAGAGATTCTCATTTGTGAATGAGGATCTCTTTTTTAGCATTGTCTTTTACAGGCAATTTGCATATAATTAAATTGGTATATTTTTTCAACAATAGAAAGAGGTATAAGAAGATGAGAATAAAGGCAGAAGATACATTTGCGATTGTCATTGATTATCAGGAGAAGATCCTGCCGGCAATGAGCGGACAGGAAGAACTGCTCCGCAAGAGCCAGATCTTACTGGGCGGCTTGAAGGCATTGGAAGTACCGATGATCCTCACGACACAGTATGCAAAGGGACTTGGAAATAATATCCCGGCGATCACAGAGGCTATGGGTGTGACAGATGCGATCGATAAGAATACTTTTAGCGTATATGACAATGAGAGCGTCCGTCAGGCGATCCCACATGGCAAAAAGAATGTCATCCTTTGTGGTATCGAGGCACATATCTGTGTCTTACAGTCGCTGATGGATCTACAGGCAGCAGGCTATCAGACCATTCTGGTGGCAGACTGCGTAGCCAGCAGAAGCGACAGAGACTTAGCATTTGCCTATGAGAGAGCAAAACAGGAAGGCGCGATCATCACGAGCGCAGAAGCCATCCTTTATGAACTGGCTGGATCATCTAATCATCCGGCGTTTAAGACAATCTCTGCCTTAGTAAAATAAAAAATGATGAATGGAGAAATGAAATGAAGATAGGAATTGGAAACGATCATGCAGCACTTGCCATGAAAAATGAGATCAAGGCATACTTGGAGGAATTGGGACACGAAGTCGTGGATTTTGGGATCTCCAAGGAGGAAAGTTGTGATTATCCGGTATATGGTGAGGCGGTTGGACGTGCGGTAGTATCCGGACAGGTAGAGTGCGGCGTGCTCATTTGTGGTACCGGTGTGGGTATTTCCATTGCAGCCAATAAGGTGCCGGGCGTGCGCGCAGCAGTATGTTCTGATACAACAACAGCCCGTCTGGTCAAAGAACACAACAATGCCAATATCATTGCCTTTGGTGCCCGCATTGTCGGTATCGAAGTCGCAAAAGATATTGTAAAAACATATCTGGATGCAGAGTTTGAGGGCGGGCGCCATGAAAAGCGTATCGCTATGATCCACGAGATCGAGAGTCAGAGATAGTATTGTTATTTATAAAGAAGAAAAGGAACTAGGCTATGCTGAAAATGATTTATATAGGTATCCTGTTTGTCCTGATACTTCTGGTCGTGGCATTTGCCGGTATGATCCGAAAGAAGCAGGACCGGGTCAGTAAAAGCATATTTGTACTTTTTGTCGTAGTGGTTATTGCCATTGTTGCCAATGGCTTATTTATTATGACGGAATATGTGCCGGTTGCAACGTTTTTTCACAGTGCATTTCTGGCGTGTATTGACTGGCTGCTTTTGTTTATGCTTCGTTACGTTTATTTTTATACGGAAAAAGAAGACAAACAGGTTCGGTGGATGTTTCCGTGCTATGTGGTAGCAGGCTTTGAAACCGTCAGCATGCTGCTCAATCCATGGCTGCATCATGTGTTTGTTATCAAGGAATCATACTCCGGAACGTATGGGACTTATCTGTATCCGGCGGATTATTCCAATATTTTTTACATACACCTGATCTATTGCTATGTTCTTGTGGCATGGATCGTAGTTCTTCTTGCTGCAAAGATCCGTAGCGTGGCACGCCTGTATCGTAAGAAATATACGTCTATTCTCCTGTCGTTTATTGCTATCATTGTTTTTGACGCCATTGGACTGACTCTGAATCTGCCAATAGATATTTCCCTGATCTTTTACGGGGCGGCGGCACTGATCATCTGCTTTTTTACCGAGTTTTATGTGCCACAGGCCATGCGGGATAAGATTCTTTCCAGTGCCGTGGAGATATCAGAGATGGGTGTCGGCTGCGTAGATATCAGTGGTAAATGTATCTATGTCAACCGACGTGGAAAGGATATGCTCTATCGTTACAAGCATTTGGCACCCGATGCGGATTTTAGCATTGCTGAGGAATATTTCAAGGGATGGCTGACAAGACACTGGACCAAAGAGAGTACGGAGCAGGTCTATATGCAGCACTTTGAGGCAGATGATAAGACCTTCAATTATGAGTTTACCGTTCAGCGTCTGGCTGATGAAAGAGAGAATTTTCTGGGATACTTTATTACTTGTATAGACCGTACTGAGGAAGTGGAAAAATACCGTCTGGAGCATTACCGGGCAACCCATGATCTTCTTACGGGGATTTACAATGAGCAGTATTTTGCAGAAAAAGTTGCTCAGATGCTGCCGAGTGCCGGCAAGCCATATGTCATGATCACATCAGATATTAAGGATTTTAAACTGGTCAATGATATGCTGGGCAAGCAGCAAGGGGACGATATCCTGAAAATGCATGCAAAACTCTTTCGACAGGAGGCGAAAGAAGGTGATTTGTATTGCCACCTGAGTGTAGATCGCTTTGCTTTTTGCATGCCAAAGGAGCGGTTTACCGAGGGCAAATTTATTCGTGCCATGGATCATTTGACCGATGCTTTTGCGAATGAATATTTTCGCCTGCAGATTCATATGGGGGTTTATGAGATCACGGATGTATCAGAACCGGTGACGGTCATGCTGGATAAATGCAAACTTGCCATCAATACGATCAAATCAGATTACACGCGTCATGTGGCATATTTTGATCGGGCATTGCTGCAAAAGGATCTGCAGAATAAATTACTGATCAATGAATTTGATCAGGCTTTGAAAATGGGGCAAATACAGATTTATCTGCAGGGGCAGACGCTTGCCGATGGCAGTCTTCTTGGGGCAGAGGCACTGGCAAGATGGCTTCATCCGGTCAGAGGTGTCATTGCTCCGAATAAATTCATACCGGCTCTGGAATCTGCAGGTCTGATCCACAAGTTAGATCTTTATATCTGGGAATTGGCTGCCAGACAACTGGCATGCTGGAAGAAAAAAGGCAGGGATGATCTGAGTATATCTGTCAATATTTCCGTTCAGGATCAGTTTTATCTGGACGTCTATGAGACATTTACGGGATTGGTAGAAAAATATGATATTGATCCACACAGATTAAAATTGGAGATAACGGAAAGCCTTTTTGTATCGGAAATGGAGAATCATAAGCAGATGCTGGTCAGGCTGCAGGCGTATGGATTTGAAATTGAGATTGATGATTTTGGCAGTGGATACTCTTCGTTAAATATCCTAAAGGATATCAAGGCTGACGTGATCAAGATTGATATGGGATTTTTACGGGAAACGGTAAATGTAGAGCGCAGCCGTTCTATTCTGTGCGCATTGGTTCAACTGATTGGACAGTTACATATGGATGTGATCACGGAAGGTGTTGAGACAGAAGTACAGGTAAAGGAACTGGTACAGATGGGGTGTCAGCACTTTCAGGGATATTATTTTTGTCAACCGATGCCGGTGGATCAATTCGAAGAAAAATATCATATCTGATGTTTACCGGGACGACCGGCACTGGTACTTGAAAAATAATCCAGGATATATTAGAATATAGAACATAAGTGGGTACATGCCCATACAGTATTAAGGAGGAAGAAAGAATGATTTCAGCTGGCGATTTTAGAAATGGCGTTACCATCGAGTTGGAAGGCAACGTTTACCAGATCATCGAATTTCAACATGTTAAGCCTGGTAAGGGTGCGGCATTTGTTCGTACAAAGTTAAAGAATATCAAAAACGGTGGTGTTGTAGAAAAGACATTCCGTCCGACAGAGAAGTGCCCACAGGCACACATCGACCGCAAGGATATGCAGTATCTTTACAATGATGGCGATCTCTACTACTTCATGGATGTAGAGAACTATGAGCAGATCGCGCTCAGCACAGATGATATCGGTGATGCATTAAAGTTCGTTAAGGAAAATGAAATGGTTAAGGTATGCTCTCACAATGGTAGCGTATTTGCAGTAGAGCCACCACTTTTCGTAGAACTTGAGATCACAGAGACAGAACCGGGATTCAAGGGAGACACAGCAACAGGTGCTACAAAGCCTGCTATCGTAGAGACCGGAGCGACTGTTTATGTACCTTTGTTCGTAGAGCAGAACGATGTGATCAAGATCGACACCAGAACAGGGGAATACTTATCAAGAGTATAAGTAGAGACTAGACATATGGATTTCAAGAAATTACCTTTTTCACAAATGTTACAGGACCGCAGGGTGTTTGGCATTTTTGATGATGTATTTCGACAGGGAACCTGGCTGGATGTTTCAGCACTTTTAGCCAGTGAATCATGTATTGAGGATGCTTACGCAGATGGCACGATTCCAAGTGAGACCTTAGATCAGATCGTGGAGCGTTTGGAAGGCTTGCAGGCGTAGACATATCGTATTACAGGACTTTGACAGGATGTATCGCGAGATACATCCTGTTTTGTAATTAGAAAATTCTGCTGGATTTCCCATTAAAAAATACTTCGGCACAAGTTAAAAAAGTCTCTTGACAGGCTAATGGCTTTATAGTATATTATACAAGTCGGTAAACGACAGGCTGGCGTGGCACAGGTGGTAGCGCACCTCATTGGTAGTGAGGAGGTCACGAGTTCAACTCTCGTCGCTAGCTTAAAAAAGACATCAGATTGATCTGATGTCTTTTTTCTTTCTCTATGCTAATTTTAGGATTCTAATTGATCTAAGATCAGTTGGTTGGTCAGACTGAGCATCTGCCGATAAATATTCTGCCGTTCAGTTGCTGACAGACCTTCCGAGTCGCTAGCGGCTGACTGTGAACTACTTGTCTGTGATGGGACGTCGACACCATTCTGATAATAACCAAGGACCTTAGAAACATAATTCTGTGTCTCGGTAAAAGGGGGGATGCCGCCGTATTTGGCTACATTTCCACTGCCGGCATTGTAGGCGGCAAGAGCAAGTGATACATCTCCGTCATAGCGGGAGAGCAACTGGCTGATATATTTGGCACCACCCATGATATTTTCGTAAGGATCATAGGCGTCCGATACGCCAAGTCCCTGTGCTGTGGCAGGCATGAGTTGCATAATGCCCATGGCACCACTGGAACTCGTAGCGTCTGCGGTAAAGTTGGATTCCTGTTTGGCAATGGCGGTCAAAAGATTGATATCCACACCATAGGTATTCGCGGCTTCTTCAAAAATGCTCATCAGGTCTGCCGGTACGCTAAGACTTGTCCCGGCAGAAGCAGTGCTTGTCCCTGTCTGACTATCATTTAAGGCTTGGGTGGCACTGGTCAGGGAATCGGAAAATTCCGAGGTATTGGTGACCGGAGTCATATTTTCTACATAGGTGGTTGCACCATCTCCGTTTATTATAGATATCTTCATTGGTAACTCCTTTATGTTAACTCTTATTATAGCACAGGTGCTATGCTGGGAAAAGGGGAATTGCACAGGCAGGCTTAGAATGATAAGATACAAAAAGAAAGTCTTGGAGGAAAATTATGCGGATCGGAATCAGTGCAGGCGCAGGAAAAAATAAAACAATCAGAGATGCCTTGCGGGAGCAGGGGCTTGGCATGGATTATGTCTGTGGCGGAAATGGCACATGTGGCAAATGTACCATTCGTATTATTTCCGGTCATGTGCCGGTCACGGGGGCAGATCAGGCATTTTTTTCAGACGAGGAATTAGGGGAAGGATATCGGCTCGCCTGTCAGATGCAGGTGACAGAAGATATAGAGATAGAAGTGGCGGACGATCTGCTTTATCAAAAAGGGGGACAGATTGGCATACAGGTGGCTGATCTGTATCCGCAGGAAGAAAAAACAGACCAGAGTTTGCCAACAAAGTCAGCCTATGGCATTGCCGTTGACCTGGGAACGACCACGATCGGCTTTGCTCTGGTCGATCTTGCCACAGGACAGGTCGAGTCATCCCTAAGCCGCATGAATTCCCAGCGGATCTATGGGGCGGATGTATTGTCCCGTATCCAGAGTGCCAATGAGGGACAGGGAGATGACCTGCGCCGGTGTGCAGAATCGGATCTATCACGGGGGATCAAAGACCTTTGCAAAGACCGGATACCAGTGTCTGAGATCCGGCATATCGTCATTGCCGGTAATACGACCATGTGTCATCTACTGCGGGGATATTCCTGTCAGACCTTAGGCATGGCTCCATTTGATCCGGTCAGCACCAAACAGGAAGATTTTGTGCAAAATGGGATCGCGGTAACGATCCTGCCGGGCGCATCTGCTTTTGTCGGAGGGGACATCATATCCGGTATCTATGGGATAAGAGAGCAGATGGATGAGGCAGACGAGCCCTGGATGCTTTTGGATTTTGGAACCAACGGAGAGATGGTCCTTTGGACGGGCGAGAGGTTTTTTGCCACGGCGGCTGCGGCAGGACCGGCATTTGAGGGCGGTAATATTTCCTGTGGCTGTGCCAGTATTCCGGGGGCGATCAGCAGTCTTATGATCGCCGGACGTAATTCCCATACCAAGACGATCGGCGGACTCCCGGCGATCGGTATCTGTGGCAGTGGGCTTTTGGAGGCGGTCAGTGGCATGAAAAAGGCGGGGATCGTGGACGAAAACGGTACTTTTGCAGCGGATATTCCGGAGGAGGGATTTGTCTTAAATACACCGGGAAGTCAGGGAAAGATTTCTTTGACACAGGAAGATATCCGGCAGTTTCAGATGGCAAAAGCAGCGATCGCCGTGGGACAAAAGACCCTGTTAAAAGAGGCAGGCATGGCTGCTTCGCAAGTAAAGAAAGTATATCTGGCTGGTGGCATGGGAAGTTTTTTAAATGCCCGTGCTGCGGTAGAGACTGGTCTGCTGCCCAAAGATCTTTTGCCGGTGGCAAAGGCTGGGGGAAATACTTCTTTACAGGGGGCAGTTTCCTATTTAAAAAATGCAGGGAAGAAGCAGAAGGCAGAAAAGGATAAATTAAAGGAAATCTCAGAAAACATGCAGGTTCTTATGCTGGCGGATATGCCGGGCTTTGCAGATGCCTACATTTCGCATATGGCATTGACAGAGTTTGAGGCATGAGGCACAATAGGTGCGGTAACTTTGATGGAAAAGATTTACAATAGACGATGAGGTGGGACAGAAGATGGATACCAGAGAAATTCTTGAACAACTACAGAATGGACAGATCACTTTGGATCAGGCAGATGGCCTGCTGCGCAGACAGCCTTATGAGGAACTGGGCTATGCAAAATTGGATATGCACCGGAAAGTGCGGTCGGGCTGTGCGGAAGTGATCTTTTGCCAGGGCAAGGCGGACGATCATCTGCTTTCCATTTTTTCACATTTGTATGAAGCGGATGGGGAAGTCTTTGGTACGCGGGCGAACGAGCACCAGTATGCCTTGATCCGTGAAAAGTTTCCGCAGGTTTCCTATGATGACAAGTCTCATATCATAAAGATAGAAAAAGAGGACAAAAAGCATATCGGCAGCATTGCGGTCTGTACGGCGGGGACGGCGGACATTCCGGTAGCGGAGGAAGCGGCGCAGACGGCGGAATATTTCGGTTCCCATGTGGAACGTATCTATGATGTCGGTGTCAGCGGCATCCACAGATTATTTTCCCGGTTGGACCTCATACAGTCAGCAAACTGTGTGATCGCAGTAGCGGGTATGGAAGGGGCGCTTGCAAGTGTTTTGGGAGGTCTGGTGGATAAGCCGGTCATTGCCGTGCCGACCTCGGTCGGTTATGGTGCCTGTATGGAAGGGCTGTCGGCATTGCTTACCATGATGACATCCTGTGCCAACGGGATCGCGGTCGTTAATATTGATAACGGATATGGGGCAGGCTACATTGCTAACCAGATCAATCATCTGGCAAAATAGGAAGAGCAGGAGAGAACATAAATGAGTAAGACATTATATTTTGAGTGCGCCAGCGGTATCAGCGGGGATATGGCGGTGGCGGCACTTATCGATCTGGGCGCACCGGAGACAGAACTGAAAGAAACACTTGCGACACTTCCGATCACGGAAGCGTATGAGATCAGGATCAGCCGAGTTAAAAAGTCGGGCTTGGATACCTGCGATTTTGATGTGATCCTGCCAAAAGATCTGGATACCCACGATCATGATATGGCATATTTGTATGGACACTTGCAGGAAGAAAATGCTGATCCGGGAAGAACTGAACAAGAGGCGGGGATAGAGGTGCATAGCGGGCAGAAAGACCACAAGCATGCGCATTCGGGACATGAAAAGGAACATGAACATCATGCCCATCGCGGACCAAAGGAGATCGCAGCCATTTTTGATGCATCTGCCATGACGACAGGTGCAAAAGAGATCGCCCACCGCATTTTGGATATTTTGACAGATGCGGAGGCAAAGGCACACGGCCTTGCGCGTGAACAGGTACATTTTCACGAAGTGGGGGCTGTGGATTCCATTATAGATATTGCAGCCTTTTCCATTTGCTTTGATGCTTTATGCCGGAAATATGCAGTGGACGACTGCATCGTAAAAGAGATCACGGAGGGATGCGGCACGGTACGCTGCCAGCATGGAATTTTACCGATCCCGGTTCCGGCAGTTGTCAATATTGCCGCAGCCGGAGGACTTCGTCTGCACATGACACAAGTGGCAGGAGAACTGGTCACGCCGACAGGAGCAGCCATAGCAGCAGCCGTAAAAACAAAAGACCAACTGCCTGCATCCTGTCAGATAGAGGCTGTTGGTCTTGGTGCAGGAAAGCGTGTCTACGAGACAGCCGGATTCCTGCGGGTATTTTTGTTGGAAGATTAAAAACTCATGGTCTCGCCGTTGATCTTGGCTTCCTCATCTTCTTCCATAGGAATGACGAGGCAGCGCTTGCCATCGACGAAAGCCGTATGTATTTCCTCGACTTTCTCCGGTGTGACCTTTACCACAACATCAATGTCGGTGCCGTCAGATGTGATGACACCGGCATCTTCTAATTTCTTGGTAAGATCTACTACTTTTTCCTGTAATTGCTTTTTCTCAACGCGGACTTCATTATTTTTGATCGCCTTGGCATCTAAAAGTTCCTGTGCGTCCGGCAGGGTGTCCTCAAAGAAAGACTCATAGGAAGCCTTGATCTTTTCTGCCTTTGGTTCGGAAATGCCGGCGTCGGTCAGGATCTCTGTGATCATCTCACCGTCTAAAAGGATCGGTTCATCCTTATCGACTTTTTCTTTTTCCACCAGGATAAAATCATTTAGATTTTGCTGCACATCAAGGACAGTGTCTTTGGTGTCCTCATCATCCGGTCCTAAGGTCTGTACGACCATGTTTTCAAAGGCATCACGCTTCTGGGTCGCGGTGCGTTTGGTTCCGCAGCCAAGTCCGTTTGCCCAGAATTCCTCATGCGGTTCTTTGGCATTTTTGGTATAGACTAAGGTAGAGTGGATGTCCGTGGCGCGTCCGTTAAAGGCTGGAAAAAGAAAAGCAGTATCCGTAGGTCCAACGACCCAGTCACGGATCCTGGCACCGATACGGTGCTCGCCTTCTAAATAGCCCAGTCCCGGCTTTGACAGAGCAACCGGACAGATACAGCAAAGCAGGTATTCGTAGACTTCATCCGACTCGTCCATTGCCAGTTCATCCGTGCCCTTGAGGGGAACATCATAGACATCATAATATAAGGTGATGAGATAATTGCCGACATAATCATAAGAATCAATAATAAGATCATAATAGGTGTCGAGCAGGGCATCATCCTCTAACTTGCTGGAACGCAGAGCCATAAGGATCTGCTGTCTGCCGCCGACGGCTTCCTCATCGATCGGAAACTCAAGTTCCAAAAGATTGTTTCCAAGAGTACCGGAGAGTGCTTTCCCGGCGATCTCCAAGTATTTGTAGAACTCGTCCTCCTCCAGATTTAAGAATTTCTGGGAAAAGGTAACTAATTTATTCTTCTCAGCATCAACATAGCAGCCACACATATGCTGAATGGTGCAGCTTTCTTTTTTTAAACGACGTTTGATCTCTGCAACTTCTTTTTTATTCATAATGCATTCCTTTCCAAATTTGTGAGCACTTCCTATTATATCGAAAAAAAGAAGTCGTGCAACACCTTGATTTTCACACTTTAGTGAGGTAAAATAAGGAATAGTTTTGTACGATAGATTTTGGAGGAATTAGGAAAATGATCAACATTAGAGATTTACATCATAACTACAAAGATTATGATGGCAAGGTCGTAACCATTGGAGGATGGGTTCGCAGTATCCGTGATTCAAAGACTTTTGGATTCATGGTCGTCAATGACGGTACTTTTTTTGAGCCTGTACAGGTGGTTTACGCAGATAAATTAGACAACTTTGAGACCATCTGTAAGTTGAATGTAGGTGCAGCAGTGATCGTGACCGGTCAGGTCAAGGTAACACCGGAGATGAAGCAGCCGTTTGAGATCCATGCGGATGAGGTCGTGATCGAAGGCGAGTCTACACCGGATTATCCATTGCAGAAAAAGCGTCATTCTTTTGAATATCTGAGGACTATCAGCCATTTACGTCCGAGAACCAATACTTTTCAGGCAGTTTTCCGTGTGCGTTCTCTGACAGCATATGCTATCCACAAGTTTTTCCAGGAGAGAGACTTTGTCTATGTGCACACACCACTTATCACAGGTAGTGACTGCGAGGGCGCAGGAGAGATGTTCCAGGTCACAACCATGGATCTAAATAATGTGCCGACCAAGGATGGAAAGGTAGATTATTCACAGGATTTCTTTGGAAAGACTACCAACCTTACCGTAAGTGGACAGTTAAATGGTGAGACATATGCTATGGCATTTAAGAATATCTACACTTTTGGGCCGACTTTCAGAGCCGAGAATTCCAACACGACCCGTCATGCAGCAGAGTTCTGGATGATCGAGCCGGAGATCGCTTTTGCAGATCTGACAGACGATATGATGCTTGCTGAGAGCATGCTGAAATACGTGATCTCTTATGTGCTGGAGCATGCACCGGAAGAGATGGCTTTCTTCAACCAGTTCGTTGACAAGGGACTGATCGAGCGGCTGGAGCATGTGGTTAATTCTGATTTTGGACGTATCACTTATACAGATGCCATTGCGGAATTGGAAAAGCACAACGATGAATTTGACTATAAGGTATATTGGGGCTGCGACTTGCAGACAGAGCATGAGCGCTATCTGACCGAGAAGATCTTCAAGCGTCCGGTCTTTGTGACGGATTATCCAAAGGAGATCAAGGCCTTTTATATGAAATTAAACGAGGACGGCAAGACCGTTGCTGCCATGGATTGTCTGGTACCGG
This sequence comes from bacterium, assembly GCA_963661325.1. Classification (GTDB taxonomy): domain Bacteria; phylum Bacillota; class Clostridia; order Lachnospirales; family Lachnospiraceae; genus Pararoseburia. The sequence continues at coordinate 15,500 of CAVLBP010000019.1, forward strand.
GTATCGGTGAGATCATCGGCGGCAGCCAGAGAGAAGATGATTATGAGATCTTAAAGAACCGTATGGCTGAGTGTGGTCTGAAAGAGGAAGATTATGAGTTCTATCTGGATCTCCGTAAGTATGGATCTGCGCGTCATGCCGGATTTGGTCTTGGATTTGAGAGATGTGTTATGTATCTGACTGGAATGGGCAACATCCGTGACGTGATCCCGTTCCCAAGAACCGTAGGAAACTGCGATCTATAATGTTGACAGTGACTGTGCATATGCGAAGGCGTGTGCACAGTTTGAATTGTGGAAGGGAAGGAAGATAGAAATGAGCAAAATGTATATCCCGGAGGATTATGTACCGGCTCTGAATTTAAAAGAGACACAGATCGCCATCAAAGAGGTCAAAGACTTTTTTCAAAGACAGATTACGGCAGAACTCAATCTGCATCGTGTGTCTGCACCGCTTTTTGTCACACCGGAATCCGGTCTGAATGACAATCTAAACGGTGTGGAGCGTCCGGTTGCCTTTGGTATCAAGGAGCAGGATGACCGCGAGGTCGAGGTCGTACATTCTTTGGCAAAATGGAAGAGAATGGCACTGGGACGTTATGGTTTTTCCGTAGGAGAAGGCTTATATACGGATATGAACGCCATCCGTCGTGATGAGGATACCGACAATATCCATTCAATCTATGTCGATCAGTGGGATTGGGAAAAGATCATCACCAAAGACCAGCGCAATGTGGAAACTTTGCAAAGCGTTGTAAAGTCTGTTTATGATGCCCTTCGTGTAACGGAAAAGTACATGGCAAACAAATATGATTACATAGAATGCATTTTGCCGGAACAGATCTTCTTTATCACTTCACAGGAACTGGAGGATATGTATCCGGACAATACGCCAAAGGAGAGAGAGTACAAGATCTGCAAACTGCATGGTGCAGTCTTTATCTCACAGATCGGCGGCGAACTGGCATCCGGGGAAAAGCACGATGGACGTGCGCCGGATTATGATGACTGGTTCTTAAACGGCGATATCTTAGTCTATTATCCGGTGACAGATATTGCGCTGGAATTATCCTCTATGGGTATCCGTGTGGATGAGGATTCTCTGGTCAAACAGTTGGAATTGGCAGGCTGCAAGGAGCGTCTGGACTTGCCTTTCCAGAAGGCAGTTTACGAGAAAAAACTGCCATATACCATTGGTGGCGGTATCGGACAGTCCCGTATCTGTATGTTCTTCCTTCGTAAGGCACACATCGGCGAAGTACAGGTATCTGTATGGCCACAGGAAGATATTGATTATGCCAAGAGCAGAGGCCTTATTATTTTATAGAAAGCGTGGGAAAAGACTATGAGCAAACAAATTCGTAGTGAAGAGATGGATCGTCTTTTGGAAGGTATCCTTCTTTTGAAAGACAAGGAAGAAGCATATCAGTTCTTTGAGGATTTATGTACGGTCAATGAAATGGTATCTCTGTGCCAGCGTTTTTCTGTTGCAGCAATGCTTCGTCAGGAAAAGACCTATCTGGACATTGCTGAGCAGACAGGGGCATCTACAGCGACGATCAGCCGCGTGAATCGTGCCCTTAATTATGGAAATGATGGTTATGATATGGTGCTGCGCCGTCTGGAAGAAGCAGGAGAGTGATCATGCAGTCAGAAATGCGAAAATCGCTGAATTTGATATTGAAGCAGTTCTCGGAACTGGATTATGTACATCCGGAGGATATACCAAACATTGATTTATATGTTGATCAGGTCACGACTTTTATTGAGTCGCAGTTGTCGTCTTTGAAGCGCAATGAAGATGAAAAGATCCTGACCAAGACCATGATCAACAATTACACCAAGAACCATGTCTTGCCGTCACCGGACAAGAAGAAGTATTCCAAGGATCATGTGCTGACCCTGATATTGATTTATTATCTCAAGAGTTTTCTGTCGATCAAGGATATTCGGACTTTGTTGGAGCCGATTACAGACAAATACTTTGGTACAGAGTCCGACCTGTCTTTTTATGAATTATATGAAGAACTTGTAGCAATGAGCAATGGGCAGTCTAAGGCACTGATCAAAGATGTAGTTGCCAAGTATAATGCCACGCAAAATGCTTTTTCGGAAGCGCCGGAAGAAGACCAGGAATTTTTACGTAATTTTGGCTTTATCTGTATGCTGAGTTTTGATGTCTATATCAAAAAGATGATGATCGAGACCTTGATTGATTTTAACAGTGACGAGATGCAGGAGGCAGCCGATCAGGCGGGCGAGAAAAAGGATAAATAATCATAAATCAGGCAAAGCATAAGCCCGGAGATCATGTGGTCTTCGGGCTTATTCATCATACATTTATTATACAGATCTTAGGTTAAAAATAGTGACTAATTATTGACGGTAACCGGTGAATAATAGAAACGGGTCGTTGCCATATTCAGTGTCAGTGTAGCACCGCCGTTCTTGGTACCTGTTACGTCATATGCACCCCAGACATCGGCACGGTTGTAACTTTCGCAGTGTGCGCCAAGCAGGTTGGTGCCGTAGTTTCCGCTTTCTTTATTGAGTCCTGCAGTCTGCCAGATGACATTGGTAAAGGTTGTCAAACTGAGATATGGTACCGGATCAGATGTGTCACCCAGACGTTTTACTGTGCCTTCTCTCTGGAAACCATCGATCAAAGGAGAACCAAAGGTTACAGTATTTAAGACATTGTAGTTCTTTTTGATGGTGCTGTCCGCAGCGACTTGCTGTGCGACCATACCACCTAAACTGTGTCCGGTAACGACAAGATTGGATCCTTTTGGAACATTGGAAACGATAGCGTTTCTGACATTCTGGATGTATTTATTGTCCTGTTCAAAGCCGACCAGAAGATCTGTCCAGTAACCGGTGGACTGATTTTTGACATCAGTATCCGTACCGGATAAGGCGATGACATAGACTGCCTTGGATGATTTTTTGCCAAGCCAGTTCTTGGTCGTCAGAGTGCCCTGTGTGATAGAGAATGGTCCCTGATGCTGTGGCTGGTTACATGCATAGCCCAACTGCACGAAACGGGAAAGTTCGGATGCATTGGTGTAGGTGTAAGTACCACGGGATGCCAACTGCTGATAGGTGGCATTAACGAGTGCCGTGTTGGAATCGGAAGCAAATACCGTGCCGCTGAATGCCATGGCAAGAACGAGGGACAGTGCCAGAATACGTCTGACTTTTGTAAATTTTTTCATGATTAACCCCCTTACATGAAATGTGATGATCGCTGACTTACGGACGGCGATCATGTTTAAATAAAAACCCTATACATATATTGTAGAATGGAAACTCTTTTGCGACAACAAGTTTATCGACAAAAAAATCACCAAAAATTAAAATCCTGATTTATAAAAAATGATGGTAAAAAAGTGGGGAGTGAATCTGGGGCTGACTTATGGTATAATGCTAAAGAATGTTGAAAAATCAAGGAAAAACGGAAACTTTGCAACAGGTGTTGCATAAAAATATGATAGGAGAAATGGCATGAATACATATGATTCCTTAAATGAACAGCAGAAACTGGGCGTTTTTACCACCGAAGGACCGGTGCTTATCTTGGCTGGGGCAGGCTCAGGAAAGACCAGAGTTCTGACTCACCGTGTGGCATATCTGATCGAGGAAAAAGGTGTCGCACCTTATCATATTATGGCGATTACTTTTACCAACAAGGCGGCGGGCGAGATGCGGGAACGTATTGATTCCATGATCGGCATGGGATCGGAGAGCATCTGGGTATCGACCTTCCATTCTTCTTGTGTACGGATCCTGCGTCGGTTCGCGGATCGATTAAGCTACGACAATTCCTTTACCATTTATGATACGGATGATTCCAAGACTTTGATGAAGGATATCTGCAAGCGTCTGGAGATCGACACCAAGATGTATAAGGAAAAAACGTTTTTGAATGTCATTTCTTCTGCCAAAAATGAATTGATCTCACCGGAGGAATTTGCACAAAATGCGATCGGAGATTTCAATAAGACCAGACAGGCACAGGTCTATCGCGAATATCAGGCAAGACTAAAGGCAAACAATGCCATGGATTTTGACGATCTGATCATGAAGACGGTAGAACTTTTGAAATTTGACACGGAAGTGCGCAATTTTTATCAGGAAAAGTTTCAATATATTATGGTGGATGAGTACCAGGATACCAATACGGCGCAGTTTGAATTGGTGCGGCTTTTGGCATCCGGTAGGGAAAATCTCTGCGTGGTCGGTGATGATGACCAGTCTATCTACAAGTTCCGCGGGGCAAATATTTACAATATTTTAAATTTTGAAAAACATTATCCCAATGCGACTGTTATCAAATTGGAGCAGAATTACCGGTCGACGGCAAATATCTTAAATGCGGCAAACGGTGTGATCGCCAACAATCGGGGGCGTAAGGAAAAGCGGCTCTGGACAGAGTCAGGGGATGGAGAAAAGATCTATTTCCAACAGTTTGACAGTGCCTATGAGGAGGCGGATTTTATCGCGAGAGATATTGCAGCCCGCGTGCGCCGCAATGAATATCAGTATGGGGATTGTGCGATCCTCTATCGTACCAACGGTCAGTCTCGTATGCTGGAAGAAAAACTCATTATGTCGGGCATTCCTTACAAGATCGTCGGCGGTGTCAATTTCTATGCCAGACGCGAGGTCAAGGATCTTTTGAGCTATATGAAGGTGGTGGATAATGCGCAGGATGATCTGGCAGTCCAGCGTATCATCAATGTGCCAAAGAGGGGCATTGGGGCGACTAGTATCGGTAAGGCGAGTGATTATGCCTATCGGATGGGACTCAATCTTTTTGAGGCGCTTGAACGGGCGGAGGAGATCCCGACTTTGGGACGTGCCGCAGGAAAGATCGCACCTTTTGTAGACCTGATCCATCACTTCCGCAGCGTATGTGCCAATGAGGGGCTGTCAGCACTTTTGCAGGAGATCATTACCGAGACCGGCTATGTCGAGGAACTGAAAGTGGAAGGCACGGACGAGGCGCAGGCGCGTATTGAAAATATCGACGAATTGATCAGTAAGGTGGTTTCCTATGAGCAGGAGACGGACGAGCCGACTCTGAGTGGATTTTTAGAGGAAGTGGCATTGGTTGCGGATATCGACTCGCTGGATGACGATGGATCGTATGTGGTCCTTATGACACTACACAGTGCCAAGGGATTGGAGTTTCCAAATGTCTATCTTTCCGGCATGGAGGATGGACTTTTCCCATCCTATATGAGCATCACGGCGGATAATAGCGACGAGGAGATCGAGGAGGAAAGACGGCTTTGCTATGTGGGAATCACCAGAGCAAAGGAGCGTCTGACCATTACCGGAGCGCGGATGCGTATGATGCGCGGAGAGACACAGTATCATGGGATTTCGCGATTTGTAAAGGAAATCCCGGAAGAACTGATCCAGGGAAATATCTGGGAACCAAAGCCAAAGGATGATTTCCTTAGCGAGCGCCCGATGAGTAACCGGCAAAAAATGCGCAATATGAAAAAAACACCGCTGGCGGCGCAGACTTATCAGGCAGCCAAAGATTTTGGCACAAAGATCCAGAAAAATTCGCTGGATTATGGCGAGGGAGACCGTGTGAAACATGTCAAATTTGGCGAGGGAACCGTGGTACAGATCAACGACGGTGGTCGCGATTTTGAGGTGACGGTCGAGTTTGATGGGGCAGGTCGTAAAAAAATGTTTGCATCCTTTGCAAAATTACAAAAAGTGTAAGTGTTTTTCTGTGGTAATTGGGCAGAATAAATGCTATACTATGAGCAAATAAAGTTGACACATTCATAGCAGGAGGAGAAGCCTTATGATGAAAAAAGAAGATGTAATGGAATTGATCGATATTACAAAGTTGACGAACATGATCAATGGTCTCAAGGACAAGGAGATCGTGGTAAAAGAAAAGCATACCATCAACTGGAAAAAGGTTGCCTGTGTGGTTGGTGTGATCGCCGCAGTGGCTGGGGTTGCCTATGCGATCTATCGTTATTTCAAGAAGGACTATGAAGATGAATTCATGGATGATTTTGATGATTGGGATGACGACGAAGATCTTTTTGAAGATGATGCAGAAGAAGATGTAGAGGATTTAGAGGAAGAGTAATAGAGTGAAAAAAGGTCAACAGGTAGAAGGCGTTGTTACTCGAGTGGATTTCCAAAATAAGGGGATCGTACAGACGGATGACGGTGATCTGATCACCGTCAAGAATGTGCTTGAGGGACAACGCATTCTTTGCGTAATCAAGAAAACAAGAAAAGGAAAAGCGGAAGGACGTCTTTTAGAGGTCTTAGAAAAATCACCGCGGGAAATGGACGCCCCATTCTGCAAGCATTTTGGGGAATGTGGCGGCTGTGCTTATCAGACACTTCCTTATGAGGAGCAGATCGCCTTAAAGGAAAGACAGATCAAGAGACTTTTAGCACCTGTCATTGGCGAGCAAGCCTTTGATGAGCGGTTCGAGGGCGTTATTGCAAGTCCAAATCAATTTGCCTATCGAAATAAGATGGAGTTTTCTTTTGGCGATGCTTATTTTGAGGGCCCATTGGCACTTGGTATGCACAAGCGCGGCAGTTTCTATGATATTGTGACGGTTGAGGACTGTCAGATCATTGATGCGGATATGCGTCTGGTCTTGACGGAGACACTTGCCTATTTTCAGGAGATGGGCGCCGATTATTATCACAAGATGCGCCATGAAGGATATCTGCGTCATCTTTTGGTACGAAAGGCGGCAAAGACAGGCGAGATCCTTGTCGATCTGGTGACGAGTTCCGATGCGCGCTTTTTAATGCAGGCGGATGCGACAGGGGCGGTCTATGATGCAGAGCATCCGGCTATGTCGGAGGAGATGCAGGCTTTGGAGGTAGAAATGCTCAAAGGCTTTAGCAGGTGTCTGGAGAGTCTATCTTTTGACGGCAAATTGACCGGTGTCTTACATACAAGAAATGATAGGACAGCGGATGTCGTGGAGGATCAGGGGACGACGGTTCTCTTCGGCGAGTCTTTCTTTTATGAAGAATTGCTGGGACTGCGTTTTCGTATCACACCGTTTTCTTTCTTCCAGACCAATTCGCTGGGAGCGGAAAAGTTATACGAAGCGGCAAGAGATTTCATTACCGCAGAGGATGCGGATATTTTAGAGGGTAAGACCGTATATGATCTCTATTCCGGTACGGGAACGATCGCGCAGGTGCTGGCACCGGTTGCCGGGCATGTGATCGGTGTGGAGATCGTGGAAGAAGCGGTAGAGGCTGCCAAGAAGAATGCAGCAGAAAATGGACTGACGAATTGTGATTTTATTGCAGGTGATGTGTTAAAGGTTATTGATGATATTGCGGAGAAGCCGGATTACATTGTGTTGGATCCGCCGCGAGACGGTATTCATCCCAAGGCACTCGACAAGATCATCGCTTACGGCGTACCGTCCATGATCTATATCTCCTGCAAGCCGACCAGTCTTGCGAGAGATCTGGAAGTATTGCAGGCAAGCGGCTATCAGGTCAAGCGGATCTGTTGTTGCGACATGTTTGCCGGCACGCCGCATGTGGAAACTGTGGTTCTGCTAAACCGCATAAAATAGGGATTTGAACATAATTGGAAATGAATACGATATTCCTATTGAGGAGAACTCCAGGAAGGATGTGAGCGTTATGTGTAACTTGAGCCAAGGAATAAAAGAAGATGGTATTGCGATTGGAGAGGCAAGGGAAAAAGCGCAAAATATTCTTAATATGTACAAGAATGGCTTCACAGCAGAACAGATAGCATCAGCTATTGATAAGGACATAGAAGAAGTAAAATCGATTATTGCAGGGAAAGAACCTGCACTTGCATAGTTCCTGTTGGGATAGCAGAAAAGCCGCTGATGCGGCTTTTTAAAAATCTTCAGGTTAGTATATCCTAACTAATGCCGAGCACAGGAACATTGAAATTGTAGTCGTTTCACCCGGATAAGTGCCAGGAAATGATGCCGAAGGCAACAGGCTCGGCGTGCCAGTGATTCTTGATACCGACGCAAAATCCAAATGTGATAAATATGTACACCTTGGCATGGAACTTGCCGGAACGCGCCGTTTCGGTCAACATGGTGTCTTATATGATCTGATTAAGTATCCGGATTAGTCAAACGCCGGAGAGAATGCAGGAAACTATCTTACACAATCACCCGTAAGACAAAACAATCCCCATCCATCGCGAACTGACAGTTGCCACCAGCCTTCTCGGCAATATAGCGGATACTTTTGGTACCAAGACCGTGTCCGATCTTTTTGCTCTGCGGCAGACCATCCTTAATCTCCGGGATGTTTTCGCAAGGATTTTTGATGGAGATCAGCAGTTTTTCATCATGCATATGCATATTGAGTGTGATGACGCGCTTTTCGACCGGAAGTCCGGTGACCGCGTGCATAGCGTTTTCGATACCGTTGGATAAGATCGACGTCAGATCGACATCTGACAGAGGAAGATCATTTGGAATCTGTATGCTATGGATGAGGCGGATATCCTGCTTTTTTAAGAGGTCATCCTGTGCGGATAATACGGTATTGACCAGTTCGTTGGCACAGTATTTTTGGATCGCCATCTGATCGGAAGTGAGGACCAGTTCGTTGATGTAAGCCAGAGTCTCATCCTTTTTATCATTTTCGATCATGGAAGAAATGGCAAGAAGAAAATGGCGCATATCATGACGCATGATGGAAACAGACTGTTGTGCCTGATGCAAGGTGACGAGGTCTTTTTTCGACTGTTCGCGCATGAGTTCCATCAACTGGTTTTGACGCAGAGTTTCCTGTTGTTCCTCGTACTGCCTGAAATACAAAAAGAGAAATAGCAGATAGGTAATGCAGAGAATAAAACCTAAAAATTCAACGACGATCCGGCTGCCGGAGTACAAAAGAGACGTATAGACATTGGTCGCATAGTCAAAAATATAATAAACAAATGGAATGATACCCAAAATGGCAAGCGATTCCGTGGATTTTTCCAAAAGTCTGGTCGTAGCATCTGACACACGGAGCAATAAAAAGAAGAAAACGCTCACGGTCACAAGGATGCGGACAGCATAATAGCACCACCTTTCATGTGTCAGTGTAAGAAATGCGATGCCGATCCAGTTGCTGATCTGGCAGCAAAGATAGGCGGTCAAAACGGAGATCGTTGCTACCAAAGGGCGGTATTTATAGCGAAAGACCAGAAAAAGGATCAAAGGCAGATGCACGATGATCGGATAGACTTCCCGTGTCATGGATTCTCCAAGATACAGATATGCACCCAGGTAGATCAGACCGACAATGCAGGAAAATCCCAGTAATTGTAGGATGTTGTGGCGTTTCATCGCTACACCGAGAAAAGCGGCAGAGATATAAACACCAAACAGCAGTGTCGTTACATTGTGGGTGAGTTGTAAAATTTCTAAGATCATACATCTGTCTCCATAAATACAAGATTATTCCGCGAACATAACCGAGAAATAGGCTTCCTTGAAGGCCTTTCCCAATCCTCTGGCAATGGGGATGATCTGCCCGGAACGCGTAGTGATCTCGGTGTTGCTAAAATGATCGACATTGGGCAAATAGACCAGATAAGAGCGGTGGCATTTAAAGAATCCATCCGTGTTTAACAAGACCTGCTCAAAGTGATTGAGTGGCTCCGAAACCTCTAAGGTCTGTCCGGAACATAGATGAAAGAGGACGCACTTATTCTGCGCTTCCACATATTCGATATCTTGAAAATATTGTTTCTGATAGCCAAAGTTCGTTTTTAAGATTAGATGCTTTGGTTCCTCATAAAATTGCATGGCAATCTCATCTAGTTCTTTTGAGATCTTTTCCTGGGATACAGGTTTGAGCAGGTAGCCCTGCGCCTTTACTTCATAGGATTCTAAGGCAAATTCCGGTGATGAGGTCAAAAATATTATATGTACGGACCGATCCTGCTGGCGCAGTTCGCGTGCAGTATCCATGCCGTTTAACAGGGGCATGATGATGTCCAGAAAAATAATGTCCATATGGCAGGCTTTGTGCGCCTCGATGAGGGCATCGCCATTGTCATAAGAAAAAATCTGCACAGTATGTCCGGTGCTGGCGGACCACGCCTCTATGTATGACCTTGTTTCGTTTAAAAAGATAGGGCTGTCGTCGCATACGGCAATCCTTAAAGTTGTCTGTGAATGAACTTCCATAATTCCCTCAAAAAATTTATCTATCCGTGATAGTTCTATTTTAGCACATGTAAAATTCTTTTCAATGGAGGGCATATGCATTTCGCACCCTAAAATCTACACTTCGCGCTGAGCGAATATTTCACTCGCAAAATCCGTTATGATAGATACAAGATATGGTGGATGAAAGACAGCAGAACACCAGAGGAACGGAGGAGAACGATTATGAAGATGAGAAAGTTGTTAGGAAAATTACTTGGAGTCTTCTTGTGCTTAGGAATGATACTCGGACTGATGCCGAGTCAGGCATTGCAGGTGTTTGCAGAGGAGGATCCAACACCAAATTACTTGACCTTTACGGCAGAGGAAGCCGGATCAACGCTATCATTTAGCTGGGCTTCAGATGAGACGGTAGAAGTCAGTAGAGATGGAGGAGAAAACTGGGATTCCTATACAAAGGGTGAGACCATTACATTTGCGCAAGCGGGCGACAGTCTTAAGATGAGAGGAAGAATTACACGTATTCTCCCAACGACGATCGAAAGTGGAGCTTTTGCCATGACGGGAAAGATTGCGGCATCTGGCAGTGCGACCAGTCTGGTAGACGAAAATGGAACAGATCCAAATGTGACTATGCCAACAGCAGGATTTCAATATTTGTTTTGGAATTGCACCAGTCTTACAAGTGCACCGGCTTTGCCGGCAGTTAATCTGGAAGCATATGCTTATATGTGTATGTTTGAGGGATGTACCAGCCTTACGAGTGCACCGGCTTTACCGGCAATGACTTTGGCAAGGGCATGCTACGCAGGGATGTTTGGAGGATGTACCGGTTTGACACAGGCACCGGCTTTACCGGCAACGATTTTGGCAGAGGCATGTTATCAGAATATGTTTGCTGATTGTAGTGCACTGGAACAGGCACCGAATCTGCCGGCAACAACTCTGGCAGACTACTGTTATGATAAGATGTTTTTGAATTGTACAGGGTTGGCAATTAATAGAAAAGCGTACAATAA
>CAVLBP010000020.1:0-26594 GCA_963661325.1 bacterium
TATGATGATCACAGCAGAGAACGTTTGTGATAAATATGGCATTACAAGAGAAGAACTTGATGCATTCTCAGCAAATAGCCAGCAGAAATGTGAAAAGGCTATCGCAGAAGGCAAGTTCGATGATGAGATCGTTCCTGTACCGGTTAAGGTTAAGAAGGAAATGGTTGATTTCGTTAAGGATGAAGGCCCAAGACCTGGAACAACAGCTGAATCACTTTCTAAGTTGCGTTGCTGCTCAGGAAAGGAAGGCGGACTTGTTACAGCAGGTAATGCTTCCGGTATCAACGATGGTGCAGCAGCAATCGTTGTTATGAGCGAGGAGAAGGCAAAAGAACTTGGTGTTACACCAATGGCTACATGGGTTGCAGGAGCACTTGGCGGTGTTGAGCCGGAGATCATGGGTGTTGGACCTGTTGCTTCTACAAAGAAAGTTCTTGCTAAGACAGGACTTACCATTGATGATATGGATCTGATCGAAGCAAACGAAGCATTTGCAGCACAGTCAATCGCAGTTGCAAGAGATCTGAACTTTGATATGAGCAAGGTAAATGTAAACGGTGGTGCGATCGCACTTGGACATCCGGTTGGAGCATCCGGCTGCCGTATCCTTGTCACCTTATTACATGAGATGCAAAAGAGAGATTCTAAGAGAGGTCTTGCTACACTTTGTATCGGTGGTGGCATGGGCTGCTCAACAATCGTTGAAAAATATGAATAAAAATTTTTAAAAGTATATTTTACGGAGGTGCTAACATGAAGGTTGGTGTTATTGGAGCAGGAACAATGGGACAGGGCATTGCAAAGGCATTTGCTCAGGTCGATGGATATGAAGTCGCACTTTGCGATATCAAGCAGGAATGGGCTGAAAACGGAAAGGCTAAGATCGAAAAAGGCTATGCCCGTCTGGTAGAAAAAGGAAAATTAACACAGGAAGCAGTAGATGCTATTGTGGCTAAGATCACTCCTGGATTAAAGGAAGACCTTTGCAAAGACTGCGACCTCATCGTTGAGGCTGCTTTTGAAGATATGGATGTCAAGAAGACAACATTTGCAGAGTTGGATAAGATCGCAAAGCCAGAATGTATCTTTGCATCAAACACATCCAGTCTTTCTATCACAGAGATCGGCAATGGTCTGACCCGTCCGATGGTTGGTATGCATTTCTTCAACCCGGCAGACCGTATGAAACTGATCGAAGTTATCGCAGGTGTAAATACACCGGCTGAGACCGTAGATGCTATCAAGAAGATCGCAGAGGAGATCGGCAAGACTCCTGTTCAGGTAAATGAAGCAGCAGGATTTGTTGTAAACCGTATCCTGATCCCAATGATCAACGAAGCAGCATTTATCAAGATGGAAGGTGTATCTGATATCGCAGGTATCGATACTGCTATGAAACTTGGTGCAAATCATCCAATGGGACCTTTGGAGTTAGGTGACTTCATTGGTTTGGATATCTGCCTTGCTATCATGGATGTTCTTTATAAGGAAACAGGTGACAGCAAGTATCGTGCATGTCCACTCATCCGCAAGATGGTTCGTGGTGGAAACTTAGGTGTAAAGAGTGGTAAGGGCTTCTATGTTTACAATGCAGACCGTACCAAGACACCGGTAGACGCACAGTAAGATTATGATTTTAAAGCCCCGTCCATGCCGGCGGGGCACATCATCGAATATTATTTATGAAAGACGGAGGAATGAAGATCATGGATTTCGGTTTAGATAAGAAACATGAAATGGCGCGTACTTTATTTAAAGAGTTCGCTGAGACAGAAGTAAAGCCTCTTGCACAGGAAGTTGATGAGACAGAGCAGTTCCCTGCTGAAACTGTTGCAAAGATGGCAAAGAGTGGATTTATGGGAATCCCGGTACCAAAGGAATACGGCGGACAGGGATGCGATCCTTTGACCTATGTTATGTGTGTAGAGGAGTTGTCAAAGGTATGTGCAACCACAGGTGTTATCGTTTCTGCACATACATCACTTTGCATTGATCCGATCATGACATACGGAACCGAAGAACAGAAGCAGAAATATGTAAAACCTTTGGCAACCGGTGAGAAACTTGGTGCATTCGCTCTTACAGAGCCGGGTGCCGGTACAGATGCACAAGGTGCACAGACCAAGGCTGTTCTTGATGGCGATGAGTGGGTATTAAACGGATCTAAGTGCTTTATCACAAATGGTAAAGTCGCAGATGTTTACATTGTTATCGCTATCACAAGTGTGACAGAAGACAAGAGAGGCAGAAAGAAAAAGAACTTCTCTGCATTTATCGTAGAAAAGGGAGCACCTGGATTCTCATTCGGAACAAAGGAAAAGAAGATGGGTATCCGTGGTTCATCTACATATGAATTGATCTTTGAAGATTGCAGAATTCCAAAGGATGCATTACTGGGACCGGAAGGCAAGGGCTTCCCGATCGCTATGCACACTCTGGACGGCGGACGTATCGGTATCGCTGCACAGGCTCTTGGTATTGCAGAGGGCGCATTGGATCGTGCGATCGCTTATACAAAGGAAAGAAAGCAGTTTGGCCGTTCTATCGCACAGCAGCAGAATACACAGTTCAAGTTGGCTGATATGGCTACCCGTGTTGAGGCGGCACAGTTCTTGGTTTACAGAGCCGCTATGGCAAAGGCAAACCAGAAGGTTTACTCTGTAGAGGCTGCTAAGGCAAAACTTTTTGCTGCTGAAACAGCAATGGCTGTTACAACCGAGGTTGTTCAACTCTTTGGTGGATATGGGTATATCCGTGAATATGATGTAGAGCGTATGATGAGAGATGCCAAGATCACTGAGATCTATGAAGGAACTTCAGAAGTTCAGCGTATGGTTATCTCTGGTGCATTACTGAAATAGAAATAGGAGGAAATGAATACATGAAAATCGTAGTATGTATTAAACAGGTTCCTGATACAAAGGGCGGCGTAAAGTTCAACCCGGACGGAACACTTGATAGAGCAGCAATGCTTGCCATTATGAACCCGGATGACAAAGCCGGCTTAGAGGCAGCACTTCGAATCAAAGACGAGATCGGTGCAGAAGTTACCGTTCTTACCATGGGTCTTCCAAAGGCAGATGACGTACTTCGTGAAGCAATGGCAATGGGAGCAGACAATGCGATCCTTGTCACAGACCGAGTACTTGGTGGAGCCGATACATGGGCAACATCTACCACCATTGCCGGTGCATTGAGAAACATCGACTATGATCTTATCATCACAGGTCGTCAGGCAATCGATGGTGATACCGCACAGGTTGGACCACAGATCGCAGAGCACTTGGGAATCCCGGTTATCTCCTATGCAGAAGATATCAAGGTAGAAGGAGACTCTGTTATCGTTAAGCGTCAGTATGAAGACAGATACCATATTTTAAAGGCACAGATGCCTTGTCTGGTAACCGCTCTTTCTGAATTAAATACACCAAGATATATGACTCCTGGCGGAATCTTCGATGCCTATGACAAAGAAGTTACCGTATGGGGACGTGCAGACTTAAAGGATGTTGATGATTCTGATCTTGGATTAAAGGGATCACCTACCAAGATCGCTAAGGCATCTGACAAGGTACGCAAGGGCGCAGGTGAGAAAGTTACATTAGATCCATCTGAATCCGTATCTTATATCATGGACAAATTAAAAGAGAAACATGTAATCTAATTTGGAAGGAAAACGGTGAATAAAATGGCATTAGAAGAATATAAGGGCGTATTTATTTACGCACAACAGGTAGATAATGAAATTAGTTCCATTGCCTTTGAATTGATCGGAAAGGCAAAAGAACTGGCTGCTGATCTTGGAACAGATGTAACGGCAGTTCTTTTGGGACACAATGTAGGAAATCTCGTTGATTCTTTGGCTGAGTATGGCGCAGACAAGGTGATCGTTGTAGATGATCCGGAACTTGAAACATACAGAACAGAACCATATGCACATGCACTTGCTTCTGTTATCAATGAGTATAAGCCGGAGATCATGTTGGTTGGAGCAACCGCCATCGGACGTGATCTGGGACCTACCGTTTCAGCAAGAGTAAAGACAGGTCTTACCGCAGACTGTACCATGCTTGAGATCGGTGACTTCCCACTTTCTGTTCCGGAAGGAAAAGAGGATACACAAAAGCATGGTCAGTTACTTATGACAAGACCTGCATTTGGTGGAAATACGATCGCAACGATCGCCTGCCCGGACAATCGTCCACAGATGGCAACCGTTCGTCCTGGTGTTATGCAGAAGATCGAGCCGATCAAGGGTGCCAAGGCAGAAGTTATCAATTACAACCCTGGATTTACCAAGAACAACAAGTATGTTGAGATCCAGGATATCGTAAAGGCAGTCGGAACCGTTGAAAATATTATGGATGCCAAGATCTTAGTATCCGGCGGACGTGGTGTTGGCAGTGCTGAGAACTTCCAGATGTTAAAGGATCTGGCAGATGTTCTTGGCGGAATGGTATCCTGCTCCCGTGCCGTTGTTGAAAATGGCTGGTTGGCACAGGATTATCAGGTAGGACAGACAGGAAAGACGGTTCGTCCGAATGTATATTTCGCAATTGGTATTTCCGGAGCAATCCAGCATGTTGCCGGCATGGAAGAGTCTGACATCATTATTGCGATCAATAAGGATGCAGATGCACCGATCTTTGATGTTGCTGACTATGGTATTGTCGGCGATCTCAAGAAGATCGTACCAGCGCTGACAGAGGCTTTAAAGGCTGAGTTAGCATAATAATTGCTTTCCCATCATTTCTTATTTTCAAAAGACGAGTCGATCATGCGATCGGCTCGTCTTTGCGTTAGGGACTGTCCCTGTGGCACTAAGAAATTTATGAGTGGCGGCAACTTGCACTTTCCGAGGAACACATTTGTATATTCTGCGCAAATTCAGTACAATATAGGTGTTGAAAATAATAGGGGGATAAATGAGATGGGTGGTAAAATTACAGAAATCGATACAGTCTCATTAGATGAGGCAAACAAGGCTCTCGTGATCATTGATCAGACCAAGTTGCCGGGGCAGATCCAGATGCTTTCGCTGACAAAGGCAAAGGAGATCTGGGATGCCATTTACCTCTTGCAGGTAAGAGGGGCACCGGCGATCGGCGTAGCGGCAGCCATTGGTATGTATGTCCTGGCATCGCGCTATGAAGTCGATGATTATGATGCATTTTATGCTGCATTTTGTCGGGATAAGGAATATCTTGATTCATCCAGACCGACAGCAGTCAATCTGTCCTGGGCGCTAAAGCGGATGGAAAACGTGGTGTTATCCCATGTAAACGAGGATATTCCGACCATCGTCGAAGCATTGCATGAGGAGGCAATGGTCATTCGTGACGAGGATATTGCGGTATGCCACAAGATCGGAGAATACGGCATGGAGTTGCTAAAGCCGGGTGATGGTGTTCTGACCCATTGCAATGCAGGCAAACTTGCAACCGTCCGTTTTGGAACGGCGACAGCACCGATCTATCTGGCAGAGGAGCATGGTTATCATCTGCGTGTCTTTTGTGATGAGACAAGACCTCTCTTACAGGGGGCGCGCCTGACTGCATTTGAATTGCAGGAATCCGGTGTAGATACGACCCTGATCTGCGACAATATGTCAGCCATGGTCATGAAAAACGGCTGGGTCAATGCGGTATTTGTCGGATGTGACCGCGTGGCAGCCAATGGCGATACCGCCAATAAGATCGGCACTTCGGTCGTAGCCGCAGTGGCAAAGCAATATGGTGTGCCGGTCTATATCTGTGCACCGACGTCCACGATCGACATGGCAACGCCGACCGGGGATGACATTGTGATCGAGGAACGTAAGCCGGAGGAAGTGACGCAGATGTGGTATGAAAAGCGCATGGCACCGGAAGGCGTTAAAGTCTTTAATCCGGCATTTGACGTTACAAACCACGATCTGATCGCGGGAATCGTCACCGAGTATGGTATTGCAAGAGCACCATATCAGGAGTCATTAAAAGAAATTATGGATAAAAAGAGCAGGAAGGAGAATATATAAAATGGCAGAAGAAAAGCAGGGATGCTCTAGTGCATCCTCTTGTTCCAAGGAGAGTTGCGCAGGATGCGCATCTGCAAACAAAAAAACATCATTTCAGGAGGCAGCCAATCCAAATGCACACATCAAGCATGTGATCGGTATTGTCAGCGGTAAAGGCGGCGTAGGTAAGTCCTTTGTGACATCTTCCCTTGCATCTATGATGGCAAAGGCGGGTTATAAGGTAGGTATTCTGGATGCCGATATCACGGGTCCATCCATTCCAAAGATGTTTGGCGTGCATGGTCCGGCAGTCGGAGATGACAACGGTACTTTCCCGATCGAAGCAGAGGATGGCACCAAGATCATGTCCATCAACTTACTTTTAGAGGACGAGGAGCAGCCGGTCATCTGGCGTGGACCTGTCATTGCAGGAGCGGTCAAGCAGTTCTGGACAGATGTCCAGTGGGGCGATGTAGATTATCTTTTTGTAGATATGCCGCCCGGAACCGGTGACGTTCCGCTTACGGTATTCCAGTCACTTCCGGTGGATGGTATTGTCATTGTGACTTCTCCACAGGAACTGGTACAGATGATCGTCAAGAAAGCCTTCAATATGGCAGGCATGATGGATGTGCCGGTACTGGGTGTGGTAGAGAATTATTCTTATGTGAAATGTCCGAATTGTGATGAAGAGATCCATATCTATGGTGACAGTCACATCGAGGATGTGGCAAAAGAATTAGGCATTTCTGTTCTCGGCAAACTCCCGATGGATCAGAAATTTGCCAAGGCAGCCGATGCCGGACAGATCTTTGCTGTAGAGAATGATTATCTTACTGAGGCAAAGACTATTCTAGAGAAACTGAAGTAAAAAACATAGCAATCAATTTATTGTACTCGTCCAGAAGTTCTTCTTTTGTCATGGCTTCCGGATGCAGGAACCAGGACTTAGAAAGTTGGATGATTCCGCCGGCACAATAATTGGATATGACGTAACGGTGCACGGGCAGTGCACCGTTTTTTTCTTCAAAAGCAGCCAGACTGCCCTCCAGATTGGACTGGATCTCCTCGGTCAGCATAGGCATGAGGGTAGAAAACAGATGGCTGGAAACAATATTCTGTGAAAAATGTTGATCTTCTATAAAAGTAATAAACTTTAAGAACATGTTGGTACTCAGATCAACGATATTCTCCGCCTGATGATGTTCGGTCAGTTCTTTCTGGAACATTGCTGATTTCTGGCGCATAAATTCTGCCAGAAAATCATATTTGTCGGCATAATGATTGTAAAATGTGGCACGCCGCACCATAGCCCGGTCGCAGATCTCACCGACCGTGATCTCCTCAAATGTTTTTTCTTTTAGCAGTGACATAAAACTGTCTTGCAATGCCAAAGTCGTTTTGATGATACGCAGATCCTTTTTTTTCTCCATAGCAAAAGCCTCTTTTCTATATAAATTAGTGGATAAAATTTTACGCAATATAAAATAATTGGTTAATTTTTGAAATATGTCAATTATCTGACATATGACAGAAAATGTACGTTGTATTCATTATCTGTATGCTTATAATAACAAATGTAATGTACATATGTCAAATAACTTTCAAAAGTAAAAAAATGAAAAAGAGGTAGTTCAGATGAAGTACACACAAAAGATTGACTTTCAGGCACATTATCTGCCGAAATCTTATTATGAATTTTTAGAAGAACAGGGAAACCCGACACCGGATGGTTTTCCGACACCGGACTGGTCAATAGAAGATCAGTTTGAGGATATGGAGTGCCTTGGTATTTCTTATGCACTTCTGACCCTGTCCTCACCGAGCCTTTATACAGAGGATGAGGCAAAGACCTTAGATTATGTCAAGCGGATCAATGATGAGGGAAGCCAGATCGCAAAAGACTATCCGGATAAACTGGGATTCATGGGAACCCTGCCACTTCCTTATATAGAAAGCAGCGTAGAGGAAGCAAAGCGCTGTCTGGATGATCTGGGTGCCAAGGGTATTGGTCTTATGACAAACTATGGCGGTACTTATCTGGGAGATGAAAAGTTAGATCCTTTGATGGAGGTCTTAAATGAACGCGAGGCACTGGTCATCATGCATCCGACAGAACCGGCTTATGTGATCCCGGATGTATGTCAGGGACTGCCGATCCCAGCCATGGAATATTTCTTTGAGACGACCAGAACCTTTACCAATATGGTGATGAAAGATACTTTCGTGAAATATCCAAAGATCAAATGGGTTCTGCCACACGCCGGTGCATTTCTTTCCATCCTGGCAGACCGTTTTGAAAGTTTTGCCCTGATGCTGCGGTTTATGGATCAGGATAAGCGTGTGGATATGATGGCGGATCTTTCCCATGTATATTTTGACGTGGCAGGTTTTGCAGAACAAAAGCAGGTCGAGATGCTGCTGCGCAATATTGACATCTCTCATTTGGTCTACGGATCGGACACACCATATACGGACATTATGGCTTGCATCGGTCAGACGACAGCACTGGAGGATTCCGAAAAATGGACGGATGAGCAGAAGAAACTGATCTTTGAAGAAAATGGAAAAGCATTATTGAAATAGGAGGAAGAAACAATGGTTTTAGAAGCAGGAAAGAATTATAAGGTAGACGCACAGATCAAGTCCCCGATCGGTTGGGCAAAGGTAGAGGTCAATGTGGCATGTCAGGATGACATGAGCCTGACCGGAGATCTCCGCATCATGGGGATCAAGGCAGAGATCACGGAGGGAAAGGCAGACGGAAATACCGTTACCTTCAGTGCCCATCCAAAGTTGCCATTTGGCGTTTTAGATGTAACAGGTACGGCTGAGATCGCCGAGGACGGCAGTGTGAAGGGTAGTGCAGATGCTCCACATCACAAGCCGATGGAGATCAAAGGAAACGTGGAAGAAGTAGTGTAATTCGTAAAAGATGAGTCTGAGGAGAGGTGGACATGGAGAAGAAAGAAAAAAATGCCATGCTAAAAATAGCAAACATTATTGTAGACAAGAGAAACCTGATTTTTCTTTTATTTATCATGATAATTATCTTTTCCTATTTTTCAAAGAATTGGGTCAATGTAGAGAATAGTCTGAGTGCTTATTTGCCGGATGATTCTAAGACAAAGCAGGCATTAGATGTCATGGCAGATCAGTTTACGACCTATGGAACAGCCCGTGTCATGGTAGATGGTGTGACCTATGAAGAAGCTGATGCGCTGGCGGATGATCTCTTGGAACAAAAGGGTGTCATGATGATCACCTTTGATGATACCAAGGAACATTACGCAGACGGTGCGGCTCTTTATGATGTGACCTTTGCATACAGTGAGGATGATGACAGGAGTCTGAAAGCCCTGGACACTTTAAAAGAATCCCTGAGTGCCTATGATGTCTATGTGACAACGGATCTGGGAGATACCCTGTCTGAGATCATTGCAGATGAGATGAGCCGTATCATTGTCATTATCGCCATTATCGTCGTGATCGTCTTGACCTTGACCTCGACCTCTTATGCGGAGGTACCGGTCCTTATCATGACTTTTTTGGCAGCATCTGTGATCAACACCGGAACCAACTTTCTTTTTGGAACCATTTCCTTTGTGTCCAACTCCGTGACCAGTGCCCTACAGTTGGCGTTAGCGGTCGATTACGCGGTCATCTATATGAACCGTTACAAGGAGGAACACGAAGAACTTTCCATTCATGATGCCGCTGTTGTGGCGCTTTCCAAGGCGATACCGGAGATCACGGCTTCCAGTCTGACGACAGTCGGTGGTCTGGCAGCCATGATGTTCATGCAGTTTAAGATCGGTCCGGATATGGGGATCTGTCTGATCAAGGCAGTTTTATGCAGTCTGCTTTCTGTATTCCTCTTAATGCCGGGACTGATCATGATCTTTGGTAAACTGATCGACCGGACAAAGCATAGAAAATTTATTCCGAAGATCAACTTTGTTGGAATATTTGCCTACAAGACAAGACATATCATACCGATCATTTTTGGAGTGCTGGTCGTTGTTGCTTTTGTACTTTCCCAGAAATGTTCTTATGTATATGGCTATACAACCCTGACAACACCGCAGTTGAACAGTGAGCAGATCGCGGAGAATAAGATCGAGGATGGATTTGGCAGTCAGAATATGGTAGCACTCACCGTGCCAAAGGGAAGTTACCAGACAGAAAAGAAGATGTTAGCAGAACTGGAATCCTATAGCGAAGTGGATTCGACCATGGGAATTTCCAATATTGAAGCCATGGATGATTATTGTCTGGCAGATAAACTGACACCTCGCCAGTTCGCCGAACTCATGGATGTGGATTATGAGATGGCGGAACTTGTTTATGCGGCATATGCAGCAGATGGGGAACAGTATGGAAAGATCGTTGGAGGCATTGAGTCCTATAAGGTGCCGCTCATCGATATGTTTAACTTTATGTATGACGAAGTGCAGGAAGGCTATGTGACTTTGGATGATGACCAGATGCAGACACTGGAGGATGCACACACGGCGATCTCCGCAGCACAAAATCAGCTCATTGGTGATGATTATAATCGTGTATTGATCTATCTGACGCTGCCGGTTGGTGGTGATGAGACATACAATTTCCTGGATAAGATCTATGAGATCGCGGAGAAGTATTATCCGGAGGGAAATATTTATCTGGCAGGCGATTCCACCAGTGAGCAGGACTTCAAGACCAGTTTTACTGTAGATAATGTGGTGGTTTCCGTAGTATCTATCGTGGTCGTTTTGATCGTACTTTTATTTACCTTCCAGTCAGTTGGTATGCCGATCCTTCTGATCCTTGTGATCCAGGGATGTATCTGGTTCAACTTCAGTGTACCGACCTTAACGCATAGCGATGTATTCTTTATGAGTTATCTGGTGGTAAGTTCTATCCAGATGGGTGCCAATATCGACTACGCCATTGTTATATCGAGCCGCTTTATGGAACTTAAAGACAAGATGACCAAAAAGCAGGCAATGATCGAAACCCTGAACTTCGCATTCCCGACCATTATTACCTCGGGTACTATGTTATCCTGTGCCGGCATTTTGATCGGTATGATGACATCGGAATGTGCCATCGTTGGTATCGGTCAGAACCTTGGACGCGGAACCATTATTTCTATCATTACCGTATTGTTCATCTTACCGCAGTTGCTGCTCTTTGGTGAAAAGATCATTGATGCGACAGCATTTTCTGTGAATACGCCGGTGCGCAGGACGACGCGCGAGGGCATGACCAGGATTGACGGACTGGTGACCGGAGAGATCAGCGGACATATCCATGGTATCGTGCATGCCTATGTGGATGGCAGTGTCAATGTCAATCTGGTGCGTGGCGATGCTACAGAAGGCAGACAGGAAGCCTTGGAGGACAAGTCAGAAAATAAGGATCCGGGACAGGAGAATACAGGATCAAATGAGAAAGGAGATGGAGCAGATGAAAAAGAGAACTAGAATACTTTCCCTTCTTTTAATTGCAGCACTTACAGTAACCGGTATGGATCTGACGGCATTTGCAGAAGAGTCTGCTTCATCGGGCAATGTCGTTACCATCAAGACGGAGACAGACTGGAATGCTCTGGCAAAAAAATGTAAGAGCAATACCTATTCGCAGGGGCTGACCGTGCAACTGAAAAAGGATCTGACTCTGTCTAAGGATGCAAAAGTCATTCCTTATTTTGCAGGAAATTTTGAAGGAAACGGACATGAGATCACGGGCGAAGGTATCCGCAGGGAAGAATCCGATCTGGCACTCTTTAGCCAGACCGGAGAGACAGCGGTGATCTCAGATCTGTCTGTTTCTGTGGAGATCATGGCGGATGACGGACAGGAGAATGTCGGCGGTATTGTGGGAACCAACCGTGGAACGATCATTGGATGCTCTTTTATGGGCATTGTCTCCGGGGATAAAAATGTCGGTGGTATTGCAGGAAACAATGATACCAAGGGACAGATCATCGACTGTACGGCAGTCGGCGTGATCGCCGGAGAAAACAAGACCGGTGGTATTACCGGTTATAACCAGGGCACCATTTACCGTTGCAGCAATCAGGCGGCAGTCAATATTTCCGTTTCCGATGAAAGTGCCCAGTTGTCCTCTGTAGAGGAAACATTTTATAAGATCTGGAAGGATGAAAATCTGGAAGATATGGTGCCGTCCACCAGTGATACCGGAGGTATCTGCGGATACTCTACCGGCATCATCACGGAATGCAGCAATGCAGGGCTGATCGGATATGCCCATGTGGGTTATAACGTTGGCGGTATCGCAGGCCGTCAGTGCGGATATGTGGGAAACTGTCAGAACACGGGAAACATCCAGGGACGAAAAGATGTCGGCGGTATCGTAGGACAGGCAGTGCCGGATGTGACGATCATCTATGGTGAGGACACGATCGCAAATATGCGAAGTGCTCTGAAAAAATTACAGTCACTGATGAAACAGACCACACAGGATGCAGATCATGCATCAAAGACAGTATCTAACCGTCTGGATCAGGTGTCCTCTTATGTGGATGTGGCAACCGACAGTGCAGATAAGATCTACGATCAGGTAGATGATAACGTGACGACCAATACGGATACGATCAATGACACCTCGGCAAAGACCAAGTCCTACATCCGTCGTATGAAAAATGTGACCAGCAAGGTATCGGACGCCTCTCATAAGATGGAAGATGCCGGCGATACCCTGGAAGACTGGTACAAGGACTACAGGGATCAGATCGGTGATCTACAGGAAGCCGATGATGCGACGCAGGCACTGGCTCAAGTGCAGACAAGTGCAAATGCGCTGGTACAGACCTATGCCTTAGATGATCTGGATTGGGGCAATATTGCCAACTGGACAGATGATGACTGGCAGGCTTTAGCAGACGAGTTGAGCAAACTGGAGGATGCCTTAAATATTTTGGCAGATGCCGTACAGGACGACCGTCTGGAAACAGCGATCGATTCGTTGAAGGATGCTTCATCTATGATGTCAGATGCGACAGAGGAAGCAGACGGTGTTATCAATGATGTCAATGCGGAGGATGAGGTATCCATCAAGCAGTTTGATGATGATTTTGATGCGGAGACAGACCGCCTGCATGGTGCCCTGCGTGGCATTTCCGATCAGTTATCTCTTTTAAATAAAGAAATGTCAGGGGAAAGTGACAAACTCATTGATGATATGAACAGTGTCAGTGACCAGTTCAGCGTCCTTATGGATCTATTCATTGATGCCCTTTCCGATATGCAGGATTTTGATATTGATGATATCTATGTGGATGCATCCGATGAGGAGATCGCAAGTACCATTCAGGGAAAGATCACAGGATGCACCAACCACGGACTGGTCGAGGGCGATGTCAATACCGGCGGCGTGGTGGGAACCATGGCGATCGAGTATGCGGATGACCCGGAAGATGATCTGGACGAGGCAAGAGAAAATAACTTCAATATCACTTATCAGACCAAGGTCATTGTAGAAAACTGCACGAATGATGCAGAAGTTGTAGGCAAAAAGAATTGTGTAGGCTCTGTGGTGGGGCGTATGGATATTGGTATCATCACGGGCTGTCAGGGCAGCGGCATCGTCCATAGTACGACCGGCGATTATGTCGGCGGGGTATGCGGCTATGCTTTATCCGGAATCCGAAACAGTCAGTCCAAATCCATCTTGGCAGGCAGGGATTATGTTGGCGGTATTGCGGGTGTTACATCCGATGCTATTACAAATTGTAGCAGTATGGTAACGATCGTCAGCCATGAACGTTATGCAGCAGCCATTGCAGGTGATGTGGATGATCTGACAGAGATAGCAAATTGCTACTATGTTTCGGATGTCTTATCCGGCATTGATCGTATTGATTATGCAGGAATTGCGGAGGAGATCTCCTATGACCAACTCAGATTTTTGACAGGAGATGGAGATTTCTATACCAACTTTACCGTCCTATTCCGTCTGGATGACCGTCTGGAAAATGCCCAGGATACGGATGCGGAAAATAAGGATCAGATCGTCGTGGATACAAGAAACGCTGTCTACGGAGACCAGATCAAAGCAGCCGACTATCCGACGGTCGAAGATCAGCCGGGCTACTATGTAGTTTGGGATCAGGAAGATGTAAGCGTGCAGGGACTTACCGTGATCAGTGGAAAGTATGTGGCATATGACACACTTTTAGAGAGCAGTGCCAGGGATGCTGATGGCAGACCGGTGCTTATGGTAGAAGGACAGTTCAAAGACAGCGATACGCTTTATGTAGAAAATCTGTGTAAGGCAGATGGATCTAATGCAAAGGCTCTTGCAAAAGAGGCAGGCGGTATTTTATCCGGCATCCGTTATAAAGATCTGGTGGCAGAATATGCCATCACCTTACCGGATGACGGTGTGAAAAAGCATGTGGTCCGGATCCATATGGAAGACCCGGATAAAAAATATAGCGTTCTGGAAAAAAAGAACGGCACATGGAAGGCTGTAGACGCAGAGACGAGCGGACATCATCTGCTGGTTCCGGTCAGTGGCAGTCAGGTGGAGATCGCAGTTATGGAGAAGAGATTTTAACAAAAGAAATTGGACGTGTCTCGGTCTTTACTTGCAAAATCTGTCTCTTACCATCATAATAGAAGGTAATCACTGATAGAGGAGAGCAGAAAAGATGAAAAAAAACAAAAGTGATCAGGGCAGGTATGTGCGGTTAGGTCGATGGATCAGTGCGGTGATCGTACTGGCGGCAGCCCTTTGTCTGGGAATATATATTTATCAGCAGCATCAAAATGACCTGGCAGAGGCAGAATATGCCAAGATGCGGCAGAAACAGGAAAAGACGGAGGAACCGGTAGCGGTGGCATCGCCTAGCCATGATTTTGCATCTTTGCAGGAGCAAAATGCGGATGTGTACGGCTGGATCAACGTGGCGAATACCATCGTGGATTATCCGGTCTTGCAGACAGAAGAAGATAATTATTATCTGAGCCATGACATGAACCATGTGGAGACAATAGCCGGAGCCATTTACAGCAATGCCTGCAATAGCAAGGATATGACAGACGGCATTACGATCCTCTATGGACACGATATGAGGGCTGACACCATGTTTGGATCGCTCCATCTCTTTGATGATGCTGCATTTTTTGAACAGAATCAGACTATGACCTTTGAAACGCCGGATGCCTTATATACCTACGAGATCTTCGGTGTTTACAACTACAATGACAGGTATCTGCCATCACTTTTTGATGTCAAGTCTGCGGACGGTGTGCAGGCGTTTTTGGATTCTTTAAGCCAATGTGCAGATGAGGGGAGCAGTATCACCCATGTCAGAGAGGGCGTGGACGTGAGTGCCGAGGACAAGTTACTGGTGCTGTCAACCTGCATCGGAAGTCAGAGTGACAGACGTTTTCTGGTTGTAGGAAAATTGACCGATACGACGGTGTATGGTAAATAGAATTTTTCTTGAAATTAAGCATATAATGTGATAATCTACTTTAGTAACTGCGGAAACGCAGTTACGTATGCGGGCATGGCGAAATTGGCAGACGCGCTAGATTTAGGTTCTAGTGGGAGACCGTGCAGGTTCAAGTCCTGTTGCCCGTACTACGATACAAAAAGACTCAGACATGAATGTCTGGGTCTTTTTGCATAAAGCAGAGCGGGGATGTGAACCTGAGGTTCCATCTCCGCTCCGCTTCGGTCGGCGCAGAACAGACGTCCACCGGACGTCTTGCGCCCTGTTGCCTGCACAAATCATACGTCGTGTTTTTCATTCCGCCGTCGATATTCTGTCGGCGTGCATCCCATGATCATCTTAAAATCTTCAGAAAAGTGTGTATGAGAGCAATAGTGCAGTGCTTCGGAAATATCGCTGATATTGTCATTGGTCGCAGACAGCAGATAGGCGGCATAGTCTATCTTGACCTTGCGGAAATACTCTTTCGGTGTCATGCCGACTTCCTGCTTAAAACGCCGGGAAAGGTAATAAGGCGTGTAACCCGAAAGGTCCGCTAATTTTTCCGATGAAAAGGTTTCTGTCGGATGCCCCGATAAAAAGGTCATACAGCGGCGGATGGGAAGACTATAATGACCGGCATCGTTTTTGACTTTTGCCACAAGATTACAGTAGGCGGTATGGATCTCTTTTTGCAGATCATTGAGTCCCAGTGGGGAGTGCAGCCGTTCGATACTTTCGATGAAATGATCCTGCATGCGGTAAGCCGTAGACGGAAGCAGACCTGCGTCGATCGCCGTACGGCATTCCAGTGCATTAAAAATGAGCAGGGTATCCTTTCGCATACGGATCGGCTCGTCAATATAGGCGCACATGGTCGGCATGAGGATAAGGCTTCCTTTTTTGGTTGCGTTTTTGATATCCTCTCCCAGACAGGAGGCATTCCCGGATGCAACTTCTTTCAAAAAATAATTTTCACTTTCAAAGACGCGGTCGTAAACGGTATCATCCGCGGAACTCTCGTTTGGATAGGCATGGATAAAGGCAGGATCGCTGGGATCACTGGGAACCTCGGGCAGTCGGTCGCCAAGGGAACGAAAATCTTCCAGAGCAACCTTCTTGTGGTTACAGGCAAGATGCAGCATCATGGCATAGTGGGCAAACTGCGTGTAACTCATGACAGGCAGATCCTGCATCTGTTTGAGCAATCCATGCTTGTTTTTCATATTCAATCCATGTTCTTCATATGAGCGTAAGATGCGCTCCATATTATCCTCAGAAAATGGTGTGTAAAAGATGGGACCAAGGACGTGAACCTTTTGCAGGATATCATCCTTTTTTTCCAGAACCACTTCCCAGATCAGCCCCATGTAGTTGCTGATGATATAGGGTTCGGATGCATCCTGGGCATAGGTATAAACAAGATCCAGATAATCTGAGGTCGTAAAAAAATTAGAAAAAATTTCTGCCATCTCTGTGTTGGAATAGATCAGATTTTTTCTTGTGTCAAAACTTACCATGAATAAGTTGGGTATGACTGTGAGCAAATATCCAAAGTCCATGCTTTTTTACCTCCAAAGTGAAAAATCAAGTATTTCCTGCTAATTATCTGTATTTTACTAATTTATGATAGAAAAAGCAAATTTTAGCCTTAAAGGAAAAGAAGGCGCGACGTAATATAGGATGTAAGAAAACAGGTATTGGGAGGAATATTACGATGAAAAAAACAAATCTGAATTTAAACTGGCTCTTTATGAATGGGGAGAAATCCAACATTCCTATGATGCCAAATCAGACCAGACCGGTGGATCTGCCGCATGATTTTATGGTGGAAACGGATGTGACACCGGATGCAGCCGCAAAAGCCGAAAGCGGTTATTACAAGGGCAGTGCCGGAACGTATCTTAAGACACTGACCCTTACAGAGGAAGATCTGGCGGATACCATGCTTTTGCATTTTGAAGGATGCTTTGGCAAGACCAGAGTTCTGATCAATGGCAATCCGGTGGGAAGCCATGTCTATGGTTATACGCCGTTCACTTTGGATATCCGGAAATTTTTGCAGGTCGGAGATAATGAGATTCAGGTCATCGTGCATACGGATGATGATCCTAACGGACGCTGGTATTCCGGGGCAGGACTTTACCGCGGTGTCAACCTTTTGAGCGCACCGGCTTTTCATATCGCGCATGACGGACTTTATGTCTATACGGATCACATGACAAACGGCGATGCTTTTTGCAAGGCAGAGATCACCGTGGTAAACGATCTGGCAAAGGCGACCGGGGATGCCGAAGGCTTTTTAAGACTGACCGTGGCAAAGAAAGATACCAAGGAAGTGGTGGCTACGCGTTACCAGAAAATCAGCCTTGCCGCGGGAAGCAGACAGGTTGTACCACAGGCATTTGTCATTGAAAATGCAGATCTGTGGGATATCGAAAATCCAAATTTATATCTCGTGACGGCACAGTTGAAACTTACATCAACTGGAAATGCCCATATGTCCATGGATAATCGGGAAGAACTGATGGCGCAAGAGGTTTATGATGATGCCATTGCGACAAGTTTTGGTGTGCGCACCGTCACAGCCGATGCGAAAAATGGTCTGCTTTTAAATGGCAAGTCTATAAAGTTAAAGGGTGGATGTATTCACCATGACAATGGTATCCTTGGTGCCAAGAGTTTTTATGATGCAGAGTATCGCAAGGCAAAACTGCACAAGGACAATGGCTATAATGCCCTGCGTCTGGCACACAACCCGCAGTCGGAAGCCATTTTGGATATCTGCGACGAACTCGGCATGATCGTCTTTGATGAGGCTTTTGACGTATGGAATCTGCCAAAAGATTCTTTTGATTTCAGCAATCATTTTGCGGAAGATGGTGTGAAAGAGATGGAGAACATGATCCGCCGCGACCGCAACCATCCGTCTATTCTTTTCTGGTCGATCGGAAACGAACTGACCGAGCAGGGCAATATGGCAGATGGATATCGGGTATCTGAGATGCTGGCACAAAAGGTCAGAGAAATGGATAGTACCAGACTTGTCAGTGGGGCTCTTTGTTCTTTCTTCAAGGGTCTGGATAATCAGGACAATGTAAAATTCTGGGAGACCTTTCAGAAGGAAATGCCGCAGGGCGGAGCCATGATCAATATTGACAATTCTTACGGCAAGAAACTCTGGATGGAATATACGGCACCCTTTGTCAAAGACTGGGACGTTGTCGGCTACAATTATCTCAACTATCATTATGAGCCAAGCCATGAACTTTTCCCGGATCGTGTCATCCTGTGTACGGAGAGCAAACCGGGACAGTTTGAAGACTACTGGTCAGATGTCAAGCGTCTGCCTTATGTGATCGGGGATTTCCTCTGGACCAGTATGGACTATATCGGGGAAGCCGGTATTGGCAAGAGTATTTATTGTGGGAAGGAAGAAGTGCCACAGATGTCAAGAATGCTCAATTATGCAGGTTATCCGTGGCGTCTGGCGCAGGCGGGCGATTTTGACCTGTGCGGTAATGTCAGAGCACAGGGAAGATACCATCAGATCATCTGGGGATCTGATGATACTTATATCTTTACCCACGATCCTGCCAATAATGGAAAAGTTGCCCTCGTTGGTCGCTATGGCTGGGCAGAAGGTGGCAATCACTGGTCGTGGGATTGCCAGGAAAATGCACTAGTTGCAGTGGAGGTTTATAGCCGTGCAGAAGAAGTGGAATTGCTCTTAAACGGCAGAAGCCTTGGCAAAAAGCCTGCCGGAGCCGACCATCATTTCAAGGCAGAATTCCAGGCGCCGTTTGAAAAGGGTCTGCTTACGGCGGTTTCCTACACAGATGGTGTTGAGGTATCACGCGACGAGGTCAAGACCTTAGGAAAACCGGCAGGACTTCGTATCCGCATGGAAAAAGATAAGATCGATGCAGACGGAAAGAGCCTTGCTTATGGTATCGTTGAGATCGTAGATGCCGATGGCAAGTGGGTGCCAACCGCACAGGATGTCTTAGGTCAGGTATCCGTGGAAGGGGCTGCAAGTTTGGCAGGCTTTGGCACAGGCAGAGGTCAGACCGAGGAAAACTATACCAAAGGAGAATTTACTTCCTTTGAAGGCAGATGGCAGATCATCCTTCGCAGTGGCGTAGAAGCAGGAAATGCTAAGATTTTAGTAAAGGCAGACGGTCTTGGAGAGGCTGTCGCAGAAGTTGAGGTAGGTTAATATGAGAAAAGATACTGTGGCAGGCGGATGTAATCCGCTTCTGCCATTTCACGAATGTATTCCGGACGGAGAACCGCATATATTTGGAGATCGTCTTTATTTGTTCGGCTCCCATGATATGGAAGGCGGAAGCCGTTACTGTGCCGGAGGTGACTATATCGGCTGGTCGGCAGCCCTTTCGGATCCGACAGATTGGGAGTGCGCAGGCGTCTTGTATGAGGCGAAGCAGGATCCGGGCTATATGGAAGGCGAGACCAATGATCTGTATGCGCCCGATGTGGTGCAGGGAAATGACGGCAGATTTTATCTGTATTACAATCTGGTCTGTTCGGGCAGTCCGGCAGGGTTTCATGATCGTATCGGTGTAGCAGTCAGTGACAGACCGGATGGCAAATATGAGTATTACGGAGACGTAAGAAATGCAGATGGTTCGGTGCATTATGAGTACCTGATGAGCGATCCGGCGGTCATAAATGATGAAGGAACCATCCGTTTGTACTGTGGCTGGTCGCTTTCCATGGTTTCAAGAGACGCTCACAATCAGGGCAGTGGGGCGAAGGAGGCGGTAGGGGCAGAAGATGCAAGACGTCGTCAGGCTATGCAGGCAATGGATCCAAAGGATATGCTGCTGAAGGTCTATCAAATGCTCTTTCATCGCGAGAAAAAGGATGTAGAGAAACTGGCTTATCCTTTGATGGGGGCAAATGCCATAGAACTGGAAGATGATATGTTGACGGTGCGTGGACAGGTCAAGCGTATCCTGCCGGGACAGTTTGACGCGACGAAAGAAAGCGGCTTTCAGGGACATGCTTTTTATGAGGCTTCTTCCATGCGAAAGATCGGAGACAGGTATTATTTTATTTACTCTTCGGAAAACAGCAATGAACTATGCTATGCGACCAGTAAATACCCGGATCGGGATTTTACCTATGGTGGCGTGATCATTTCCAACGGAGATGTGGGATATGAAGGGCGTAAGCCGGAGGAACGTACCAATATGACAGCCAATAATCACGGCAGTCTGGAGTGTATTGACGGACAGTGGTACATCTTTTATCACAGGCAGACCCACAAGTCTACCTTTAGCCGACAGGCGTGTGCAGAACCCATTACTATAGCGGAGGACGGAAGCATCGCCCAGGTGTCTTGTAGTTCTATGGGACTTAGAAAAGAGCCTTTTATAGCGGAGGGCACATATCCGTCTGTCATTGCCTGTCTGCTGACCAATGGGCATATGCCACACTGTACTTCCACGACCTTGGAAGAGCCACTTCCAAATATCACTCATAAGGGCGAAACCTCTTATATTGCAGAGATCAGTGACCGGACGATGATCGGCTATAAGTATTTTCTTTTTGACGGTGTATGCACTCTGAAAGTTACTTATCGTGGTCAGGCTGAGGGAAAATTTATCGTGAAAACGAGAGAAGATATCTTAGGAGAATTGCCGGTTCTTCCTGCAAAGGAAAAAGACCATGATCTGTGGCGTGAGACAGCAACGAGCATAGAAAGTCATAGCGTGCAGGAATTTTACTTGATCTATGAGGGGAGTGGAGAGGTAGACTTCCTGGAGTTTAGTTTTACGAAATAAAGACAAGCCCCGGCGTCAGTATTGAGAAGGCGCACAATTTTTATACTTTTTAAAGACACTGCAAAAATAGGCATAACTGCTAAAACCAAGCATATCGGCAATCTCTGTCAAAGAGAAAGCCTGTCGTTTGATGAGGTTAGCGGCTGTGTCTATTTTTAATGTATTGATATAGTCGGTCATGGTCATGCCGACTTCCTTGTGAAAGGTCTTAGAAAGTGCGGTACGCTCCAAGGAAAGAGCCTCTGCTACATCCGCTGCGCGAAGTGGTTTAAAGACACAGGCATGGATGTGGTCGACGGCTCTTTTGATATTGTAGGAATAATCATGGATAGAATACTTTCGATAAGACCACATAATATTGCGGACAAGGGTAAAAGAAATTTCGGAAAGTTCTTCTACAGAGGATGCCTTAGCAATGTCGGAAAAGGCATCTTTTTTCAGGTTTTCCATCAGGGTGCCGGGAGCACCTTCATCCTCAGCAATACGGATGCAGTCGGAAATATGGACGGCGATATGTAATTTTAAAACCTCAACATCTCCTGCAATATAAGGGGTAAATGCCTGTACGATCTCGGAACTGGCGAGATCGGGCAGATTATTGACATTCTGTCCGCTCAGCATCTGCATGAACTGCATCTGCATCATGGTCGTCTGCTGGCGGAAGTCATTTTCCTGTTCGGTTTGGAATAAGATCTGATCGGTCAAGTTTGTATTTTTCATAGGAAAATTATAACACAATATCTAAAAGAAAACCACAAAAACTAAAAACAAAATAGACGAAGAGCGTATGATAAGATCATCCAAAGAAAAGAAAGGTGGTTTTTATTATGTTAAGTCAACATATGCAGGAGATTATTGAACGTACCATGAAAGGGAAAATGGCACGTTTGGAACATCCGCAGAAAACAACAGCAGAGGGATTGATCCAGCATCGTGAGAGCATGGAAAAAATGTATGCCATGATGCCGATCACACAGGGAGTCCTTGTAGAAGAAAAGGAAGAAGATGGTATGCACTTTGAGGAGTACACACCGGATGAGATGGTAAATGACGATATCATCCTTTACATCCATGGTGGCGGTTTCAATTCCGGAAGTGCCAGATCTTCACGTCCATACGTGGCTGAACTTTCCAAGATGGCACAGAGGAAGGCATATAGCCCGGACTATCGTCTGTCGCCGGAATATACCTTCCCGGCAGCACCGGATGATGCCTTTGCCTTTTATGAGAAGATCGCCAAAGAAAATCCGGATAAGAAGATCTTTGTTGCCGGAGGAAGTGCCGGAGGCACATTAGCCCTTGTCGTTACACTTCGTGCCAAGGCAAAAGGCATTAAAATGCCGGAAGCAGTGTTTGTACATAGCCCGGGAACAGATCTTTCCAGTTGGTTACCAAGCCGTAGAAATAACGACGCTTTAGATTGTAACCTGTCTTATGATCTGGATCTTGAGGCAAAAGAGTTCTACTTCCCGGGTGCAGAACCTACCAATCCGGATATCTCCCCAATTTATGGAGATTATGAGAATTTCCCGCCAATGCGTATTGCGGTAGCAACGCAGGAAATCCTGTATGATGATTCGGTTCTTTTGTATCACAGGGCAAAAAATGCTGGTGTGGAAGTCGAGTATGATGAGTGGGTATTGAATCTGCATTCTTTCCCGGATATGGGATCAGTGACACCGGAAGGCGCTGAGGCAATGAAACGTGATATTGCATTTATCGAAAGATACAGCAAGTAGACGAAAGAAAACAGGAGGGTTTTGTTATGGCGAAAGAAGCGAAAAAGGGTGATCTGTTCCACACCAATGAGCGAGACGGTGTAAACTATCGAAAAGCAAAGGTGTGGGAGATTGTATTTGGTGTAGCGACCAATGGTGTACAGACAGGTTTTTATCTATTGGTCGGTTATGCCAGTATGATCGCGACGACCGGATTTGGCATTGCGGTAGCAACAGCAGGTCTGTTACTTACCGTATGCAGTTTTATTGATGCAGCAACAGATGCATTGGTAGCAGCGTTGATCGAAGCAACCAATCCAAAGCACGGAAAGATCCGCATTTATCTGATCGCAGGCTGGCTTATGTGTGGACTGGGGGCTATGACGCTTTATAAATGGGCGGCAGGACATTTTACCGGTATGGCAGGTATTTTGATGTTCTTATTAGCCTATAATATTTTCCGTTTGGGTTATACGACCGTTGGTACGGCAGGCGGTATGGTCGGCATTGTTATTACCAATGATCCGACACAGCGCCCACTTGTCGGTGCGGTAGCGACAGCATTTTGTTACTGCGTGCCACTGATCTTTACCAACCTACAGACATTTGTCATCCTTCCGAAATATGACAATCAGTACAATACCGGAAGTCTGGGAGAGATGGTTTTAGTTTATATGCTGGTAACCGGAGTTTTTCTGATCATGACCTGTATTGGTGTGCGTCGTGTGGATGTCAAGGAGACTTTTGAAGTATTAAATAAGGATGGCAGCAAAAAAGATGAGAAGATGTCCATCAAAGATATGTGGGCAGTGATTAAAGATAACCGCAATGCACAGATGTTCATCATTGCCGGAATATCAGACAAATTTGCGCAGAATATTGGAAATCAGTCCGTTATCTATACACTGCTTTCCGGTGTTTTGATCGGCAGTTATGCGGCATCTACCATGGTTGGAAACTTTACACAGGTGGTAGGCCTTGTATTCGCTTTTGGTGGTGGTATTTTGATCGCCAAATGGGGAGCAAAAAAAGCAACGGTCGTATGGTCATGGATCAGCATAGCCGTTTCGGCTGCAATCATGGTGTACTGCTTTATGATCGGTGGACCGACCGGTATGGCTAAGATCGGTGTCATGGGCCTGCCATTGATTATTTATGCTATCTTGCAGCTTTTCAAGCAGGGATCCATGATGGTACTTACGACAGCAACCTCAGCCATGCGTGGTGACATTGTAGATCAGGAATATGCCAGAAGCGGTAATTATATGCCGGCAATCCTGGCAGGAATTTATTCCTTTATTGATAAGATCGTAAGTTCTTTTTCTTCTGCGATCGCAGCAGCATGTATTGCACTTGTCGGTTATACAACGACCATCCCGCAGATGGGAGACAAGGCAACCTGGCCAATCTTCTGGATGTGTATGTTCCTGACATTTGGATTACCGATTCTTGGATGGTTGTGCAATGTAGTGGCTATGAAATTCTATAGTCTGGATAAAGAAGCAATGGTAGAGGTACAAAAGACTTTGGCAGAAAGAAAAGCCAAGGCAGATGCAATGGAGTAAAATATGATCACGCAAAGCATTACATTAAATGAGGAGCGGCAGGTCAGTCTGACCTGCTATCTCCAGGAAGTAGAAGGAGAATTTCAGAATGTCGTCAAAAGACCGGCTGTGCTTGTCTTGCCGGGCGGGGGCTATATGATGTGCTCCCGACGTGAAATGGATCCTGTGGCAATGGTTTATCTGAAAGCAGGTTATCAGGTATTTGTTCTGGAATATTCTGTTAAGAAAAATGCGACCTGGCCGCATCCACTGGAGGATTATGAGCAGGCAATGGAACTGATCAAAGACCAGGCGGATGCATGGAAGGTCTATGAGGATAAGATTGCCGTGATCGGTTTTTCCGCAGGCGGGCATCTGGCAGCGGCGGCAGCCACGGTCGCCAGAAATCGTCCAAATGCTGTTATCCTAGGTTATGCCCTGACAACAGATGACATTCAGGGATTGCTGCAATCTGCCCCATCTTTGGTAGAAGAGATCGATGCGGAAACACCACCCTGCTTTCTATTTGCCAGCCGTACGGATTCGGTAGTTCCGGTACACAATTCTGTAGATTTTATGCAGGGATTGATCGAACATGGTATATCTTTTGAGTCCCATATCTATTCTTATGGACCTCACGGATTTTCGACTTGTGACACCAGTGTGGAACCATTAGATACGGAGATCAGTGCGCGGGTGCCGAACTGGGTAGGAGATTCGATTGGATGGCTGCGGGAGGTGCTTGGTGACTTCGGTGATGGCAGGATGACAGAAGCAAAAGTCAAACAACATGTATCTGCGGACTGGGATGCCTATTTGTCGGTGGATGCGACGGTAGGACGTGTCATGCAAAATCCACAGGGCGCGGCTCTTTTGGAACGCTTGATGGAGCAAAAGAAAGAGGCGCTGGATGCCAATCGGCAATCCGCAAATATGGAGACATTATCTCCGGCACAGGCACTTTCTTTTGGCAAGAGTTTTACCATACGCCATATCTTAAAATATGCAAAAGTGCCGCCGGAAGCGGTAGAGGCTTTGGATGCACAATTAAAGAAGATAAAAAATAATGAATCATAGAATGATACAGGAAAATAGAGGTGAACACTTTCGGGGATAGAGACATATGTTCTGGGAGTATCTGTCTTACATTTACCTTTGCTATCGTTTGTGGTATTTTATAATGGAATTGAAATGATGCAAGATCAATTACTATAAATATCAAAGCCATGAAAAACAAAAACAACTACCAACCAATACAAATAGGCGATGCCGACATCCCGGTGCCATCCTATCAGGAAGAACTAAAGTGGCTGCGCCGGATCGAGGAGGGAAGCCTGCACCTGGGCAAGACGGATATCATTCCAAAGAGCCTCTATGAGTATGTAGCCTTAGGCAGCCTTGTGACGCAAAAGGAATACAGGCAGTGGGAATATGCTATCGTATCATCCGCAGGATTTGCCTGTCGTGCAGCGATCCGGGGCGGTGTCAGTGAACTTGATGCCTTTGCCAGAGAATTGTCTTTCCAGCAGGAATTGATGGAGTGCCAAAGTATACAGGAGATGCTGTCAGTCTATGAGAAAACCTTGCGGGATTATAGTCTTGCCGTGTATGACTTGCGAAAAAAACATACCAATCGCTGGAACTATGTGGAACGCTGCAAGGAATACGTTGCAAAAAACCGTACCAGAAAACTGACGGCACAGGAGATCGCGGAGGAACTGGACGTTAGTCTTTCGCATTTGGAAAAAGAATTTAAAAAGGCGGAGGGCATCACGGTTTATCAGTATGTGCTGGAGCAGAAACTCATTGCAGCCGCCAATATCATCAAATATTCTGAGGCAAAGATCGGGGATGTAGCAGCATACTTAGGCTTTGATTCCCAGAGTCACATGAGTGCCGCCTTCAAGCGTGCCTATGGTATGACACCTTTACAATATCGGAGAGACAATCAGCCTATCCAATTTTCCGAGGGCTATACCATCAGTCAATCCGGTCAATCCTATCTTGGTTCAGAAATTTAACAAATTGTATCGTAATTTTATATTTTTATATGAAACCCTATCCTATAGTAAGAAC
>CAVLBP010000021.1:0-4869 GCA_963661325.1 bacterium
GTGTATATCCCATCATTATTTGGCATTTTTCTTTTGCTTTCGGCGCAAATCGTCAGAAAACTATTGCCAGATGGAAGATATTACATATATAATAATTTTGTGTGTATAATTTTGTTTCATTTTTACAGTATCACACACTTGTGGGGGAAAACATAACATGATAAAAGTAAGCGTAAATCGATTACAAGCCGGCATGGTCGTTGCCAAGCCGATCGTTACAAAAAGAGGACAGACCATCGCGCCTGCCGGAACCAGTCTGACAGCACAACTGATCGCCAAGTTATCCTTTTACCGGATCCAGACCGTTATGGTTGACGAGAACTCCATTCCGCAGGATGTCCGCGAGCAGGCAGTCACACTGGAGGTCGCTGAGCCAAAGTCAGAGGCTCCAGCCGCAAAACCGGCCGCACAGGCAAAGCCGGAGACACTGCCCGAGCCGGTCCGTCCGCTTGATACAACATCCCATCGCCAGCGTATACAGTCTACGCCGCAGTTTCAGGCTTTCCAGACCTCTTATACACGCAATATGATCTCTCTAAAAGAGGACTTTGATCTCATCATTGCAGGACAGGTTGATGGCGCATGTGACCACCTTCTGTCTGAGGCAGCATCCTTATTTGCTTCCAAGACCTCCCTGGAACTTTTTGACATGATACATACCATGCGTTCTGTCGATGATTCCGTCTACGCCCATTCTTTGAATGTCGCCCTGATCTCCAGAGCCATCGGCAAGTGGATGCAACTCTCCAGGGAAGATCTAAACACCCTGACCTTAGCAGGGCTTTTGCATGATATCGGCAAGACACAGATTCCACCTGAGATCTTAAATAAACAAGGCAAACTGACGGATGAGGAATTTGACATCATCCGCTCTCATGCCAAATTGGGACACAAGATCTTAAAAGACACCAATCTGGATCTTCGCATCAAACTGGCAGCCTTACAACACCACGAACGCTATGATGGCTCCGGTTACCCACGCGGTTTGGAATCCGATGAGATCGATACCTTCGCTTCCATTGTGGCAATCGCCGATGTATATGATGCCATGACAGCAGCACGCTCTTATCGCGCTCCCAAATGTGCCTTTCAGGTCATTGCCGCTTTTGAAGATGACGGTTTCCAGAAGTACAACCCCAAAGTCATCTTTACCTTTTTGCAGCGTGTGGCAGCCTGCTACAACAACAGCCGTGTACTTCTAAGTGACGGTGTCGCCGGACAAGTCGTGTATCTCAACAAGAATACCTTATCCCGCCCGATCGTCGACACCGCCGAGCACGGTCTGATCGACTTATCCCAGTCTGCCAACAAAGATCTTTTCATCAAGGCAATTCTTTAAAACTTGGGAAAATATAAAAAGGACGACTATCAAGAGCGCAGGCAATGCGCCATGGATAGCCGTCCTTATTTTATTCGCTAAATCTAAGAAACTCGAAGCATGAACTTCTGGATCTCTTTCTCACAATTTGTCCGTTCGATCTGTGCACCCAGACTGCGCAATTTGATCTCGAAATCCTCATAACCGCGCTGGATGAAATGAATGTCATCCACAATGGTAATACCATCTGCTGCAAGCCCGGCGATCACAAGGGCTGCACCTGCACGCAGATCCGGCGCACTCACGCGCGCACCTGTGTATTCCTTAATACCACGGATAATGGCAATATTGCTCTCTACCTTGATATCTGCTCCCATACGGGAAAGTTCATCCACATACTTGAAGCGGTTTTCAAAAATGCTCTCGGTAACGGTACTCGTACCATCCGCCATACCAAGCACAACCGTCATCTGTGGCTGCATATCCGTCGGAAATCCCGGATACGGAAGGGTCGTGATCTGGGTATGAGTCAATCCCTTATTGGCAACGATGCGGACAGCATCGTCAAACTCCTCGATCATACAACCTGCCTCGATCAACTTGGCAGATGTTGCTTCTAAATGCTTTGGAATGACATTTTTGATCAGGACATCACCCTTGGTCGCTGCTGCTGCACACATAAAGGTTCCCGCCTCGATCTGATCCGGAATGACCGAATAAGATGTCTTGTGCAACTTTTCCACACCTACGATACGGATCACATCCGTACCTGCACCACGGATATTGGCACCCATGCTGTTTAAGAAGTTGGCAACATCTACGACATGTGGCTCCTTTGCGGCATTTTCGATCACAGTCTTGCCCTCAGCAAGTGCTGCTGCCATAAGTACATTGATCGTAGCGCCGACAGACACCTTATCCATGTAGATATGACCGCCTACCAGATGGTCTGCTTTTGCGGAGATCAAGCCATAACTGATATCCACATCAGCGCCCAGCGCCTTAAATCCTTTGACATGCAGATCGATCGGTCGGCTGCCGATCACACATCCGCCCGGCAAGGCAACTTCTGCTCTTTTGTATTTTCCAAGTAAGGCTCCCAAAAGATAATAGGAAGCGCGGATCTTCTTGATGTATTCATAATCCACGTTCAACTGTCCGATCGTTGATCCGTTGATGCGCGCCGTGTGACGATCTACGCGCTCTACCACTGCACCGATATCA
Organism: bacterium; assembly: GCA_963661325.1. GTDB lineage: Bacteria > Bacillota > Clostridia > Lachnospirales > Lachnospiraceae > Pararoseburia. The sequence goes on from CAVLBP010000021.1 coordinate 2,543, forward strand.
CTCAAAGCATCCAGCATGATGTTGATGTCGCGTACATCCGGCAGATTATCTATGGTCACTGTCTCATCCGTCATAATGGACGCTGCAAGAATTGCGAGCGCTGCATTCTTTGCACCACCGATCTCTACTTCCCCTACGATCGGATTTCCACCCTTGATTACGAATTGTTCCATATAACACCTCGTTACTCATTTATTCCAAAGGCTCTCGCCTATATTTACCCATTGATAAAAGACATTATAGCACATACTACATCATATGCACCAGTAAATCTTGCGTCACCTGAAAAAGTCAATCTATTTGTCGCATACGAACTGACTGCGATACAATTTCGCATAATATCCGTTCTTCTCCAACAATTCCTGATGATTTCCCTGTTCTAAGACCTTACCGTCCTGCATATAGAGGATCACATCTGCTTCGCGGATCGTGGAAAGTCTGTGTGCTACGACAAAGGTCGTTCTGCCTTCCATCATGGTCTGGAAAGCCTCCTGTATCTTCATCTCCGTACGCGTATCAATGGAAGATGTCGCCTCATCCAAGATCAGCATAGGCGGCAGTGCCAACATCAGGCGGGCAATACAAAGCAACTGTTTTTCTCCCTGTGAAAGACTGCCGTCATCACCCTTGATATAAGTATCATACCCATTTGGCAGACGTTTGATAAATTCATGCGCATGGGAAGTTCTGGCTGCCTGCACCATCTCTTCTTCTGTCGCATCCGGGTTGGCAAACAAAAGGTTTTCACGAATAGTTCCCTCTTTCAACCATGTTTCCTGTAAGACCATGCCGAATTTTTCACGCAGATTGGCACGCGGGATAGACCGGATATCGACACCATCAATGGTGATCTTTCCATGTGTCGTATCATAGAAGCGCATGAGCAGGTTGATCAGTGTCGTCTTACCGCTTCCGGTCGGTCCGACAATGGCAATACGCTGCCCCGGCTCTACGGTCAGATTTAAGTGCTCAATGAGCGGCTTGCTCGGATCATAGGAAAATGCCACATCCTCAAATACGATCTTTCCTTCCACATCCGACAGATGATTTTCCCGGCTCTCCTCCACTATCGGTGCATCGATGATCTCAAAGATTCGCGCCGCGCAGGCAATGGCGTTCTGTAATTCCGTGACAACGCCGGAGATTTCATTGAAAGGCTTGGCATACTGGCTTGCATAGCCCAAAAAACTGGTCAGTCCACCGACCGTGATGCCGCCGGAGATCGCAAGGATAGCCCCTGCGACGCCTACACCGCTGTAGATCAGACTGTTGACAAAACGCGTTGTCGGGTTGGTGATGGAAGAATAAAAAGTCGCCTTTAAGGAACTGTCCGCCAGACGGTCATTTAAAATGTCAAATTCCTCTTTTGCCTTTTCATTGTAGGAAAAAGCAGAAACGACCGACTGGTTTTCGATCATTTCATCTGCATATGCGGTCTGCTCGCCACGGTGCTTTGCCTGTAACTGGAACATAGCATAGGTTCTGCTTGCGACAAATTTTGCCACCAGAAGGGATACCGGAGTCAAAACAATGACCACCAAAGCGATCGGCAGGCTGACACGCACCATAAAAAAGATCGTGCCAAGAATGGTAAGTACACCGGTAAACAACTGGGTAAATCCCATCAAAAGACCATCGGAGAAAACATCCGCATCTGTAGCGATACGGCTCATATAATCGCCATGGGAATGGGAATCAATATTTTTGATCGGCATGGCCAACATCTTCTCAAAGGCCTTTTGCCGCATATTTTTTGTGATGTCATAGGTAATGTAATTGTTGATCCGGTTCATCAGCCATTGGAAAAAGCAGGTACCCACGATCGCGAGTGCCATCTTTTCTAAGATCTGATACAGGCTATCCCACCGGATCTGTCCGCTGCCGATCATGCAGTCGACTGCCTTTCCCGTAAGTACCGGAACCAGCAGGGTAAAGATAACTGTCAGTACCGCACAGATCAGGCTGAGAACGATCTGCAAACGATAGGTCTTTAGTTCCACCAGAACACGTTTTATTACTTGAGATTGTTTGATTTCTTTTTTTGTACTCATGATTGCTGACCCTTCCTCTTACGAGTTTTGTTCTTTTTCGTCTTTTGGAAACTGCGAATAATATATCTCCTGATAAATGGCATTGTCACGCAGCAATTCCTCGTGTTTGCCCTTGCCTGCGATACAGCCATCTTCCATGACTAAGATCTGGTCTGCTTCCATCACAGAGGAAGCACGCTGCGATACGATAAAGGTCGTCGGATACCACGGCAGTTGGCGGATCGCCTTACGCAGTGCTGCATCCGTTGCCACATCCAAAGCCGAAGCCGAATCGTC
>CAVLBP010000021.1:5104-25998 GCA_963661325.1 bacterium
CGCTGCGGTACCAGACCCACGATCTTTGTCAGTTCCTTTTCCTCATAACTGCGGACATCCCTGCCGTAGATCAAGACCTTTCCCTTGCTGGCATCATACATGTGGTTGAGCAGATGTAAAACGGTTGACTTACCGGAGCCTGTGCCGCCGATGATACCAACCGTGCCATGATCCGGCACTGTAAAATCAATATCCTTGATCGCCATCTCACCCGCCTGCGGATAGACAAAAGATACCTGCTCATAGGAAACGGCATCTGCTGTCTGCTCTGTCCCGGTCTCTGCCACATGACTCCTCTCATCATATGGCATTTCCATGATCTGCTCTACTCTGGTAACCGAAGCATAGGCACGCATAAGTACCACGATCAGGTTTGCCAGTTTGATCAGTTCTACCAGGATCTGCGACATATAGTTGACAAGCGCTACGACCTGTCCCTTGGCAAGGATTCCCATATCGACCTGGGTAGAGCCAAACCAGATGACTGCCACAACACCAAGATTGACGATCACATAGGTGATCGGGTTCAAAAGTGCGGAAACCTTTCCGGCACGCATCTGGTCAGCATAGAGGTCTTCCGTCTGCGCCCCAAATGCCTGCTTCTGCTGATCCTGATTACCAAAGGCACGGATCACGCGGGCACCCTCTAAATTCTCACCGACTGCCAAAAAGACACGTTCCATCTTCTTTTGGATCCGGCTGAAGATCGGCAGGGTCGACTTGGTGATGCCATAGACCACCAGCCCCAAAAGGGCAATGACGATCACAAAGATCAGGGTCGACTTAACATCTACGATCAGCGCCATGATCATAGCGCCAAACACGATAAACGGTGATCGTAGGAAGAGGCGCAGGAACATATTGATGCCGCTCTGTATCTGGTTGATATCTGAGGTGATACGTGTCGTAAGTGCCGATGTTCCCACACTGCCGTGGCTCGCCGCCGACATATCCATGATGCGGTGGAAAAGATCTGAACGCATCTTAGAAGCCGTATAGATGGCTGCCTTTGCTGCAAAATACTGTGCCGTAATGGCAAATGCCAGACCTAAGATGGCAAACAGGATCAAAAGCAGGCACATACGGATCACATAATCTCTATCCCTGTTTGCAATTCCCACATCAATGATGGATGCCATCACCAGCGGAACCAAGAGTTCAAAAATCGCCTCCAACATCTTAAAAAGTGGTGCAAATATACTTTCTTTTTTATAATCTTTTAAATATTTTCCCAAGAACTTCATTTTCTATCCCTTACATCAAAAGAAGCAAAAAGCAAGGACTGCGCCTTGCTTTTGCCTGTTATTATTCTGCCGTAGTATCTGTCGTCGACACCTTTTCAAAGAAGGTGTCAAATTTTACCTTCTTCCATTGTCTTTTGTTTCTATCCCAACTGATCTCTTTCTTCCATCCCTTTAAAACAGATTCCAGATAATCACTGCGTTTTTCTTCTTCCATGCTAGTCATGGCTTCCTGTGTCGCTTCTTCATCATATGCACTATCCAAACGGATGACATAGTAACCATCATTTCCTACATCTACAACAGATGAGATCTGTCCTTCGGAAAGGGCATCTGCGGCTGCAATCACGGCTTCATCCAAAGAAGTGTCATCTTTTCCATAAGATGTCGTCTTGATGGTCGCTCCTGCCGCCTCGCCATCTGTCTCCAGATCGGTCGACGTGGTAAGAGTTTCTGCCTTTGCCTTCAATTCTTCCTTCTGATCATCTGTATAGTATCCCGTATTTCCTGAGGAGTCCGTGTAGGTTACAGATCCAAAATACGCATATGTGATCGTACGCTGTGCAGCTTCTTCCTCTGTCACAGTCACCTCTGCGGATTCCTTGATTGCCTCTGAAACTTTGGACGCAATCGTCTGATTGGTCAGGTATTTCTCCACGATCTCTTCTGTCGCCGTCATAACTGTCAGTGTATCCTCAGAATTATTCGATATAAAGGCCTTTGCTGCCGTCTGAATGGACTCTTTCTCATCATCAGAAAGCGTCACGCCATAATCAGAAGCATGTTTTTCCAAGAGATAATCCTCTTTCAAAGACTTCATAACATTCTTCTTAACGGTATCTTCCAACGTTTCTCCATCTTCTTCGTTGGTCCACATGTCCGTACCCATGTATTGCAGATAAGTTGCATCATACAAGGACTGTGTATATCTGGCAACAAAATTACCATAACCCAGTGATATCGTGTCTTCTCCGTCATTGATATTAACAAGTGTTGCATCTGCATTCAGTCCACACCCGGAAAGCAGTGTCGCTCCCGCAAGCGTAAGTGTCATTGCAGCAACAAGAATATTTCTTTTTTTCATAATAACTTTATCTCCTTGTTTTCGGCTTACCCTGCTATTATAGCCATTTTGCAGGTAAGGGGCAACCTCTAAACCTTTGAATATTTTGTGTCGCCTAATTCTCCGGCTTTTGGTTTAATGCCAGACCCTGCAATTCTTTAACAAATGTCATAACCAGATCCGGTAGGTCTTTGGGTTTGATCCTGGAATTTTTCTTATAAAAATAATGAAAAGCCGGATGTTTGGCATCTGCCGTAAAGGTCACATCAGGTTTATTTTTCTCTATGATCGCCGGGATCCCGCTGGCATCGATCGCCGCACGTTCAAAGAGGGTGAGGACGATCTCCTCCGGTCTTTGTACGATGTCTGTGACAAAAGCCTTGTGGGCTTCCATACGGAGCATGGCAATAAACAAGAGATTCTGCACAGATCTGGACGGTTCTCCGAAACGGTCGATCAACTCATCCAGCATCTCGTCGCGTCCTTCCTCCGAATCAATGAGCGCGATCCTCTTATAAAGATCCAGACGCTGTTCCTCGCTGGCAACATAAGTCTCCGGCAGATAGGCGTCGATATCCAGATCGATCGTCGTATCAAAGTGTTCTTCCACCATGCCGCCTTTTTCTTTTTTGACAGCCTCGCCCAACATCTTACAATAGAGATCATAGCCGACTGCCGCCATATGCCCGTGCTGTTCCTGTCCCAAAAGGTTTCCCGCGCCGCGGATCTCTAAATCCCGCATAGCGATCTTGAAGCCACTTCCCAGATCCGTAAATTCCTTGATGGCAGCCAGACGTTTCTCCGCTACTTCTTTTAACATTTTGTCCCTTTTATACATCAAAAATGCATAGGCACTGCGATTGCTTCTTCCCACACGACCACGCAGCTGATACAACTGGGACAGACCCAACTGGTCAGCATCATGAATGATAATGGTGTTGACATTGGAGATATCCAGTCCGATCTCTATGATGGTCGTTGATACCAGCACATCGATCTCCTGATTGATAAAACCATACATGATCTTTTCCAGACGGCTCTCCGTCATCTTGCCATGCGCATATGCTACATTGGCTTCCGGCACCAGTTCCTCGATCTTTGCCGCTACATCCGCGATCTGCTTTACCCGGTTAAAGACATAGTAGACCTGCCCGCCACGCGCCATTTCACGGACGATGGCTTCCCGGATCATTTCTTCATTGTATTCAAAAACAAAGGTTTGGATAGGCTGACGCTCCATAGGTGCTTCTTCTAAGACGCTCATATCCCGGATGCCGATCAGGCTCATATGCAGGGTTCGCGGTATCGGTGTCGCTGATAAGGAGAGCACGTCGACCGTCTTTTTCATCTGCTTGATCTGCTCTTTGTGGTTGACACCGAAGCGTTGTTCCTCATCGATGATCAAAAGCCCCAGATCCTTATAGGAAACATCTTTGGAGAGCAGACGATGGGTTCCGATCACAATATCGATCTGTCCGGTCTTTAGACCTTCGATCGTATTTTTCTGTTCTGCTGCGCCGACAAAGCGGCAAAGCAGCCCGATATTGACCGGATAATGGGACATACGCTTTAAAAAGGTGTTGTAATGCTGCTGTGCCAAGATGGTGGTCGGCACCAGATAGACGACCTGCTTGCCGTCCTGCACTGCCTTAAAGGCTGCACGGATAGCAATCTCCGTCTTGCCATAGCCGACATCCCCGCAGATCAGGCGATCCATGATCTTGCTGCTCATCATGTCCTGCTTGACTGCCGCGATCGCATCCAACTGCCCGTCGGTCTCCTCATATGGGAAGGTTTCTTCAAACTCCTGCTGCCAGACCGTATCCGGTCCATAGACATAGCCCTGATTCTGCTCACGCAGGGCATAAAGATCCACCAGTTCCTTGGCAACCACGCCGACTGCTGCACGCACACGATTTTTGGTGTTGACCCAGTCCTGGGTGCCCAGTGTATTTAATTTTGGCTTTTTGCCATCCTGACTGCCGTATTTTTGAATGGCATCCAACTGGGTCGCCGGAATATAGAGATTGCCTCCCTTGGCGTAAGAGATCTTGATATAGTCCTTGACGACCTTATCCACTTCGATCTTCTCAAAGCCCTGGTAAATACCCAGACCATGATTTTCATGGACGACATAATCCCCGACCGTCAGATCTGACAGACCGGCGATCTGCTCCCCCTCATATTTGCGGATTTTCTTCTTTTTCCGTCGTGCCCTGCTGCCAAAAATATCCTGCTCCGACAAAATGACAAAAGAGGACTCCGGGAACTCATAGCCCCGCGCCAGATTTCCCACAGATACCATGATCTCACCCGGATAGATCTCATGGTCATAGTCTTCCGAGAAAAAGGCATTCAGATCCTGATCCATGAGGTTTTCTGCCAGATGATTGCCACGGGTACGTGACGGACTGAGCAAAAGAATGCGGTACTTCCGGTCTTTAAATCTTTTCAGGTCTTTGACCAGAAGTTCAAACTGATTGTTGTAGGCTCCCACAGAAACCGCGCGGACACCGGTATGCCCTGCGATAGGCAGCAATCCTTCGCGGCTATCCAAAGTCGATAAGACCACGCCCGGATGTTTTTGCAGCATGGCAAATACGCTTTTGGTGGTCAGCAGCATTTCCAGTTGTCCCGGCAGGCAATAGCCCTTCTCCAGACGGCTGGTCATACTGTCCGAAAATTCCTGCTCAATGACCTTTCCCTTTTCGTCCAAATGCACCAGTTCATCCAAAAAGACCAGAGTCTCCGGTGGAAAACAGGAAAGCAGACTTTCCGTCTGACTGACAAAATAATTCAGATGCGTTTCCAGCCCAAGTCCCAGTCCCCATTCTCTGGTCTCGGTCGCAAGCTGCTCAATACTGGTCTTGATCCGGTGTGCTTCTTCCGTGCGCATCTGGCTGCGGTACTTCTGATACAGAACTTCTGCATCCGCCTCCATGCGCTTTAAACCGGTCTCAATCTCCTCCGGTGTCAGCACAAGTTCCATGGCCGGATAGACCGTCACATGTTCCACGGAATCAATAGACTTTTGTGTTGTGACATCAAAATAACGGAGCGAATCAATCTCATCGCCCCACAATTCCATACGGATGGGATGCTCCTCCGTCAAAGGAAAGATATCCACGATCCCGCCACGCACGGCAAACTCTCCCGGATGCTCCACCTGGGTCACATTTTCATAGCCCAGCATGACCAGTTTCTTTCGCATTTCTTCCAAATCCACGGTCTCTTCCAGATCAATGGTAAAAATGCCCCGCTCGTAAGAGGAAAGGGGCGGCACGCGGTTCATCAGGGCATCCATAGTTGTTACGACTGTGACCGGTCTATGCTCGATAAGTGCCTGTACAACAGAAAGACGCTCTCTGGTAAGAGCGTTGCTGTGAATGTCTGACTGGTAAAAGAGCAGGTCTCTTGCCGGATAATACAGGGTATTGTCATCAAAAAACTGATAGCCCTCATAGATCTGCTTTGCCCGCATCTCGTCAAAGGTAACGATCAGTTTGATCGGCACGTCATATCCGATACCATAGATCAGATGCGGTTTCAGGCTGTCGATGAGCCCCGATACCTCATAGATGCGTTTATCTTTTTTGAGATGTTCCCGCAGTTCTTCGATCTGCGGCATCTCCTCAAATGGTTTTAAAAATGTTTTCATGATACTTCCACTTTTCCATTATAGCGGCTCATCGCCTTATCCACGTCTTCCGACAAGATACAGTCGATCGCCTGCGCCGCACGCTCATAGGACAGTTCCACCAAACGTCTGTCCTCCGGTGCAAAACGTCCCAACACATGCGCGATCATATCTCCGTCTGGCGGCAATTTGCCTACGCCGATGCGCACGCGCATAAATCCCTCGGTATGGCAGTGCGCAATGATATTCTTCAAGCCGTTGTGTCCACCCGCACTTCCCTTTTTTCGGATACGCAGGGTGCCCGGATCCAGTGCCACATCATCTGAGATCACGATCAGATCCTGTGCCGGATCCAACTTGTAAAAATGCAGGATATCCCCCACACTCTCTCCACTTAAATTCATAAAGGTCTGCGGTTTAACCAGAATGACCGCCTGTCCTGCGATCCTGCCCTTTCCGATCAGGGCTTTGTGCTTCCGTTCCGTCACAGAAATGCCATTCTGTTCTGCCAATAAGTCTATGACATCAAAGCCGACATTATGTCTGGTTCTGGCATATTTGTCTCCCGGATTTCCCAATCCAACAATTACATACATACGATCATCCTCATTTCCTGCCTGATAACGTGATTTCCACTGATATACAATTTAGCCGACCCCGCCCAAAATTGCAAGATGACAATCATGCAGATATTTTTTCCAACGAAAGCATAGCATATAATATTGCCCCAACTTGGGGCAGTATTATTCACAATATAAAAATCGCAGGTCAAGGCTGCCCTCGACCTGCGTTCATCCCCCATATACATTCCTATGCGGACCTGCTATACTTCTTCGCTATGTAACAACTCCTCGTTGTACTTCTGCAAGATCAGATTCTGGATCAGTTCTCTCGTGGAAGACTTGATCGGATGTGCGATGTCTTTGTACTCGCCCTCGGCTGTCTTACGACTCGGCATGGCGATAAACAAGCCCTTCTCGCCTTCGATAATCTTGATATCATGGATCACAAATTCCTCGTCGATCGTAATAGATACCACAGCCTTCATCTTGCCTTCTTTTTCAATCTTACGAATTCGTACATCTGTAATCTGCATGCCTAATCCTCCCCATTTGTCTGGTGTGCTTCGTAACGCTTTTTCTTTTCGGAAACGATCCTGATCTGCCCTTCGCCAACATATCTGCTGCCACTCAGCAAGGTTTCCGAACTCTCCACAATACAATTCTCAATATATACATTGTCACCGATATAGGCTCCATTCATAATGATGGAATTCTTGATGACACTGTTGTTGCCCACAAAGACTTTCTTGAATAATACGGAATCCTCCACCGTACTGTTGATGATACAGCCACTCGCGATCAGGCTGTTGCTGACCTTGGAGCCTGCATTGTATTTGGCTGGCGGCAGATCATATGCCTTGGAGTAGATCTGCGGCTCCTGATGGAAGAAGTAATCGCGGATATCCTTTTTCAGGAAATCCATATTGGTGCGATAATAACTCTCTACGGATGCAATATTGCTCCAGTAACCGTCCAGCATATAGCCATAGATCTTTTTCAAGCCCTTCTGGCGAATCAGGACATCGGTAACGAAATTGTAACGTCCCTCTTCATTACTCTGCTCCAATAACTCGATCAGGGTCCTACGACGGATCACATAAACACCGGTAGACACGATATCGGAATCTGCGACCATAGGCTTTTCATCAAACTCCAGGATCCTGCCTTCCATATCCATCTTGACCAGACCAAAACGCTTTGGATCTTCCCATTCCGGTAACTTTGCGCAAACAACGGTAATATCTGACTGCTTTGCGATGTGATACTCCAGGATCTCATTGAAATCCATCTTGGATACACAGTCGCCACTGGCGATAACAACATATGGCTCATGACGCTTCTTGAGGAAATCAATGTTTTGCCACATGGCATCTGCCGTACCGCGATACCACCAAGAGTTGTCTGAAGTGACGGTCGGTGTAAAGAGGAAAAGTCCTCCCTGTTTTCTACCAAAATTCCACCACTTTGAGGAATTGAGATGCTCATTCAAAGACCTGGCATTGTACTGGCTCAGGACTGCCACCGTCTGAATGTTGGAATTGGTCATATTACTAAGTACAAAATCAATACAACGATAACTGCATGCTACCGACATTGCAGAAATGGCTCTTTTTTCTGAAAGGTTCTGCATTCTGCTGCTATTGCCACCCGCTAATATAATTCCTAATGCTTTCATGATCTTTCACCTGCCTTAATGATGTATCCGCCGCTCGGAAGTGCTGCGTCCGGATAATCGTCCATTGTTGTCCTACCCTTGATGGCTGTATTCTTGCCAACCTTTATATGCGGTGGAATCACAGAATTTTCCCCGATCGTCGCCAGTCCAAATGCATAAATCTTTGCATTTAACTTGCTCTCGGCCTCCTCGCCTACACCGATCTCATCGCCCTCGCCGATCGTACAGTTCTCCGCGATGATCGCCTTTTCCACATAGGCATCCTTACCGATATAGGTATTTTTCATGATGATGGAATCCTTTAGCACGGCTCCCTCTTCTACCGTAACGCCGGCACCAAGCACACAGTTGGATACCTGTCCGTAAATCTGTGCTCCCGCACCGATGATCGAGCGTTCCACCACCGCATCCTTTGCAATGTACTGTGGCTCGATGATATCCTGCTTGGTGTAGATCTTCCAATATTCTTCGTATAAGTTGAACTCCGGGATCAGATCGATCAATTCCATATTGGCTTCCCAATAGGAGCCCAGCGTTCCGACATCCTTCCAATAATCATTAAATTCATAAGCAAACAGACGCTTGCCGCCCTCGTGGCAATAAGGAATGATGTGCTTACCAAAATCACAGTTGCTCTGGTCTTTCATGGCGATCAAAGAATCCCGTAAGACCGGCCAACTGAATATGTAAATACCCATAGATGCCAGATTACTTCTCGGATGTTCCGGCTTTTCCTCAAACTCCGTGATCTGCTTATCCTCGTCCGTCAAGACAACGCCAAAGCGGCTTGCCTCCTCCATAGGAACCGGTATGGCCGCGATCGTCACATCCGCATTCTTTTGCTTGTGGAAATCCAGCATAGCCTCATAATCCATCTTGTAAATATGATCACCGGATAAGATCAGAACATATTCCGGATTGTAACGCTCCATATATTTGAGGTTCTGGTAAATGGCATTTGCCGTTCCTGTATACCATTCACTCGTATCGCTCCTCTCATATGGCGGAAGCACTGCCACCCCACCGTTGTTACGATCCAGATCCCACGGAATACCGATACCAATATGCGAATTCAGCACCAAAGGCTGGTACTGGGTCAGAACGCCCACGGTATCGATGCCCGAATTGATACAATTACTCAGTGGAAAATCAATTATGCGGTACTTCCCCCCAAAGGACACCGCCGGTTTTGCCACGTCAGAAGTCAGCACTCCTAATCTGCTTCCTTGTCCACCCGCCAGAAGCATGGCAATCATCTCTTTGCGAATCATAGTCTGTCACCTCACGTCTTTCCTCATGTCTGTCAGCTCACTTTATAGCCTTTCCTAAACTACAGGTGTAATTTGTATATAAAGTATAGCATATTGACTATTTTTTCTGCAACAATATTCCTAAATTCTAGTAATTTTCTGAAATTTTTTGGATAATTTATACAATTACAGGAACATCATTCCATATATCTCTCTTAAAATATGTGGATCCTGTCCAAAAAATGATAGGTTATTGCAAATTAAAGAGAGAAAGTTATAATATAAGAGCAATATAAATAAGAAATCAAAGAAAACGGACGGTCAAAATTATGTATACAATAGATTTTTCAAAACCAACTTCAGTACACTTTATCGGTATCGGCGGTATCAGCATGAGCGGACTCGCAGAGATTCTTTTAAAAGAAGGCTTTCGTGTATCCGGTTCTGACAGCAAGGAGTCTCCTCTGACCCAGCATCTGACAGAACTCGGCGCACAGATCGCATACCCGCAGGCGGCTGCCAATATCCCGGACGATATCAGGATCATCGTCTACACGGCTGCCATCCATCCGGACAATCCGGAGTTTATCCGCGCCAAGGAATTGGGTCTACCTATGCTGACACGCGCGCAGCTGCTTGGCCAGATTATGGCGCACTACGCACGTTCGATCGCGGTTGCCGGAACTCACGGCAAGACGACAACGACCTCAATGATCAGTCAGGTGCTCCTGTGCGGACAGGAAGATCCTACCATCTCTGTCGGCGGTATCTTAAAGGCGATCGGCAGTAACATCCATGTTGGCAACTCCGACCTTTTCATCACAGAGGCCTGCGAGTACACCAACAGTTACCATTCTTTCTTCCCGAAATACAGCATTATTTTAAATATAGAAGCAGAGCATCTGGATTTCTTCAAAGATCTGGCAGATGTGCGTGCATCCTTCCACAAGTTTGCCGGCAACACCAAGGCGGACGGTGCTTTGATTATCAACGGTGAGATTCCTGACTATCAAGAGATCACAGAGGGACTTTCCTGCCAGGTCATCACCTTTGGCTTTACCGATACCTGCGACTACTATCCAAAGGACATTACTTATAACGAACTGGGTTGTGCCACTTTTACACCGGTGCACAAGGGTCAGGAACTGCCTCGTGTATCCCTTTCTGTCCCGGGTCTGCACAATGTCGGCAATGCACTTTCCTGTATCGCGCTTTGTCAGGATATGGATCTTCCTTGGAAACAGATCACAGAAGGTCTGCATCGTTTCGGTGGTGCTGACCGCCGTTTCCAGTACAAGGGCAAGTTCCAGGGAGCGACTGTCATTGACGACTATGCACATCACCCGACAGAGATCCGCGCATCTTTGAGTGCAGCGCAGAACTATCCGCACGAGCGTATCATCTGCGTGTTTCAGCCGCATACCTATACACGTACCAAGGCATTCTTATCTGATTTTGCAGATGCACTTTCCCTTGCAGATGTGGTCGTACTTGCCGATATCTATGCTGCAAGAGAGCAGGACATCTACGGCGTAAGTTCCAAGGATATCCTGCGTCTGCTGAAAGAAAAACAGGTAGAATCCTACTACTTCCCTTCTTTTGCAGAGATCGAAGACTTTTTAAGAGAAAAATGTATGAACGGCGATTTGTTGATAACTATGGGTGCCGGAAACGTTGTAAATATTGGAGAAGACCTCTTAAAATAAGAGTTATCCACATAATCCACAATTTTTGTGGGTAAGTTATCCCCACAGAATTGTGGATTATTTATGCCCTTAAGCCCGCCTTTTTTTGTACTTATCCACAAAAGGCAAATTCCCGCCAGCCCTTGATTTTACTGGATTTGTGGATTACTTTTTTCTTCTCAACCCATATTTTATATGCTATAATTCTGATTGCTAATGAAGAGAGGTTATGAAATGACAGACATACAGATACATACTGCCACAAGTCATCAATCCACTTGTGTGTCAAATACATTTATAGATTGTTTTATGCCGGATGCCAGCGGCGAGTTCGTAAAGATCTATCTTTACCTGCTCCGGGTACTTTCCTCCGGTAACGGACACTTTAGTCCTTCTGCCATGGCGGACAAGTTCCACTATACGGAAAACGACATCCGCCGCGGACTTTCCTATTGGGAACAGATGCATTTATTGCAATTAGAATATAACGATACCAATCAACTGACAGGCATCTGTCTTTTAGAACCGGGACAGGATGCGGACAAGGCTTCCGCTCCGGCAGAGTCCCCTGCCACCATCAAGATGATGCTGCTTCCTTCTGACAGACAGGACAAGCCTGCGGCAGACCCAAGCCTGCATCAGCCAAAGACAGAGGAAAAAGCTTTGCAGATCCCACCGGACGAGCCTCGCCACTATTCGCCGCGTCAGATCGCTGCTTTCAAAAAGCAGGATGATGTTGCCGAACTCCTCTATATCTCAGAGCGTTATGTCGGACATCCACTCAACCTGACCGAAGTAGAAAAAATCCTCTTTTGGGCGGAAGAATTGCATTTTCCGGTTGATATGATCGAGTATCTTGTGGAATACTGTGTAGAGAAGGGTCATCCGAACTTCCATTATATGAACAAGGTTGCCCTGAACTGGAAAGAAAGCGGGATCTCCTCTTTGCAGGAAGCCAAGGATTCCACCAATATCCATTCACAGTCTTACTATACGATCATGAAAGCCTTTGGTATTTCCGGTCGTAATCTGACCGAGCGCGAGACTGCTTTTATCAACAAGTGGACAAGTTCATACGGCTTTTCGCTGGATATCATCCGTGAGGCTTGTGAGCGCACGATCCGAAACACCGGCAAAGCCAATTTTGAATATGCCGACTCCATTCTGGGCAGTTGGAGCAAAAAAGGCATCCGTCAATTAGATGATATTGCCCGCTTAGACGAGGCATTTGCTTCCACCCAACAGGCAAAGACGGCTTCCGCTCCGGTCGCACGCACCAAGACCAACCGCTTCCATAATTTTGAACAGCGTCAGTATGATGACGACTATTACGAAGCCTTAGAACAACAATTACTGCGAAAGTAGAAGGGTGATCCATGGCACTGACCAATGCACAATACGACTCGCTCATGCGGGAATACAACAATAAACAGATGCGCAATCACCAGATCGTGATACAGCGCGAAGAAGAACTCTACCGGGCGATCCCGGAATTATCCCGGTTGGATGATGATGTCAGCCGCTTATCTGTTGAGAGTATAGACAGACTCTTAAATGGCGATACCGCCGGCTCTGCCGCTCTCAAGGAAAAGTTAGGCGATATCCGCAAGCAGCGTGAGACTCTGATTCAGGAGCACGGATATCCTCTGGATTACCTGACACCGCCTTATGATTGTCCGCTTTGTGGAGATACCGGCTTTGTAGATGGCAAACGCTGCCACTGCTTCGTGCAGGCATCCATTGATCTGGTCTATTCCCAGTCACATTTAGACGACATTTTAGATCAGGAAAATTTTGACGTTTTTTCTTTCGATTATTACTCCAGCGACATCGTAGATGCCAAGTCCGGACGGACTTCTTTGGATTTTGCTAAGGATGCTTATGAAACAGCGCAAAATTTTGTGCAGAATTTTTCTACAGAAGGTGGTAATCTACTTCTGTATGGCGATACGGGGACAGGCAAGACCTTTCTTTCCAACTGTATCGCTAAGTCTCTGTTAGACCAGGGACATTCTGTGATTTATTTTACAGCCTTCCAGTTTTTCGATATTTTTGAGAAAGATGTCTTCCAGAAAGACGAAGACGCCATGGAGGCTCATGAGCAAATATTCCAATGTGACTTGCTGATCATTGACGATCTGGGTACGGAATTTTCCAATTCCTTTACAACATCCCAGTTATTCCTATGTTTAAACGAGAGATTATTGCGTGGCAAATCCACTGTGATCTCCACCAATCTTTCCATGAAACAACTGCGCGAGATCTACTCCGAACGTACATCTTCCCGCATTTTCAGCAATTATCAACCTTGTAAACTTTTTGGTGACGATATTCGCATCAAGAAAAAAATATCCAATAAATCATAACAAACAAAGGAGTAAAAGATTCATGCCAAACGAAGAAATCTGCTTAAAAGAAAGCACACCTGTAGGTACTTTGGGTATCATCCCATTGGAGAGTTGTAAGGAACTCGGTGCCAAAGTCAACAATTACCTGGTGAATTGGAGACAGGATCGCGATGCTGAGCATTACGACCACATCACACTTGCCGGATACAAGAGTGATTCTTACATTGTAAAGGCTGCTGTTCCGAGATTCGGTTCCGGCGAAGCCAAGGGTTCCATCTTACAGTCTGTCCGTGGACTGGACATCTTTTTGATCGTTGATGTAACCAACTACAGCCTGACCTATTCTCTCTGTGGTCAGACAAATCATATGTCACCGGATGACCACTATTCTGACTTAAAGCGTATCATCGCTGCTATCGAAGGAAAGGCAAAGAGAATTACCGTTATCATGCCATTCCTCTATGAAAGCCGTCAGCATAAGCGTTCTTCCCGTGAGTCCCTCGACTGTGCTATCGCATTGCAGGAACTGATCAGCATGGGTGTTGACAATATCATTACCTTTGACGCGCATGATCCTCGTGTGCAGAATGCTATCCCACTTCATGGTTTTGAGACAGTACAGCCTGCATACCAGTTCATCAAGAACATCTTAAAGAACGTTAAGGATATCCAGATCGACAACGATCACCTGATGATCATCAGCCCGGATGAAGGCGGTACTAACCGTGCTGTTTACATGGCAGGTGTGCTTGGCGTAGATATGGGTATGTTCTACAAGAGACGTGATTACAGCAAGATCGTAGACGGACGCAACCCTATCGTTGCACACGAATTCTTAGGAACTTCCGTAGAAGGAAAAGATGTTATCATCGTGGATGATATGATCTCTTCCGGCGAGAGTATGATCGATGTTGCAACCGAGTTAAAAAAGCGTAAAGCAAAGAGAATCTTCGTTGTGGCAACCTTTGGTCTTTTCACCAATGGTTTGGAAAAATTCGATGAAGCCGTAGAAAAGGGCATCATCTACCGTGTTGTAACTACCAACCTGACCTATCAGACACCGGAACTTCTGAGCCGTCCTTACTATATCAACTGCGATATGAGCAAATACATCGCTTATATCATTGATACCTTAAACCATGACTGCTCTATCTCCGGATTGCTGGATCCATATGAGCGTATCCACAAGGTCGTAAACAAATACAATAACGGCGAACTGTAAAATCCATCATTATTGGATAGAGAAAGACGCATCCCGGATTTGGGATGCGTCCTTTTTGTCTGCATTGTATTTTCTTTTAATTCTGCGAAGCCTCATCATCTGCTTCCAGAGCATCCTCATCCGGCTGTTCTGCACTTCCCGGCATATCAGATATATAGTTAGGATCTACGACCGTGAATTCATTGGACTCACGGAAGATCGTATTGCTGGACCCCACCTGACATACGGTGATGGTGTCTCCGTTTTGCACCGCGGACGCCTTGATAGTCAGGCACTGACCACTCTCATAATTCGTCGTCACCTTTTCTCCATTGACATAGACTTTACTCCACTTGGTGAAGTTGGAACCATAGATGTGCAACTTGCCGTCAAAGAAATAAGCACGGTCGATCACAACATCGGAAACTCCCATTTCCAGATCACTTGCCGGGTATTTGTCCTCGCCGTTATAAGCGTAGCGCTCTCCGTATAAGATATCATACTGCAAAGCTTCCAGATCGGTCATATATTCCGGTGTTCCGGCTTTGACACCGTCTGCCATCTTGCTCTGATGATAATTGGTCATAGTACCTTCATGGATACCCAGACGATTGAGATATTCAGAAACCAACTGATAAGATGTCAGATCTTGGTCTTCTTTTGACATGCCAAAGTTGTTCCAGGTGAAGTATTTGGTCTGGAAAAGATCGCCGGTAGCCACTTCGCTCTCGGTCAATCCCATGGTCGGCAAATGATCGCCAAACATGATGACCAGTGTATCTTCATCACGTTTACTCAGTTCCTCAATGTAGGACTGGATAAATTCATCTACATTGTGGATCTGGTTGATGTAATATTCCCAGGCATAGGTCTGTTCCTGTGTCTTGCCCTCACAAGTGACATCAATGGCAGGATTCTCAATGACCTTGTAGGTCGGGTAGTCGCCATGCGCCTCTACCGTAATGGTATAGACAAAATCCGGTCCCTCGGTAGAATCCAGTGCCTCTGTAGTAGCAGGTGTTAGGATATCATCTGTCGGCCAGGAACCCAGCGGTGTATAATCGGTAATATCCAGCATTTCCTTACTCTGGAAGGTATCAAAGCCCATCATGGAGAAGGCATTGGCACGGCTGTAGAAATTACCACCGTTATTGTGTACAACATGACTGCTATAACCAAGGTTGCGCAGGTCTCCCGCAAAACTTTCACAATCTGTTTTCTTTAAAATGGTCTTTTGCGGATATTCTCCCGGACCGAAAAACTGACAGGACATACCGGTCAGGACTTCAAATTCTGAGTTACAGGTGCCCGCCCCGACAACCGGTACGGTCAGATGTCCGGTCGAGAAATTCTGCTCCAGATAGTGCACATATGGAATCGGATCTTCGGATGTCTCGATAAAGTTTGCCTCACTGACATCAAAGAATGACTCCAAAAGGATAACGACGATATTCGGTCGATCTTCTTCCTTGATCGTGGATTCCCCCTGGTAGGTCTCGTCAACGATTGCAGAAATAGACTCCTGATTGTAGTTCTTTGGTTCAGACATACCACGATTGAAGATACTGGTAGAAAAACCATACAGATATCCATAATCCAGATATCCCTGTGCCAGGTTACCAAAGTAAGTAGACA
The DNA here is from genome assembly GCA_963661325.1 of bacterium. GTDB lineage: Bacteria > Bacillota > Clostridia > Lachnospirales > Lachnospiraceae > Pararoseburia. The sequence continues at coordinate 21,403 of CAVLBP010000021.1, forward strand.
GAATACCCTGTCCCTGTAATGCAGAAGTCGTCAGCGGAACGCTGGCAAAACAGCCCACGATAAAGAGTAACTTGATCCAGTACGGGAAACGAGGCTTTAACTTTTTGCCTTTGATAAAGATGCGTACCATCCAAAGTGCATATAAAACAAGTGCTGCAACGGCTATGGCAGCCTGCTGTGAGGAAAAATAATTGGTGTTCTGCATGGTAAGCAGGTCACCGATCATGGAAATATCCGTAAATCCAAATGGTGTTACACGATTGAGCAGGATGATGCAGTTGGTGATACCCAGCGCAACGAATACGGCACTGATACACATACGCATAAAGGTCTGTCTGCTGATAAGGTAACAAAGAGAATAACATACAAAGATCAGATAGGAGTTATACAGATAGGCTCCTGTATGATTGGTAACAAATCCCCACGCTTCTATAAAAGAGTGGCGAGACAACCATTCCATGATGAAACACATGAGCAAAGATAATGGGATGTGCTCGATCAGGGAATAGCGGTTCAACCAGTCATTTATCTTTTGTAACCGCTCGTTTTCACGGATCTTTTGTACAAATTTCGGTGTTGGTATCTTGGACTTGACTGCCGAGCATTTATCGCCAAGAGATTTAAAGAAACCTCCGATTTTTGAAAATACTGCTTTCATATTGCCTCCAAACAAAAATACTCTTTTGCGTCACATCTTTTAAGTATAGTTAAAAATGTGACAAAAATGTGAAAGTCCAAAAACGAACAAGACACATTTCGCAAAGAGTGATAAAATTATAGCATGTTGGCTTGCCATTTGCAAGGAAGCCAAAGAAACTCAAACATTTGACCACCGGTCACCGATCATAAAATAGGGATAAGGATTATGAAATTAAATTTTAGAGAAAAAGGCATATCAAAATGGATCCGTCATAGATTGTTGGTATTATTTCTTATTTTTATAGGAGCACTGGTCACTTTCCAGATCCTCCTGAATTTGGGTGAGGAGGAAAAAAGAATCACCATGGCAGAAGCCACGCTGCCTCTCGTCAGTGTGCAGGCCTACGATCACACTATGGGAGAATTGCACGGCTACCGCACCCAGATGGATGCCTGCTATATGCGAGATGCCCTGATCCCGCTTGACTCCAAGCGAAAAATGGATCTGACCATTAACACATATGGCTATGATGTGGACAGTGTTTCCTATGAAGTGCGCAGTCTCGACACCCAGCGCAAGATTGCAGATACCAAGGTTTCTGATTGGAGCAAAGATGGCAATACCTGGACTAAGTCCTTACAGATTGAAAATCTGGTAGACGAAGGAGAGGAATACCTTTTTATCCTGAAACTGCACAGCAAAAGCGATGACCTTTATTATTATACCCGTATTATGCTGCCAGAAGAGACCTACGCTAGGAAATGTCTGGAATTTACCGATAATTTCCACAATGTATCCATGAGCGATCAATACGAACTGTTGGCATCTTATATAGAAACAGCAGACTATACAGACAAGAACGATCTGGGTAATGTAAACATCAACTCCTCCATTGACCAGATCGGCTGGCAGGGATTTTCTGGCAAGCAGGTTGGGAATCCGCTGGTTTCCTTTACTGACATCAACGACACCTATGCTTCTCTGGTCTACACCTACCAGATGGCTGAAGAGGCTGACGGCACGACCAATTATTATAATGTAGAAGAATACTACAAAGTCCGCTATACAGATCAGCAGATCTATCTGCTGGATTATCAGCGCAGTATGGAACAGATTGTAGATACAACATCTGTAAATGTTAGTGGCAACGTCCTATCGGTCGGCGTGACCAGTGATGACTCTGAATATCTGTCCAATGAGACCGGAACGATCGTTAGTTTTGTGCAGTCCGGCGAACTCTTTGAATACAATCAGAACAAACAGTCCTTTACCAAGGTCTATGGTTTTATCGACGATCCGACGGATGCCAGACAGTGTTACGGTCAGCATAATATCTGCATCTTAAATATTGATGAGACCGGCAATATGGACTTTGTCGTTTATGGCTATATGAACCGTGGTGAGCACGAAGGCGAAAGCGGCATTGACCTCTATCATTATGACAGCATCAAACAGGAAGCCATTGAGCAGGTCTTTATCGCCACCACACATTCCTATCAGATCTTGAACGCAGATTTCAGTGATCTGCTCTATGAAAATTCAAATGGCGACTTCTATATCATGATGGGTGGAACCCTTGCCAAAGTCGATTTGGACAGTCTGTCCACCAAGGAACTGATCACAAATCTGAAATCTGACCAGTACGCTGTGTCTTCTTCCGGTCGTTATGTAGCATGGATGACGGAAGATGATATATCAGACCAGATCTCCATTATGGATCTGGAAACTGAAAAAGTGCGAACGATCGATGCATCCAAGGGGACCCGAATAAGACCACTGGCATTTATGACAGAGGATTTTGTGTATGGTATAGCAAACGAGAGTGATATTACAACAGATGCTGCCGGAAGTACTATATATCCTATGGCAAAGATCAAGATCGTCGATACCTCCAGTGATGATCTTACGCAATTAAAAGAATATACCAAAGATGGCATCTATGTGACCGGAGTGACTAAGTCCTCCTATACCCTTTATCTGGATCGGGTTACCCTACAAGATGGCGCATATGTTGCAACCACCCAGGACACCATAAAAGATACTGCCGGAGAGCAGAATAAAACGGTATCCCTTGTAAAGGCATCCAGTGATACGCAGGGGCTGACAACGACTTATGTCATGGCAGATTTAGAGGATGGGCAGTCCATCCATAGTCTGGCAGCCGGGGATGCAAGTCTGGCGACCATCAACGATACCAAGAGCATTTCCATTTCCACAACCGAGGAGCAGGAAACCTACTTTGTATATGTCGGCAATCGTGTCACTCTGACAACGCAGAATTTAAACAAAGCCATTATGGCAGCGGACGCAGATATGGGCTTGGTCGTTGACAACCAGCAGCGTTATATCTGGAATCGTGGCAAGAAATCTTATGTCAACGCTTTCAACGGTATTGAGGCCAGTGCCTCAGACCGAAAGGCAAGCACTTCCGCCGGCTGTATCAGTGCTATCTTACAAAGCGAAGGCATCAGCGGCGAGGTACATGCACTTTTAGATCGGGGCGAGACACCGATGTCAGTACTACAGACATCACTCAAGGATAAACTGGTCTTAGACCTGACCGGATGTACCTTGAACGAAGCCCTATACTATGTCAGCCAGGGAGCCCCTGTCTATGCCAGAACCGGGGATGATGCAGCCCTGCTGATCATTGGCTATGACGCAGCCAATATCATCGTATATCACCCTGACACAGATCAGTACACCAAGATGTCAACAGACAATGCGTCACAGTTATTTGAGAGTGCCGGAAATGTATTTATTTCTTATGTAGATTAAAAAAGAAGGTTTGGTAAAGGAAAACTTTGCCAAACCTTCTTTGTATTTTATATATATTTACGATCTATATCGATTGCTATAAAGTATTCTTTGCCTATTTGCTCCGCAACCTTCTTTTGCAGTTGTTCCGTGATCTCATATTCCGACATCTTGATCTGATATGGCACTACCACATCAAAGACCAGATTGGTATGTGTATTTCCAAAAACCACACGGAAATCATGGATAGAAGCCTTCTCATTCCACTCTTCCACGATCTTTTTCACATCCTGGCGCAGATGATCGACACGCGGATCATCAGTCACAACCGGATCCATATGAATGACAGCCTCACAATGCAATTCTTTTTTCAGGATATGCTCTGTCCGGTCGATCACATCATGTGAGATCATAACATCTACATTTGCCGGAACTTCTGCATGCAAAGAGATCATGAGGCGTCCCGGTCCATAATCATGTACGACAAGATCATGCAGACCGATAATGCCTTCCTGCGACTCTACGATAGACTCGATCTGTTCTACAAATTCTGCTTCCGACGGCTGCCCTAAAAGAGGATTTAAGGTTTCTTTTCCTGCGGAAATTCCCGCCCATATGACAATGGCTGCCACGATCAGACCACAATAGCCATCAATATACAGGGATGTAAATTCGCAAAAGATCGTCGATACCAATACGATAAAGGTTGCCAGCACATCACTCATACTGTCTGTCGCCGTAGCCCGCATTGCCGCAGAATCCAATTTATCCGCCAGCGAGCGGTTATAATATGCCATGTAGAGTTTTACCGCGATCGAGATCAGAAGAATAAGGATCACCAGTACCGAAAAGACCATATCCTGTGGATGCAGGATCTTGTCTACCGAATCCTTGAAGAGTTCAAAGCCCATAATGATAATGATCGCTGAGACCAGAAGACCTGACAGATATTCCAGCCTGCCGTGTCCAAAGGGATGCTCCGGATCCGGCTCCGCAGACGACAACTTAAAACCTAAAAGCGTGATCACAGAGGATCCGGCATCGGATAAGTTGTTAAAGGCATCTGCCGTGATGGCAATGGAATGGCTCACCAGTCCTGCGAAAAACTTGAGTGCAAAGAGCATGACATTCAGCAGGATGCCCACACATCGTAATCCCTCAACCACGCGTACCTACTCATGTTATCACATTTCTGAGAT
>CAVLBP010000022.1:0-25701 GCA_963661325.1 bacterium
TGCCAATTCTGCTGCCTCCTCGTTTTTTCCCATAGACAAATAACAATATCCCTTACTGCATAGCAGGCAGGAAAGATTGCCCAAAGACTGGATTTCAGGCTTCTTTTTTGCTTCCAGTTCCAGATAGTGTGTAGCCAGATCATAATAATGCAATGCTCTCTCATAGCAAAGATTTCTGCGAAAAAGGTCTCCCATGTTGGAACAAGCCATACCTTTAATGTAGGCATATCCATGTTCTTCACAAATATCAATGCAGGTCATATAATGATCTATGGCACTGGTAACATCTCCCATAATATTGGTATACACACCCAACACATTGTAGGATCGCGCCGCTTTCTCGTAATCGCCGATCTGTAATTGATATTTGATGCCCTCATGTCCGCATGTAATCGTATTGACACAATCATTGTCTGAAGCATAAAACATCATCATATAATAATATGCAATCGCAAATAATTCATCTGATTCTTCTTGCGCTGCATAGGTAAACAGACGCTCACAGTATGTCTGATACTCTTTATAATTCGGAGAATATACCAGATCAATTTTGTCGCGTAAGACTCCTATGCACTCACGTATTTCCGAGCCGAATGTATTTTCCATCCACTCACTCCTAGCGTTTCGTTTATAATATTATAATTATACGCTAGTCAGACCATAAAATCAATCAATAATAACATCGCTTTCACGTAAAATCTTTGCATCTTCTTCTGAGCATTCAATGCTGCTTCTCAAAAGGATCTCAGGCTTTGCAACCATAGCCACACATACATACTGGGATAATGTAGACTTTAGGTTTAAGCGATCTCCCTCGCCTGTTACCAGCAATACTTCTCCTGCACACTCCTTTGCCTTTTTGATCAACTGCACAATATCAGCGCCATCTTTTAAATAATGCATCTTTTTTCCTCCTCTGCACTTTGTTTTCTATATCATAACGCAGTCACAGAAAATGCAAGTACATATTTTCTACATTTCGTATAAAATTTCATCTTTTTTCAAAATAATTTTGCACGATCAGACATGCCAGATAATATGCCATGCGCTCCTCGCCGGATTCCAGGTCTGTCTGCAACAATTCCTTGATCTTGCTCATGCGATAAACGATGGTATTTTTGTGGATGAACATCTCCTCCGCGACCGCCTTGACACTGCCATTATTTTTCAAATAACAAAATAGGGTCTCCACAAGATCCGCATGATGCTTATCGTCATAGTCTAATAAAACTTGCAGTGTTTCGCTCCCCATCTGCCGCATCAGGATCTCGTCCGATACCGAATACAGGATCCGCTCCACCCCCAGCCTGTCAAATTGGGCAAAGGTCTGTTTTTTCTGCATAGCAGATCTTAAGGCATATTCCGCCCTGGCAAAAGAAATATGTACATTTGCCACATTCAAAACGGCAGATCCTTCCCCACAATAAATCGTCTTATCCGGCATACGGTGTCTGGTCCGCATGAGAAATCCCTGAATGATATCCTCTTTCTGGGCTTCACTGACCTCGTTCATGATGACGGCAAAATAGCCGTTGTAGTAAAAGAAATGCGCATTGTGCGATACATTTTCCATATAGATTTGCAAACGGTAGCCGATCCTCTTGCGATCCAGCGTATCCATGCTGTCCAAGCCCTCCGTCGTGATGAGCACGACCTGAAATTTTCCGTCTACATCAAAGGATGCCGATAATTTTTCGCGATATTCTTCGATGCGCTGTGGACTTTCGATGGACTTGATAAAGGCAGCTGAGATCTGTTCATCCGTCTCCGTCTGCAAAAAGATCCGCACCGTCAGATCCTTGATCATCTCGGACATCTCGATCACCCAGGGCACCTGTAACAAAGGCAGATCATGAGCATTGCAATAGGCGCGCACACTCGCCGGTATTTCCTTTACGTAATACCCGGTATTTACCACAAGTCCTGCTGCATGATGTCTGTCCAAAATCTCCACTAGGGAAAGCAGATCCTGCTCCGTGCGAAAGCCTGCCCCCATGGTAACCGCCAATTCCTTGCCTTTAAAATTCTCCATAATGGTCGTATCTTCTACCATCAAAAGCCAGGAGATCGAATTTGCCCAGCCATTTCGTCCTGCCACCAATTCCATTTTATACTTGTCTCTGGCAATGATCAGCATATCTTCCACTGTAAATCCCATCTGTTTTCTCCCAAAGATCCTCTCTTTTTTCCTGTGTTTTCCTACTTCTTGCTATAGTATAACATCTTTTTGTGCTGTCGTCACAATATTCTCACTTTTTTTCAAGATTTCAACCTATGTTTTTCTCTCTTTCTTGTGCTACAATATAGATGTAAACAGAAAAGAGGTTCAACGAAAGTTGAAGGAAGATCGATGGAGGTGTTTGGTATGCTTACTGTAGGTTACATTGATAGTTTGTCAGAACTTGGAATTCGTACTCCTACTCCCGAGTGGGTAAGAACTGAGCGCTATGATTATTGCGATCAGTTGATAGCAAAAAAGGAGAATTTTATGCAGATGCTATCGGCGTTCTTTTCTAAAATATTTCGCTAATTTCACATCTTTTTAATATTTTTTCCTTTAATAAAAACGCCTGGCGGATAAACCGTCAGGCGTTTTGCATTGTCTTATAATTCTTGCTTAGGCAAGTTCTGCGATCACATCCAAGATCACTTCAATGCCGACCTGTGCTGCCTTTTCTGCAAAAGTGGCATAATCCATCTCTGCGCCTTTTCCATCCGAAATACTGCGCAAAATAGCAAATGGCACCTGGTTGACATAACATACCTGACCGATACTCCCACCTTCCATCTCGCCTGCAATGGCTCCAAACTGCTCGTGCAGATGGTTCTTGGTGCTTTCCTTGGATAAGAAAAGATCACCGGTTGCTATCGTTCCGACTTTGTGATTGATGCCCTTTGCTGCCACACATTTTTCAATGACAGAATAAATCTTTTCATCTGCCGGCAGATATACTTCATTTAAACCGGACAAAAGTCCCACCGGATCTCCCAGTGCTGATGTATTCATATCATGCTGCACAACCCGGCTTGCAATGGCAACATCCATAACCCCCAGTTCATCACACAGGGTTCCTGCTACACCAATATTGATCACACAGTCCACATGATAAGTCAGGATCATTGCCTCTGCACAGATGGCTGCAAAGACTTTTCCAACGCCGCAGACCGCCGCGATCACTTCTTTTCCACCGATCGTACCCTTGGTAAAAGTAAGGCCGCTGACAACTTCCTCTGACACATCTTCCATATGTGCCTTTAAATTGTCAACTTCGATCTGCATTGCTCCGATAATACCAATTTTCATATTGTCTTTACTCCATTTCCTTTCTTTCCTATTGTGGATAGGTAAATTCCATATTTGTCTGCTTTTTCAAAACTTCCAGATAAGTCCTGCACTCTTTCTTGGCTGCTGCAAGATCCAGATTGCGGTAATTGCCACATTCTACAGCCGATGCGCCAAATACCGGTCCTTCATGGTCAAGGATCTCCTGCAAGACCTTTTTGGTGATCTCAAAGACCTGCTTATCGTCCGCATTGCGGATCAACAGATAAAAACCGGTCTGACATCCCATAGGTCCAAAATAGATCACATCATCCGCGATCTCGGAATTCCGGATGTATGTGGCAAACATATGCTCCACAGAATGCATGGTCAGATCTGACATATAATTGCCCATATTTGGTCGTCTGGTCCGCATATCGTATGTGGTAATGTCGCCATCGACGCGGGAAATATAAAATCCCGGCATCAAAATATCATGATTTATGGTAAAACTCTTGATTCTTTCCATCTTTTCCATCCTTTCTACTACATTTTATCCGCGAATTATTATAGCACGTTGTATATTTTTTCACAAACCAAAATAAGCATCTATCCCATCTGCGATGCCCTGTACCATGCGTGCCTGATAGGCCGGATCTTCCATGTTGACATCATCTGTCGGATTGGTCATGTAACCCATCTCCAAAATCGTAACCGGAACGGTACTCCAGTTGATGCCCGTCATGGTATCACTGGTACTGACACCTTGATTGCGCATACCGGTCGCTCCACAATAAGAATCTAAAATGCACTTGCTCAGATTCCAACTGCTGTCTGCCAGATATGCGATATAAGGGTTGGCAGAGGACGGTGCCAATGCCATCGCTCCACTCACAGATGCATTGTCCACCCCATTGGCATGGATGCGAACTGCAATCTCACCACCTACACTTGTCGCGTACTGCGCACGCTCCATATTGCTGATATTGACATCATGGGATGTTCGTGTCATATAAACTGTATAGCCCCGATTTTCCAGTTCGGTCTGCAACTGCTGGGAGATAGCAAGGGTCAACTGATACTCATAGACACCTGTGGTCGTACCATGTGTACCACCTGCCACTCGCGCCTTCATCGTGGAAGAACCCGGTCCATTTGGCTCAGTGGAAGAATCACCTCTGCCCTGGTGTCCCGGGTCGATCACAACCACATGGGAATTGGCGGTAGGTTCTTCGGTCGTCATGTCAGATGCCATATCGTCCGGTTCTTTATCCTTATCCGTATCCGTTTGTTCTGATGTTGACTTATCATCTTCTGTTACAGAATCATCCGCTTGTTCGGAGGTATCCTCTTCCGACAATGTCACCTTATACTTTTTATAGGCAAAGCCAGCCAACAGTATTGCACATACAATAGCAAGCAATACCGCCAATAAAATCCATCGTTTTTTCTTTATCATCAAGCCTCTCCCTCTCTACTGAAATCAGACATTCGAGTTGATCCTAATCCATTTTACACTAATAGTGTTTTTCTTTCCATTCTTATGTAAACTATATCTTTCAAAGATCAATACAAAGGAGATTCTTGCTATAAATATCCACGGAAAGATTTTAAGAAGTGAAAAATGGGGGGGCAGAAAACCTATTAGCTTTCTGCCCCTTTCCTTTCTACTTTTCATCTATCTAATAGAATTTAAGAATATCCTCAGCGCTCTTTCGTTTTGGCTTCTCAGGCTTTACTACACCATATCCCACAGCGATCACAGACACAATTGTTTCAGTTTCCGGTATGGACAGGAATTGGCGTATCTTCTTTCCATCGCGGATTCCCATAACCAAGGTATCCAGTCCTATTTCCTTTGCCTTGAGAATAAAATTCTCATTGTGCATTCCAAGATCGTAAAAGCCCCATCCATTGGCACATTCATTATCCGGATGTCCCTCACGGTCAAAACCGGATCGATCTGCCACAAATGTTGTTACCACAAAAGCCGCTCCCTTGGAACTGTTAATATTGAATTCCGGCAGACATGCATGAGCAAATGCGTCTCTTTTTTCATCCAAAATACAATAATATCTTGCTGTCTGTGAATTTTTCCAGGAAGGAGCCAGAATTCCTGCTTCTACCAGTTCTTTTATCTGATCTGCTGTCACAGATCTATTTTCATCAAATGCACGTACGCTTCTTCTTGCTTCTATCACACTCTGAAATTCCATTTTGCTTCCTCCATTTCTCTTACACCCACACGACCTTTTTAAGGGTACCCTCCATGCTATCCTAGTTCTTAAAACTATGTACCGGTGCCGGAATACGACCCTTGCGGTTTACAAAAGCATCACATCCATACTGATTTACCGGCATGATCGGTGCATATCCCAAAAGTCCTCCAAACTCTACGGTCTCGCCTACGCCCTTGCCAATGACCGGAATCAGACGAACAGCGGTCGTCTTCTGGTTGATCATACCGATCGCCATCTCATCCGCGATGATGCCTGAGATCGTCGTTGCCTTGGTATCGCCCGGAATGGCGATCATATCAAGTCCTACGGAGCAGACACAGGTCATTGCTTCCAACTTCTCTAATGTAAGCGCACCTGCGGTAACCGCATCGATCATACCCTGATCTTCGCTAACCGGGATAAAGGCACCACTTAAACCACCAACGTAAGAAGATGCCATGATACCGCCCTTCTTGACCTGATCATTTAAAAGAGCAAGCGCGGCTGTTGTGCCCGGTGCACCTGCATACTCCAGACCGATCTCTTCCAAAATCCCTGCTACACTGTCACCGATCGCCGGTGTCGGCGCTAAGGACAGGTCAATGATACCAAACGGAATGCCCAGGCGCTTGGATGCTTCCTGTGCAACCAACTGTCCTACACGTGTTACCTTAAAGGCTGTCTTTTTGATGGTCTCGCAAAGGACTTCAAAATTCTCACCACGCACAGATTCCAAGGCTGTCTTTACAACGCCCGGTCCACTGACGCCGACATTGATGATGGCATCTGCCTCTGTCACGCCATGGAAAGCACCTGCCATAAATGGGTTGTCATCCGGTGCGTTACAAAATACCACCAGTTTGGCACATCCAAGAGAATCTTGGTCTTTGGTGTATTCTGCGGTTTCTTTTACCATCTGACCCATCAGGCGGACAGCATCCATATTGATACCGGTCTTGGTCGATCCCACATTCACGGAACTACATACAAAATCCGTGCATGCCAATGCCTGCGGAATGGAACGGATCATATTTTCCTCTGCCGGTGTCATCCCCTTGGATACCAGTGCAGAATAGCCTCCGATAAAGTTCACGCCCACGGTCTTTGCCGCACGATCCAGCGTTTTTGCGATTGTCACATAATCTTCCGGACTCTTACATGCTGCGGATCCTACCAGTGCGATCGGGGTAACGGAAATACGCTTGTTTACGATTGGGATGCAATAATCGTTTTCGATCTCCTTGCCGACTTTGACCAGATCCTTTGCTACGGTCGTGATCTTATTGTAGATATTGGTATTTAACTGATCCAGGTCCGAATCCATACAATCTAAAAGGCTGATACCAATGGTAATCGTACGCACATCCAGATTTTCCTGTTCTACCATTTTGTTTGTCTCGTTGACTTCACCAAAATTAATCATGATACTCTCCTTTAGATTCTATGCATTTTTTCAAAAATCTCTTCACGCTGGCATTTTACATCAACGCCAATCTTTTCTCCCAGTTCACGCAAGTCTGCCTGGCACTCTGCAAAAGGTTTTTGACATGCAGCAAAATCCACGATCATCATCATATTAAAATAATCCTGTACAATGGTCTGTGAAATATCCAGTACGTTGATGCCATTCTCTGCTAAATATGTGCAGATCCCTGCAATAATGCCTACGGTATCTTTGCCTACTACTGTGATAATTGTTTTTTGTGTGTTTTTCTCCATGTCAATTCTCCTTTATTTTTTGATCTATGATTATAGTTGCATAAACTATAACATCAATTTCAGTTTCTGCCAAATAAAATCTGTCTGTATCTAAAGCCGGATCAGACTGGATGGTCTGTCCCTCTTTGCCACCTCGATAGGGAAATCATTGCCCCGGTACGGGTTATCCCCTAAGGAGATCTCTAAGCGGACGGTCTCATATGCCAGTTCATCATAATTATTTTCTTTGGACAGATGTCCCAATAAAATATGCTGCATGCCATCGTGAAGAATCTGTCCCAATAACTGTCCACTGGTCTCATTGGACAGATGTCCCCGATCACCCAAGATGCGCTGCTTTAAAGGGTAAGGATAAGCCCCCACCTGTAACATATGGGTATCATGATTTGCCTCAAGCAGCAAGGCATCCAAGCCCTCCATATGAGAGACAATATCAGCATCATAATAACCCAGATCTGTCACAATGCCCACACGATGTCTGCCATCTGAGACAAGATAGGCGACCGGATCCGCTGCATCATGTGAGATCGACATAGGATAGATCTCCAGATTTCCAATGGAAAAGGTCTTGCCCGCCTCGATCACATGGAATAAAGCCGGATCGATCTTTCCGACCGAGGACGATTGCAGGATGGCATCTGCCGTCCCCCTTGTCGCATAGATCGGCAATCCGTATTTGCGCGCGATCACGCCCAAGCCCTGTATATGGTCACTATGTTCATGTGTGATCAGCACCCCATCCATATCCGACGTGGTGTAATCATATGTATTCATTCCCTCCTCAATACGCTTGCCGCTGATTCCGGCATCTATCATCACATGGCACTGATCGCTCCCCAGGCAGATACAGTTGCCACTGCTGCCACTGGCTACACTAAAAAAATCCATCTTATGACTCTTTCCAATAAACTAAGATATCATCTCCTTCGTGAAGTTCGTCTGAATATCCGCACGGTGCGCCATTGATCGTTGTTACGATCGGTCTGCCGCCTCCTGCATGCACATCAAAATCGATCACATTGAAGATATCTACAAAAATATAACTGCTCTTGCCACTCAAATATACCGGTTCGTGATTGACCGTCACATGCACCCCGGCTTCTTCCGGCGCCTTTTCTTCTGCGGCGGTTTCCTTTACCGGACTATCCCCGCCGGATGCACCCGCGCCTGACTGCTTTGCCTCGGCAGGAGTTTCTGCCTGCGCACCGCCATCTGCCTGCGCCTCAGAAGCAAAACCGTATTTGCTGGCGTGTTTTAACTGATCTAAGATATTGCTCGCCTGACTTGTGGTCTCCTTTGCCTGTACCGGCGCTGCGCCAAAAGCCAGTACCGTCCAGTCGATCGAGAAATTCTCATAGATCAAAGACTCCAGCGTAGCCGGTCGGTTGTTGACTAAGATCTCGCGATCCGGGTCGATTTCCACATCCATAAACTCTGCCAACTGACCTACGGTGTAAAAACTGCGGGTCTCGATCACATCGCCTTCCTGGATCTCATAAGAGCCCGGTTCCAATGAGCCATTGACCTCCATGAACTTCGGACACAACACATGTTTGCCGCAGACTTCAAATGCCATGGTATTGCCGGCATACTCGTTCAGTTCCTCGATCGTGCAAACTGCTTTCTCTCCTGCTGTTGACGGCTCTATGGTAATAAAACAGTTAAACTCAAGCGGCGTATTCATACCGACAGTCACATCATTCATCTTGACCACGGCAGACTCACCCTCACCGCCACGCACCATACGAGGCGTTCCATTGACCGTAAAATGGATCTCACGGCCACGGCGCGGAAATAGTTCCTCTGTCGTAAATCCTGCCTGCATAGCGGCATCTACGACCGTCAGATGACCATTGTCATATAACTTCATCATTTCTCCGTTGAAATGGATCATGATAAAGTTGTTTTTCTGCTCATAATAGTTGAGGCAGATACCGATCGGTGTCACAAGCAGTGGATCCTTTTTGATGCCTTCCTGCTCAAAAATGATATTCTTCATGACTTCCTCGCCACGGAGGGCAACACGCTCCGGTACGATATCCAGTTTCTTGGCAAGGGACTCTGTATAGCCGTGGATCTTGCCACCGCCACCAACGATAAATGCCGCACTGACAGACTTATCGCCATTCAACTCGCGGATCTTGTTGGCTACTTCTGTCGTCATTTTCTCACGCACGACCTCAGTCAGTTTCCATACTTCCTCGGCAGATACGGTATGAGAGATTCCCATGATGTCCTCATAGGTCACTTCCTCTAAGGTGCTGGAATCCAACTTGATCTGCTCTGCGGTAGCAAAGTCGACCAGATATGCCTGTACGATCACTTCTGTCAACTCATCACCTGCAAATGGGATCATGCCATAAGCGATGATGCTTCCGTCTCTGGTGATACAGATATCGGAAGTACCGGCGCCCACATCCACCAATGCGATATTTAACATTCTAAAATTTTCCGGGATCGCCACATTGATAGCAGCAATAGGCTCAAGGGTCAGGTTTGCCACCTGAAGTCCTGCACGTTCTACCGCAGAATACAATCCATCCACAACATCTTCCGGCAGGAAAGTCACAATGATGATCTCGTCGATCTTATTCGCCTTGTGTCCTTCCAGACTGGAGAACAATTCATCATTCAGATAATATTTCATAACAGAATAACCGACACAATAGAACTTGTATCTATTATCTTCCTCAGCAAGCAGTTCCTGCTGTGCCTGATCGATCCCCATCAGATCCAAGGTATGTAAGTCTTCGCCCGTAACAACGGTCTCTTCCGGATATTCGTAGGTCACCTGTGTTGTCACTGTACGCAGGACACGACCAGCCGCTGCGATACATACCTGTGTCAGGCTTGTCCCGATCGCTTCTTCCAAGACCTCCTTGACCTCACGGATGGTATCTCCCACGCGCCCGATGTCATGGATCTGTCCGTCCAACATGGATCTGGTCTGGTGTTCCCTCACACACTGAGCGATGACACGAAAGCCGTCCTCTGCCTGATATCCCACCGTTCCGACCACATTTCGCGTTCCGATATCCAGTCCAAAAACGATATCTTCCAATGGATTCTTTTCATTCATAAATCTGCTCTCCTCTATCACTTTCCTATCCTAAGATCTGCCGTACCTGTGCCTGCGTCTCTTCCATACTGTCACTGCTGTCGATCACATGGGCACACGCCTGCCGAAAGACTGCTTCCGGCATCTGGCTGGCGAAGATCTGATCTATCTTTTCGTCCGTGTAGCCCCGGTCACGCTTTAGGCGCATCCTCCGCTCATCCTCTGAAGCATAGATATACCACAATTCATCACAGACTTCCTCGTAATGATCCTCTAAAAGAAGCGCTGCCTCGAAGAAAAAATAGTCCAACTCGCCTTGATCTCTCGCCTCTTTGACCTGTGCCAATACACTTTCCTTGACCGCAGGATGAACGATGGCATTGACCTGTGCACGCAGCTCTTCCTGTGAAAAAAGCAGGCGCGCCATGTTCTCTTTTTCTATCCGCCCGGCTCCGTCAAAGACCTGATAAGGACTGAGCAGGTCTACCAGCGCACCATAGCAGATGCTCCCCGGCTCCATCAAAGACTTTGCCAGATCATCTGCTAAGGCAATGTGACATTTGTAATTTTCCTTCAAATACGCCAGTACCGTTGACTTTCCAGCACCGACACCTCCGGTGATCCCTATAAACTTCATAATCTACTCCATTGTATCATTTTCTACAGGCAAAACAAAGTTATTTTGCATCATACCATGTATGGCCGGTATGCATATCGATCGTCAGCGGCACTGCCAGTTTTGCGGCACCTTCCATCTCTTCCTGCAAGATCTTTTTTACCTCCGGCAGTTCTTCTTCTTTTGCCTCGATCAAAAGTTCATCATGCACCTGTAAGAGCAGTCTGGACGCCAAGCCTTCTTTTTGTAAACGGTCATGCACATGCACCATGGCGATCTTGATGATATCTGCCGCTGTCCCCTGGATCGGAGAGTTCATGGCGATACGTTCGCCAAACTGGCGCTGCATGAAATTGCTGGATGAAAGTTCCGGGATCGGTCGGATACGCCCATACATGGTCTTGACCGCTCCTGCTTCTTTGCCCTCAGCCACCAGACCATCCAGAAATTCCTTCATACGCGGATAAGCCAGAAAATAATCGTCGATATACTTGCCAGCCTCCTTCTTGCTGATGCCGAGATCTCGGCTCAGCCCAAAGGCACTGATCCCATATACGATACCAAAGTTGACTGCCTTGGCATTGCGTCTTTGTAATTCTGTGACATCCTCAAAGGCAGTATGGAATACCAGTGACGCTGTAGACCTGTGGATATCCTGTCCCTGCTTAAAAGCCTGGATCAAGTTCTGATCTCCGGACATATGGGATAAAACGCGCAGTTCGATCTGGGAATAATCTGCATCCACAAAGACAAAACCATCCTTAGGATGAAAGACCTTGCGGATCAACTTGCCAAGTTCCATGCGGATCGGTATATTCTGTAAATTGGGCTCTGTACTGCTGATACGGCCGGTTGCCGTAACGGTCTGCTGGAAGGAAGAATGAATCCGTCCGTCCGGTGCAATGCAATTTGAAAGCCCCTCTGCGTAAGTCGATTTCAGTTTTGCCAGTTGGCGGTATTCTAAAATGTCTGCAACGATCGGATAGTCCGGTGCCAGATTTTCCAAGACATCTGCCGCCGTAGAATAGCCGGTCTTTGTCTTTTTAGCACCAGGCATCCCCATCTTTTCAAAAAGGATCAGCCCCAACTGCTTTGGCGAATTGATGTTGAACTCTTCCCCGGCTTCGTCGTATATCTTTTGCTCTAATTCCACCAGACGTCCCATCAGACGTCCGCCATATTCTTCTAAGGCTTTGGCATCGATGGCAATACCTTCCAGTTCCATATCTGCCAAGGTAAAGATCAGTGGCAGTTCAACCTCCCGATACAGATCATCCATCTGCTTTTCTCTCAGGCTTTTCCACTGCATGCCAGCCACGCGGCTGCAGATATAAGCCTCATAGCAGGCATAGGAACAAAATTCCTTTGGCATTTCTTCCAATGCCTGCGCCAGACTCCGCCTGCCAAAGATCTCTCCATAGCCCGGCACACTGATAGATAGATATTCGCTTGCCAGATCTTCTGCTACATAGGTATTCTTGAGCGGCTGCAGCAGATACTCTGCCACTGCCACGTCATAGACATTTTCATAATGTAAAAAACGCTCCTGCAAATGCGGTGCACAGATCTTGATGGCTTCCTTGACGTTCATACATGCCAGACGCTTTCCCCGCGCTGTCAGATGCTCTAAGACCTGCGTTATGCAGGAAATATCATCCATTGGTGCCCACAGGCTCTTTTCTCCATCCGAGAGTGCCATACCGTAAATCTCGTATTCCTGACAGGCATCTTCCGATGTTTCCTGACTTGCAATGAGGGATAACTGCCCATCGCCGTCCCTGGCAAGGGACGCATCCTCCCACTCCTTGGCGCCGCGCTGTCTCCAAGCCAGATACAGACCAATATAAGACACCTGACCCTGCGCCAATTCCTCTGCAAAAGCAGTCAGGCTCTGCCTATCCTCTGCCTGTAAGAAGGCATCTTCTGCTACATTCTTTGGTGCCTGGATCTGAAATCTGCCTAAAAGATTCTTGAACTCCCATTCCTTGCAAAGTGCATATGCCTCCGGGGTAAAGATGTCCGTAAGCCTTGCCGCTTGCAGGTCATAGGTGATGTCCGCGTGTACCTCAATGGTCGCCAATTCCTTTGACATGACCGCCTGATCGTAAAACTCCACGATATTCTTGGCGGCACGCGGCGGGCGTAACTGATCTGCCGCCTCATGCGCTGCCTCGATTGAATGATACTGGGAAATAATGGCTGTCGCTGTCTTTTCACCGATCCCCGGCACGCCAGGAATGTTATCCGCCGTATCTCCCATCAAAGCCTTGACATCAATAAACTCCGTTGGTGTCACCAGATAACGCTCTGCCACATCGGCTGCATAATAGTTTTCGATCTCCGTGCCCGTCTTTTTGGTCTTTGGAATGCTGATCTTGGTATGGTCTGTTGCCAGTTGCAAAAGATCCCTGTCTCCCGAGACGATCGTAACCTCCATGCCCTGATCTTCAGCAAGGCGCGCCATAGTACCCAGAAGGTCGTCCGCTTCCAGTCCCTCTTTGGAGATCAACGTGATCCCCATTGCGGTAAGCATCTGCTTCATCATAGGCACCTGTTGACGCAATTCATCTGCCATAGGCTTTCTCGTACCCTTGTATTCTGCAAACATCTTGTGACGGAAAGTCGGTGCATGCTCATCAAAGGCTACTGTCAGATAGGACGGCTTTTCCGTATCCATGATCTTGAACATGATATTTAAAAATCCATAGACCGCATTGGTATGCAGTCCTGCTGCATTGGTCAGATCCGGCAGTCCAAAAAAAGCACGGTTTAAAATGCTGTGTCCATCTATGAGTAATAACTTATTAGATTGCTCTTGTTTCATACTGTAGCCATTCCTTTTCCTTGTCATCTAAATATGGACTCAGGGTATCATAGACCTGTCTGTGATAAGTATTGAGCCAGTCTCTCTCTTTGTCTGTCATCATATCCGGCAGCACTGCGTCCAGATCGATCGGGGCAAAGGTCAGGTTCTGGAACTGATAATACTGACCATACTCTGTCTTTTCTGCCTCGACACAGAGGAGTTCGTTCTCGATACGGATACCATAAGCGCCCTCTTCATAGAAGCCCGGCTCATCCGTTGTGATCATGCCCGGGATCAACTCCTGTGATGGGAACATATCGGTCGTGCGCCAACGGAATGCGTTTGGTCCTTCATGAACATTTAAGATATGACCTACGCCATGTCCGGTTCCACAGCGGTAATCCAAGCCCAGATCCCAGAGCGGACCTCTGGCGATCGCATCCAGATTGGTGCCGGATACGCCCTTTGGAAACTTTGCATGTGCCAGGCGCAGGTGTCCCTTTAATACCAGCGTATACATCTTTTTGATCTCATCGGAAATCGGTCCTAAGACGATGGTTCTGGTAATATCGGTCGTACCACCCAGATAATGTCCACCGGAATCCACAAGCAGCATGCCTTCCGGTGCAAGGGTTGCATGATCTTCCGGTGTTGCTGAATAATGCATCATGGCAGCATTGGCACCATATGCACTGATGGTATCAAAACTCAGATCTAAAAATCCCGGCTGTTCCTCTCTGCGCTCCCGCAGATAATCAGATGCACTGATCTCTGTCATTGGTTCGCTGCCGACATTGGTCTTGAGATAATGGATGAACTTTGTCACGGCAAGTCCGTCATAAATATGGGCTTCGATCGTGTTTGCAACCTCTGTTTCATTCTTGATGGCACGCATCAGTTCTGACGGATCATGTCCTTCAAGGATCTGATCCTGACTGACAAGGCTCATGAGTCTAGCATTGATGGTGCCAGGATTTAAGAGTACCTTGCCTCCTGCTTCCTGCACGCGCTGTGACAATTCATCATAAACCGCATCATACGGACGCAGTGTAAAGCCACATTCTGCCAGATAATCTCTGACTTCCTCCGGCCACTTCTCATAGAAGGCATACAGGATAGCATCCTGGTCTGTCAAAAAGAGGAAGGACAAAAATACCGGCACATGAGAAATATCACCGCCACGCAAGTTGGTGATCCATGCGATATCATAAAGGCTGCCGATCAGGTGACTGTCTGCCCCCTTTTTCTTTAATTCTGCACGGATACGTGCTAATTTATCCGGGGTAGACTCTCCTGCGTACTGCTGACGAAGGACAAAGACCGGCTCCTGCGGAAGTGCAGGACGATCCTCCCAGATCTGTGCGATCAGGTTTTCATCCATGGCGATCTTGCCGGACTTCTTCTCAGCGATCTCACGCAATTCCTTGGCTTCTCCCGCTGCCATGCAGGCACCGTCAAAACCGATTGTAGCGCCCTCTTTCAGATGCGCCTCTACAAACTCCATGACTGTCGGCACTTCCGGCTCTCCCATACGATATAAGGTCACATCACTACCCTCTACCTGTGCAGCTGCCTGGACAAAATAACGTCCGTCTGTCCATATGCCGGCTTCCTCCAAAGTGATCACTGCCGTACCGGCAGATCCGGTAAAACCCGTGATAAAAGCACGACACTTATAGTGTTCTCCGACATACTCTGAAATATGATCATCCGAAGTCGGAACAACATAGACCATGAT
This sequence comes from bacterium, assembly GCA_963661325.1. Taxonomy (GTDB): domain Bacteria; phylum Bacillota; class Clostridia; order Lachnospirales; family Lachnospiraceae; genus Pararoseburia. Next base: position 15,419 of record CAVLBP010000022.1, read on the forward strand.
TCCCTTTTCCTGCATCAGACGTCGAAGGGAACGCAGTCTTTCATTGATGATCTGTGGGTCGATTTTCTTGCTCATAATTCATACATCTCCTTTTCTATTGCACTAGGCAAACATGACACTTCTGCCATGTTCCACTCATAAAATCTAACTGATGTATTATACCACAACTAAGCCGCCTCTTCCATAAATTCGTAGTAATCTGCCTCACTTGCAAATAAAATGTATTCCCCATCTACATATCCCATAAATCCGTTTCCTACTGTGTATCCTTTCATGGTGCTACCTCCTCGTTTCGATCAATCTGTCTTTTTGTTGATCTTAGGGTAGCACATGGCATGTACCATTATTGTCTCATTGCCTGGGTCTTTTTATTTTCTTTCCTTGCTTTCGTTCAAAATCCAAATATGATATGATGCTTGCAGAAAAGGAGATCACAACATATGCACCTTTTATTGTTTTTTATAGGAATCCTGTTTTGTATCTGGTTCCTCATGCCCTTTTTTACAAAAAGAATCTTAAATCCCGGCAATGTGACCGGACTGATCTTTTCCATCCTGCTGATGATTTATGGGATTTTTCCAAGACAGATCCGGCAGGGCATGACCACAGCACTCGCTCAGCCCGGTTTTTTTCGCCTGCTCTGCATCCTGATACTCGCCCTGCTTGCCTTCGCCTGCCTGCTCGTCCTTATCAATGCCTGCCGCATCTTATCCGCCATAAAGACGCAACCCCGGCAGCCATGCACGCTCATCGTTTTGGGCTGTAAGGTCTACGGTGCAAAGGCAAGTCTTATGTTAGAGGAACGTCTGGATGCCGCCATCACCTATCTGCGCGCCAACCCGGACAGCAAATGCATTGTTTCCGGCGGCAAGGGGGATGATGAGGGCATTTCCGAGGCTGCCTGTATGCAGCAATACCTGATCTGTCATGGCATACCAGAAGGTCGTATTTATATGGAGGATCAATCCCGGACCACACAGGAAAATCTCCTGTTTTCCTCTGTCATCATAAAAAAACAAGGGCTCGATCCACATCTCGCCCTTGTCTCAAATGAATTTCATCTTTATCGCAGTCTCTGCATCGCAAGAAAACTTGGCTTTACCGCCTATGGCATTCCTGCCAAGACTGCCTGGTGGCTCTTTCCCACCTATTTTGTAAGAGAGATCCTTGCTATCGTAAATGAAGACCTCGGGCTGCTTCGTCCAAAATCTCCATAGCCAGCGCTTCCTTGCTCATCAGTGGCAGGGATCGCATGCCATCTTCTGTGATCAGAGTCGCCACATTGGTATCACCGCCAAATCCGGCACCGCTCTGTCGGATGCTGTTGGCAACGATCATATCGACCTTCTTTTTCTCCCGTTTGGCTTTTGCATTCTCCAGCAAATGCTCCGTCTCCATGGCAAAACCGCAGATAAACTGATCTTCGCGCTTTTTCTCACCCAATGCCGCTAAAATATCCTTTGTACGGACCAGCGGGATTGCAGCGTCGCCTTCTGCTTTTTTGATCTTTTCCCGACTGACCTCGGCCGGTGCATAATCCGCCACAGCCGCAGATTTGATGATGATATCCGCTTCATCCGCCTCTGCCATCACAGTTTCATACATCTCCTGTGCACTTTCCACCGCGACCGTCTTTACAAACATAGGCGGCTCCAATGCCACCGATCCGCTGACCAGCGTCACATCCGCCCCGCGCAGCATAGCCATTTTGGCGATGGCATAGCCCATTCTTCCGGTCGAATGATTGGAGATAAAGCGTACCGGATCTATGGCTTCTCTGGTCGGTCCCGCCGTCACCAAAAGATGCTTTCCGGCAAGGTCTTTTTCGTATGCAACCTCACGCAGGATATACTGTAAAAGTACCTCCGGCTCCGGCATCTTTCCGGCACCGGAGTCGCCACAGGCAAGGTAGCCACTTGCCGGCTCGATCACCTGCATGCCATATTTTTTCAGAGTCTTTAAGTTATCCTGTACGATCTGATTTTCAAACATACCGGTGTTCATCGCCGGGGAAATGATCTTTGGGCATTTGCATGCTAAGATCGTTGTTGTCAGCATATCATCTGCGATACCATGTGCCATTTTGGCGATGACGTTGGCAGATGCCGGTGCCACAAGGAACAGATCTGCTTTTTTGGCAATGGCAATATGCTCCACTGAAAAAGAAAAATTACGATCAAAGGTATCTACCAGACATTTATTTCCTGTCAGCGTTTCAAACGTGATCGGATTGATAAAATTTGTTGCATTCTTTGTCATGATGACTTCCACATCCGCATGCTGTTTTTTCAGCATACTTGCCAGATTTGCGATCTTATAGGCTGCGATGCTTCCCGTCACGCCAAGCACAATACACTTTCCCTCTAACATATCCATTTCCTACCTAATCAAATATTTTCCTTTACTATACCGCATCTGTCCGAGAAAGAAAAGCCCTGCCCGCTACAGATTGTCGGACAAAAGTCCGTGCTTTTCATAGCGGGAGATCCGCTGGATCCGGTTGGCATCATCCACAAATACGACATGCGGTTTGTGATCTTTTGCCTCTTCCGGTCTCATGGATGCATAAGACATGATGATGACATGATCGCCGACCATGACCTGTCTGGCTGCTGCTCCATTGAGGCAGATCATGCCACTGCCTGCCTCCCCTGCGATCGTATAAGTCTCAAAGCGATTTCCGTTTTCCACATCGACGATCTGCACATACTCATATTCCATAATGCCTGCCGCTTCCAAAAGTTCGGTATCGACCGTAATGCTTCCCACATAGTTCAATTCTGCCTGGGTCACGGTAGCACGATGGATCTTTCCTTTTAACATTGTGATTTCCATTTTTTTGCCTTTCTTATGCCTCAACAATAAAATTATCGATCAGTCTGGTCTTTCCGATATAGACCGCAATGGCAACCAGTGTCTCTCCTGCGATCTGATCGATCGGTGTGATTGTAGCAAAGTCAACAACATCGACATAATCGATCTTTGCCAAAGGTTCTGTTTCGATCTTGTCTGCGATCGCCTTTTTGATGGCAGCCGCATCCTTTTCGCCCCCTGCGATCATCTGCTTTCCAAGGGCAAGACTCTTTGATAAGATCAGGGCTGCCTGTCTTTCTTCCTCATTTAAATAGGTATTTCTGGAACTCTTTGCCAGCCCATCCTGCTCACGGATGATCGGGCAGCCGTGAATGGTGATATCCACGCTCAGATCCTTGACCATACGCTTGATGACTGCCAACTGCTGTGCATCCTTTTGTCCGAAATATGCATTGTCCGGGCAGACAATATGAAAAAGTTTTAAAACAACGGTCTGCACGCCGCGGAAGTGAATCGGGCGGCTCTTGCCACAAAGTTCGGTGGTCAGTCCGTTCATATCCACATAAGAGCAGAAACCTTCTGGATACATTTCTTCCGGTTCCGGGTGAAAAATCAGATCGACGCCGACCTCTTTGCAAAGAGCCGCATCCTTTTTCAGATCTCTCGGATAAGACTCCAGATCCTCTGTCGGTCCAAACTGCATGGGATTGACAAAAATACTGACAACGACCTTATCGTTTTCCTTGCGGGCTGCTTCCATCAGGCTTTTGTGTCCCTCATGCAGATAGCCCATGGTCGGTACAAAACCAATCGTCAATCCTTCTTTTTTCCATTCTTTTACCTGTTTTCTGACATCCACTACGGTATAACAAATTTCCATTTTTTCTTTCCTTCCTTATGTTTAATATAATTTTTCAATAATACTATCGTCGATCTTGTAGGTATGTTCTGCTGCCGGGAATTCTCCTGCCTTGACCTCGGCATCATAAGCCTTGAAAGCCTCTGTCATGATCTGTCCCACATTTGCAAAATGCTTGACAAACTTTGGCTTAAAGTCCGTAAACATGCCCAGCATATCCTGATAGACCAGCACCTGTCCGTCGCAGTCTGCCCCTGCACCGATGCCGATGGTCGGGATGGAGATTTCCTCTGTCACACGCTTTGCCAAGGCTGCCGGAACACACTCCAGGACAACAGCAAATGCGCCTGCACGCTCTACGGCTCTGGCATCATCCAGAAGTTTTTGTGCTGCTGCCTCGCCCTTTCCCTGTACCTTAAAGCCGCCAAAAGCATTGATGGATTGTGGGGTCAGACCGATATGTCCGCAGACCGGAATGGAGGCATTTACAATGGCGCGGATGGTCTCTTCCATCTCTACACCACCCTCCAGTTTGACGGCATGCGCACGTCCTTCTTTCATGAGGCGTCCCGCATTTACAACAGCGTCATATACGCTTGCCTGATAGGACATAAATGGCATGTCACAGATCAAAAGTGTATCTTTGATCCCGCGGCTGACCGCTGCGCAGTGGTGGATCATATCTTCCATGGTCACGGAGATCGTGTCAGGATAGCCCAAAACTACATTTCCCAGAGAATCCCCCACCAAGATGGAATTGATACCTGCGCCATCGACCAACTTCGCTGTAGAATAATCATAGGCAGTGAGCATGGTGAGTTTTTCGCCCTTTGCCTTTGCTTCTTTAAATGTTACGACCGTATTCTTCATTGTTTTGTCTCCTTCTCTTTTTCATCCGCCAACAGACGCTCCATGTCTGTATAATCCCTGTGCGGATTTTTCTTTTTTGCGAGCCTGATCTGCTCCCTTGCCAGCGCCATATACACCTCTTTTTTCTGTGCAGGAATGACCTGCAAGTGCTTTTCTACCGTGACAAGATCTCCGCGCTCTATGGGTCCTGTCAAAGCCTGCGCACAGCCGGACGCTATGACATTTTCCACATTGCCCCGCACCAGTGCCGCCGATGCCCGGCGCGCGTTTTCTGCGTCAAAACCACAGGCTTCCAGCATCTCATAACCGCTAGCCAGAAGCGCTACGACCTGATTGCTCAGTGTTGCTGCCGCCGCATGGTACAATGCCTTTTGCTCCGGCGCGATCCTCTGCACAGGGTTTCCCATTTTTTGCAATAAAGGCTCCATGACTGCAAGTGCCTGCGCATGACCTTCTAAGGTAAAAAATGCATTTTGTAATTGTTTGTAGGATGTATATTTGTCGCTGAACGCTAACATTGGATGAATCGACAGACCATATGCCCTTGTCTTTTCGATTCCCTGAAATTGATCGGATGATAATGAGCCACTAAAATGACAAATGATTTTTCCTTGAATGGACAGATGTCTAATGCAATCCCATACGTTTGCTATCTCACCATCAGAGGTGGTAATAAAAAGGGTATCGCTTGTCGCTACCAGATCTTCGATCCTATCGAAGCTGTCCGTACCTGTAAATTGTGCCGCATCAAGTGCGCGCTCCCGGTGTCGGTCATAAAATCCCGTCACCCTGATTCCGTGATCCTGCATGTACTTTCCCATGGAATAGCCCACACGGCCGGAACCGATAATTCCTATTTTCATGTCATCACCTTCCTTTAAAACGAACCCGTCGTTTTGATGTTTCTCGCTTTGGCGCCACCGGCTACCTTTGTTTCTCACATCACTTGTGATAACACACTATCATCTGATGCAGTTTCATACCATGAATACCGCTCAAAGGAAAATGTAGCATACTGGGTATAAAAAAACAAGGACTATGTTAAACATTTCACATAGCCCTTGTTTTTCTTTTCATACATTATATTTTACAATACATCTTTCATAGAATGTAATCCGATCAATAATGTCGATGTATTGTGCAAAAGTGCGGATGTCGTCGGCTGTAAAATTCCAAGGATACCAAGGATGATCAGACCGGAATTGAATCCGACGATATTCTTGTAGTTCCAATGAATCCTCTTTTGCAAGCCGTCACTGATCTGCTTGAGTGTGACCAGATAAGATATGTCATCCCGCATGAGGATAATATCTGCGATCTCGCGTGCGATCTGTGCGCCATCACTGACAGCGATCCCTACATCTGCGGCAGAAAGTGCCGGGGAATCGTTGATACCATCGCCTACCATGACAACGGTACGCCCCTGTGCCTTTTCTCTCTCCACAAAGGATGCCTTATCTTCCGGCAAAACTTCCGCATAGAACTCGTCAACGCCGACCTCTGCGGCAATGGATTCTGCCGTCTTGTAACTGTCTCCCGTCATCATGACGATCTTGGAAATACCAAGTTCTTTTAAGGAACGGATAACATCTTTTGCATTTTCACGCAATGGATCCGCAATGCAGATGACACCTGCCAACTTATGATCGATGGCAAGATACAGCAGGGAGCAATCGTCCGGCAACGCCGCAAACTGCGCTTCATAGCCCTCCGGCACCTTGCATTCTTCGTCTTCAAAAACAAAATGATAAGAACCGATGATAACCCTCGCCTGTCCGATCGTCGTCGCAATGCCATGGGCCACAATATATTCCACTTTGGAATGCATTTCCTCATGGTCCAGATGCTTTTCAATGGCGGCATTGACAACAGCCTTTGCCATGGAATGTGGAAAATGTTCTTCCAGACATGCCGCGATACGAAGCAGTCCATCACCATTTCGCTCCGGATCAAAAGAAATGACATCCGTCACGCGCGGCTGTGCCTTAGTCAGCGTACCTGTCTTGTCAAATACGATCGTATCCGCCTCTGCCACTGCCTCCAAGAACTTACCGCCCTTGACGGAAATGTGATGCTGGTTGGATTCACGGATGGCTGACAAGACCGAGATCGGCATTGCCAGTTTCAATGCACAGCAAAAATCAACCATCAGAACCGATAAGGCTTTTGTGACATTTCTGGTAAGCAGATAGGTCAGTACCGTCGTACCAAGGGTATATGGCACCAACTTGTCTGCAATATGCTCTGCCTTGCTCTCACTGGATGACTTTAACTTCTCGGAAGCCTCGATCATCGCCATGATCTGCTCGTAGTGGCTGCCACCACCGACTTCGCGCACGCTGAGGGTGATCTCGCCTTCTTCCACCGTCGTTCCGGCGTAAACACTTGCACCTTCTATCTTGCGGACCGGCATGGACTCACCTGTAAGGGATGCCTGGTTGAGCATGGCCTCGCCGGCAACAACCGTACCGTCAAATGGCACGACATTGCCCATATGTACAACGACCTGATCTTTTTCCCGGATCTGGGTAGCATCTACTAAGATCTCCTGCCCATCCTCTAAGAGCCATACCTTATCCACTTGCAGCGCCATGCTCTGTGCCAGATCTGCAACGGATTTCTTGTGTGTCCATTCTTCCAAAAGTTCACCGATGCCAAGCAAGAACATGATAGATCCTGCCGTTGCCGGGTCACCACGCAAAAGTGATACACCGATCGCAACCGCATCCAGCACCGGAACTTCCAAACGTCCCTTGGCGAGACAAACGATACCTTCCCATAGATAACGGATGGACTTGATCATGGTGATCACTGTCCGTACCGCCATCGGTAAAAACATCTTGGATAGGAAACGACGTAAGACCCGGAAGGTCAGTTTTTCCTGATAGACGGCATTCAAAGCCCGGGGAGAATTCTTTTGTTCTTCGGCTTCCTGCTTTACCTGTGACAGCGGAATGCTTTGCAGGAAAGACAGCATATCGCTCCGCTTTCCTGTGTATTCCACCGTGATATCTGCCGTGCGTTCGTATACTTTGGCATTTTTTACTGACGCATGTTCTGCAAGCATCGTTGCCAGAACATCCGCCTCAGCACATGACATTCTGTTACATTCCACATGGATACGCATGCGCCCTTTTGCTTCATGTCTAATATAAAATTTCATTGCTGTTTATGCCTCACCACTATTCTTCTGTCTTTTCTTCGTCCTTGACATCAGAAGAAGTATCCTCAAATGCTTCCTCTGCTGCTGCACGCTCCTCATTGATTGCCTTAGCATCTTCGTAGATGTCATTTGCATTTTCCTGAATGGTAGATACGGTCTTCATGACTTTATCCTTAGCGCGAAGTCCTGCTGCTGTACAATGTGTGTATGCCTTCTTTGCATCCTTGCTGGATAATACACTGATACCTGCTGTACCAAACAATACTCCTGCTGCAAACATTCCAAATTTTGCCCATCCTTTACCTGCGCTCATAATCATATACCTCTCTTTCTTATTTTCCTGCCATATAATGCACTTTATATGGCACATTGCATTTTTATTTATGAACTATCCTAGCACTTATTTTTTTGTCTATCAATGTCAAAAAAGGGATTTTTTGTACCTTCTCTCATACAATGCCATCATTTCACAAAAACGCCACAAAGCCGCGTGGTTACAAGGTTCTAACGTTTGTCAGCCCACCCTGTTCCCGGTTAGAAAATGCAAATTTTTGTTTGCCGGGAATGCAGGATCGGATTCGTCTTCCACACCCGATCCGCAACGCAATAATCCTCCCGGCCACACTCCGGAAGGATTATTTACACATAAGTATTAAGAAAAGGGAGTCTTCCATTACCTATGGAAGAACTATATATAAATGAATAGCGGGAACTATCCATTTATGACAAATTAAATCTGCCTATTTCAGGCATCTGACTATGCCAATGCTGCACCAAGTGCCTCGCACTGCATCAGTCCCTCATCATCTGGGGTGTTATTGCAGATCACGCTGTCGCAAGCAAGACTTGCACCTGCACCCTTGCAGTCATTTTCCCAGTTTTCCATCCATTCGCCTGTGCCCCAGCCATAGGAGCCAAACAAAGCGATCTTTTTGCCGCCGAGTGCTGCGCTTACTTCATCAAACATCGGCTGGAATTCACTTTCTTCCAAAACCTCTGCTCCCATTGCAGGACAGCCAAAGGCGATGGCATCATAATCGGCTACTTTTCCTGCAGAAAAATCACTGCAATAGATCAATTCTGCGTCTGCGCCTTTATCCTGCGCACCCTTTACAACTGCTTTTGCCATTTCCTCTGTATTGCCAGAGCCACTCCAATATACGACTGCTACTTTGCTCATCTCATATCCTCCATTCTGATCTCGTGCCAAGTCTGCCCCTTTACGCTGAAACTGTCAGTTTATTGATGCTGCGCCCCTGCATCCACAATTCCGTGTAGATCCGGGTGCATTTTTTGTAGCGGGCAAATGTCTCCAAGGCATCTTCTTCATTCTGATATACTTTCCAACAGCCACTGCACTTACAATTACATCCCTGATTTTCGATAAATCCGATCACGTCAGCCAAGGGATAATCCAGGAAAATACCGATCTCATGTGGGAAACCATCACTGGCTGCGATCCGCTTTTGCAAATGTTCCAATGCCTTTTCCACACACAGGTCAACATATCCGTATTGTTCCAAGAAACAGGCAACGCCCGGTTTTTGTAAATCTTTTTGTAATTGTGCCATACGATACACATAGACCAATGCCCAATTCGGTTTCTGTTGCAAAACCGTGACTGCAATTCCCTTGGGATGCATCTGCTTGTTCCAGTAGGCGATACATTCCGCGAAGTCCTCCTGTCTCTCAAAGGAACAGGAAAATAAATTTGCCGTCTTGATCGATGCCAGTGTCGGAGAACAGTGGCAGATCAGATATTGTTCCATCTCTTTCATGTGTTTAGTATGTGCTCCGTTTCGTCGGATTATATAGTTAGTCACCTCTAACTCATATGTCATAAAAAAAGCAGTCCGCACGAGAGGAGAAAAAGTTGGCATACGATTTCAAATGGATTCTGTGCGATATCCTGCTGTTTTTTATTTTTCTTGGTTAGTTCTTACTAACTACTGATAGTATAATCTTACCTCAGTGTTTCGTCAAGTACTTTTTTATATTTTTTTAATATTCATCAGATCAGATGATACTCCTTTAGCAACTGCTCGCAATATGCCTCATCTGTCATGCTGCGGCTCAGTTCATCCAGACGCTCATCTGCAAGGAGTTGTTGGGTCAGTTGTTTGATGCAATTCATCCCGCGCTTCTTCCCAATCTTCTCGCCATCTTCCACACCTTCCTCATAGGTATCCCTCAAGTGTTTTTCCTGATCATATTCAAACAAACACATACGCAGTACCTCCGCCTTGTTCTTACGCAAAAAATCTGCTAAAACCTCTTTCTCAATACATTCATTGATCGCCAGTTCGACCGCTTCCATATGCTCGTAGTCTTTTTCATACTTTCTGACTGTATCCACAAAGATGGCATACTGGGCAAGGGTCGGGCTCTTCTCCATCAAAGTTGCATTCTTGCCATAATTGATGTTGATGACCTGTACCTTTAAATCCAGCGCAATATCATCTGGATCTTCCACATGCTCATAAGCATCCGAAAGACGCATGACCGACCGTTCCGGCAAATCTTCTATTCCATTATAAAATACCACAAACTGCGGCGAAGGTAAATGTATCTTTTTTG
>CAVLBP010000023.1:0-24995 GCA_963661325.1 bacterium
GCAACAACTTTGGCAAGGGGATGCTATGTAGAGATGTTTAGTGGATGTACCGGTTTGACACAGGCACCGGACTTACCGGCAACAACTCTGGCAGACTACTGTTATGCTAAGATGTTTTTGAATTGTACAGGGTTGGCAATTAATAGAAAAGCGTACAATAAGTATATCGTTCCTTGGGGCATACCAGCGTCAGTAGAGACAAGTAATATAATGTTTTGGAGTAGGGATATGTTTGAGGGCTGTACTGATGTTGATTTTTGGAATAAGGGGACAGCACCGGATGTGGGCGTAACCTATTACCAACAGCAGGCTGCCAGCGAGCGGCATGTACACTGTGTATGTGGCACAGAAGGTACGAGCCTTTCCGGGCATACTCATAAGGATGTGGCATGGCTGCCGGTATCAGATCTGAGTGCGATCACGGAAGCGGGTAATTATTATCTGACCCAAGATGTTACGATGGAAGAAACATGGAAGCCGAAAGCAGGTGTCGTACTCTGTCTCAATGGACATAGTATATCAAATACTTATAGAAATTCTTTATATCGTGAGGAAAAAGCAACGATTCAGATTAACAGTGGGACATTTACGCTTACAGATTGTAGCAGGGATGAAGATGGACAGAATAAGGGCTGTGTCACCCATGCGGAAGGAAGTTATGGAACGGGTGTGACGTTCTTTAACACAAATACTTCTTTTATCATGTATGGTGGCAATATCAGTGGAAATAATGCTGTCGATCATATTGCTTCCAAACCACCGGAGTGGAATGGCGCGGGGGTATATGTGGCTAAAGATAAATGCCGTTTTACTATGTATGGAGGAAGTATTTCCAATAATCAAGGTCATGGAGTTTCTGTTGTCGAAGGGGCAACCTTTACCATGAGGGGCGGTAGCATTACGAATAACAAGGCGTCAAGTGCAGGTGCAGGAGTGAGAAATTGTGGAACCGTTGTCATGTATAACGGGTTGATTTCTCAAAATAGCATAACCAGCGGCTCAAGTGATGGGGCTGGTGTCTATAATGGACCGGCTGTGATCAATACGAATTATAAAAAACCGGTATTCGAGATGCGCGGGGGAGAAATTTCTGGGAACACGACAAGTGGAGACGGCGGAGGAATATCTAATTTTAATGCTGAATGTACCCTTATAGATGGTATTATCCGCGGAAATCAAGCTCAAAGTGGTGGCGGTGTAAGTAATCAAAAATCTGTTTTTGATATGCGGGGCGGAGAAATTAGTAACAACTGTGCAAGCGATCTTTCCGGAGGAGGTGTTAATAACAGTACCTATGAATCTACGGCGGCTTCCTTTACCATGTCTGGCGGTGAGATCAAGGGAAATCAGGCTGCAAAACATGGTGGTGGAGTGACGTTCTATGAAGATACTACTGGCACAAGTGTATTAAAGATTAGCGTAAAAGGTAATGCTGTGATACAGGATAACACGCTAGCAAATGGAAAGTCCAACAATCTGGAATTACGTGGCAATGTCGTGTTGACGGATGTGAAGTTTAATGGATCAAATCAGGTTGGTATTTCGACTTACGATTCACCGAAAAGGGATAAGCCTATTACTATTGCCAATACGATTGGCTCTACGGAGGGACTTTTTTCCGATAATACAGCATATGAGGTGGCAGAGGAAGATGGAAAAACTATTTTACAGATGAGGAAATATACAGTCAGACTGGTTTTGCCGGAAGATGGCAGTGTGAGTCAGATTGCTGGGGGAAATCTGGAACAGAAAGTCAATGGAGATATCGAGAGCGTGACATTTCAGGCAGATGAAAACCATTACTTTAGCGTAGAGAATAAGACGGATATGACGCAAAATGGTATCTGGGTATCAGCGCAAGGTGGAAATGTCAGCCAAATAAAGATTTATGGCACACCTAAGGCAGATACTGAGATAAAAATTTTAGCAACGGAAAAAGCGTCGCAGGAAGCACCGGGAAGAATATCTGGAATTGCACCGACAAAAAAAGGTGATAAAGGATATCTTCAAGGAGTGAGTACAGAGATGGAATATCGCGAAAAAGGGACAAGTGAGTGGATTTCATGTCAGGGCGATAGCATTTTGGGAGAGAGTGTCACTGCGGGAAAGACTTATGAAGTGCGAAGAAAAGGGGATGTTACGAAAAAGGCCTCACCTATTATAGAGGTTTTGGTACCTGAGGTAGAGAATGTCACACCGAATCCGACTCCAGACCCAGATCCGACTCCAGACCCAGATCCGACTCCAGATCCAGATCCGACTCCAGATCCAGATCCGACACCAAGTCCAGACCCAACACCGAGCCCAGACCCAACACCAAGTCCAGAGCCAACCCCAGAGCCGACGCCAACTCCTGAAAAGCCGGTCATGAAAGATGGAGATAATGGACAACATATCATAGGAAAGACAGAGACACTTACCTTCCGTTCCAGTGCACCATTAGATGAATTTGTAGCCGTATTGGTAGATGGCGTAGAGGTGGATAAGAGCAACTATAAATTGGAATCGGGTAGCACTATCGTACGTCTGAAGCAGTCTTTCTTAGATGCCTTATCCAAAGGAAGCCATACGATCGCAATCCAGTCAACCGGAGGAACAGCAACAGCAAACTTTACGGTTGCTGAGGCATCAGGTTCTGGTAACGGCAATGGCGGAACAACTGGCGGCACGACAGGAAATGGAACTGGCAGTGGTTCCGGTACGGGCAATGGTTCTGACACAGGTACAGGCAGTGGCTCTGCCACTACTCCAACCCCATCTGCACCGACCGCAGGTATTACCGATATCCAGCCGACAAGTAGTACACCGAATGCACAGAATACAAACAACCAGACAACCTTAAATGCAACGTCACCGGTAACAGGCGACGTATCGCCGGTATCTTGTATCGTGCTTGCTAGTATTATTGTGGGAGGCTTTGGACTTTTGATCGTAGAACTGCGCAGAGCACACAAAATGAAAAAGGACATCTAAGGGTGAGCATTAAAAATTAAATTATAAATTTCAAAACAGTCATTTCTTGCAGTAGCGCAGGAGGTGGCTGTTTAGGAGCGACCATTACCTGACAAGAGGTAGTGGTCTTTTTTTGATCTCATGTTATAATAGAGGACAACAAAAAGTTGACAGGAGGCGTAAAGTTTATGCATTATCAAAAGATAAATTACCCGGACAATGATAAGGTCTGGCTGGAGTGCTATATACAGGATAGCGGTCTGAAATTGGGACAGGATCTCTCCAGACCGGCTCTTGTGATCTGTCCCGGTGGCGGCTATGTGTATTTATCACCACGCGAGGCAGAACCGGTGGCTTTGGCATATGCAGCCAAGGGCATACAGGCATTTGTTCTGCATTATTCTCTGGGCTGGGAAGTCAAGGGCTTTCAGCCATTAAAGGAAATGGACTGGGCGATCGGTCTGATCCGTGATCATGCGAACGACTGGTATGTGGATGCAGACAAGATCCTTGCCTGTGGTTTTTCCGCAGGCGGTCATCTGGCTTTATCCAGTGGTCTGTTGGGAAAGAATCGGCCAAATGGGCTAATTCTGGGCTATCCGGCGACAGACATGAGCGGACAGGGGTCCGAGTTGATGCAGATGCTCTTTTTCGGAAAAGAAGGGCCGACAGAAGAAAAAAAGATCTGGCTGAATCCGGTACAGGCAGTGACAAAGGATGCACCAGCGCTTTTTATGTTCACGACCGCGGAGGATGCGCTTACCAGAAGATCGACCTTAGATCTGGTGATGGCATATGAAGAAGAGGGATGTCTCTTAGAGTATCATCTTTTCCAAAAAGGACCACACGGCTATAGTCTTGCAAACGAGGCATGTGCGGACGGCTCATCCCAGGTCATTGATCCGCATGTGGAAAAATGGCTGGATCTTTCGGTGGAATGGATGTTTTCTGTGTTTGGACAACCGGAATTTAAGGATGTGTCCACCAGTCACATTATGGATGCGATCAAAGAATTGGGCATTCCGTTACCGCAGGAAGTTACAGTCAAAGGGATAGAAAACGCATAAAGATAACGAGTCAAAAGGAGAGACATCATGGAAAATGCATTAGAATATTTTAAGAGTCTGGTCGATCAGGATCGGTGCGACGTGGTACTTTGCAATCTGGAGCATGAGATCATCTATATGAATCCGGCTGCCATTAAAGATTATGTAAAATGGGGCGGGGCAGATCTGATCGGGCGCAGCCTGCTTGCCTGTCACAATAACAAGTCAAAAGAAATGATAGAGCGCGTGGTTGCCTGGTTTGCAGCAGACAAAGACCACAATATCGTTCATACCTTTTTCAACGAAAAGCAGCAGAAGGATGTTTACATGGTTGCTCTGCGTGCAGAGGACGGACATTTGATCGGTTACTATGAGAAACATGAATTTCGCAACCGTGAGACCATGCCATTTTATAATCTGTGGTAAAAGAAGAGTTTCTAAAGTTTTCTTAATTTTCTTCCAAGCAGGCGAAAAATTGTTATACTGTATGCAAATGCAGACAGAGTATGTGATTGGGAGAAACGACAGATGAACGAGATGCAGACAGGGACAATAGAAGAACAAGGGAAGCCCGGTGCTTCCCATATTTTGGTGGTGGATGACAATCCGGAGATCCGGGAGGTCATCCATCTTCTTTTGGGCGGAGAAGGCTATGAGGTGACCGAGGCGGCAAATGGCGAGCAGGCGATCGAGGCTTCCGCGCAATATGCCTTTGATCTGATCATTTTAGATATCATGATGCCGGGGATGAACGGCTACCAGACCTGTGTGGAAATCCGAAAGAACAGCAATGCACCCATTCTTTTTTTAAGTGCCAAATCGCAGGAAGACGATAAGATGCTGGGATTTTCCAGCGGTGGGGACGATTATCTGGTAAAGCCCTTTTCTTATAACGAACTGGTCAGCCGGGCAAAGGCGCTGATCCGCCGCTATCATGTCTATCGGGGAAAACAAGTGTCGGATCCGGACCTGGTTCCAAAGGAGAGTATGACAGAACGCATCATTTCCTATCAGGACATCGTCTTAAATGAAGTGAAAGAGGAAGTCAGCCGGGACGGGCAGGTCATTGAACTGACCGATACGGAGTATGCCCTTTTGCACTTGCTTCTTACAAACCGTAAGCAGATCTTTTCGGCAGAGCATTTGTATGAGAGTATCTGGCAGGAAGAATATTATTATGGTGCCAACAACACGGTCATGGTACATATGCGAAATCTGCGTCGCAAGATAGAAGCAGACCCAAAGAATCCGACCATTATCAAGACAGTATGGGGAAGGGGGTATCGCTGTGACTAAAGAAAAACAAAAGATCCTCCGGCATTTTCTGGAAGATCATCGACCGGAAAAATGGAAGATCCGCACCAAGCTATTTGTTGTTATCCTGAGTATGGCGGCAGTCGCTATTTTACTCTTTCAGGGGCTTTGGGGTATACAACTACCTATATGTGAAGCCTTGGAGAACATGCATCTGATCAACTGGTTTGACGAGGAGACCTATGTTCAAAATATGCGTGATGATGCTGTAAAATACGAAGTTCCTCAAAGAGGGGGAGACAGGAGGGCGAAGAAACAGTTTCGTACTTTTTTGAAAAAATATTCAAACTACTATATAGGTCTATATATCTATGACGAAGACGGCGAGCCTCTGGATGGAAAATATGCGAAGATCCTGGAAAATCTGGCTTACGGATTGTTCTGGACAGATGATATGGATATTCCGGGAGAATATACCAATGAAGTACAGATTCAATTTGCCAACGGCATTTACACAGTCAGTTATTCTTCCTATATGCGGTGTAAATTTGTATATATTTATTTGATCATTTGCGTGTTGCTATGTGTCTTTCTTTTCTTTTTTGGCGTGCTTTCTTATATGGGAAGTGTCATCCGACGTATGAATGGGATTAAGGACGCGGTTATGCATATGGCACAGGGGGATTTATCCCATGAGATCCAGCCTTGTGGTAAAGATGAGGTTGGATTTGTGGCAAAAGAACTGGATATCCTGCGCAGAACTCTTGATGAAAATATCAAAGAGGAGGAGGCAATCCGCCAGACCAACCAGGAATTGATCTCTGCTATTTCCCATGATCTGCGTACACCCCTTACTGTTTTAAATGGCTATTTGGAAGTACTTCGTATGGAAAAAGTAGATGAAGAAAAACGTATGTTATACCTCAATAAGTGTCTACAGAAATCGGCGGATATCAAGGCGCTTACAGATCATATGTTTGAGTATGCTTTTGCCTATGATGCCAATGAAGAAGTGACCTTACAGCGCATTAAGATTGGCCGTCTGAAAGAAATTCTTACGGACAGTTGTGAGTTTGTACAGTTAGCAGGTTTTACGATAGAAGGGCAACTGGAGGATGTGGATGGTCTGATGTATGCAGATGAGATGATGCTCAAACGAATGACCAGTAACCTCTTTTCTAACATTTTGAAATATGCTGACAAGGGAAAAGCAATTTATGTGCGCCTGAGGGTGGAACAGGGAATGATTGGCATTCTCATGCTCAATACCGTCAAGCAGGATGTGGGCATGGTGGAAAGCAATCATATTGGGCTGCGTAGCAGCCAAAAGATGGTGGAACTACATAAGGGACAGATGCATATTTACCATGAAAATCGGCAGTTTCGTGTTCATATCCTGCTTCCTGTTATCAGTCTGTCTACTCATTCGGTACCCAAATGTGGCATAAACGTCAAGTAGTAATAATGTATGAATTTTATATATAATATTTGTGCAAGGTGACATTTTTACACAATCGTGGCATTATGTGTCGAAAAAATCTCCCATGTATGATAAAATTTAGACAATCTTTTATAAGTGTAAAAAAGAAAAAGGGACGCATAAGTAAAGTAAGGGAGACAGTAAATGAATACAGACAAGATTGATGCCAAGATCCTTGCCGTTGCCGGTAAGGGTGGCGTTGGTAAGACCTCGCTTGCAGCAGTTATGGTCAAACTCTTGGTGGCAGCCTATCCGGATAAGCGGATCCTTGCCATTGATGCAGACCCGGCTGTTGGCTTGTCTACCGCATTGGGTGTGGACGTGAAACTCACGGTAGACGATATCCGCAAAGAGGTGGTAGCAAACGCAGAGGACGGCAACGCTAAGGCGGCAATTGAATTATTAGGAGAAGCCAGATACCGTATTTTCGACGCGCTCGTCGAGATGGATGGCTTTTCTTTTATTGCTATCGGAAGACCGGAGGCAGCAGGCTGCTATTGCAAGATCAACAGTTACCTGAAAGAGGTCATTGGTCTTTTGGCAGAAAATTATGATTATATCGTGATCGACGGCGAGGCGGGGATAGAGCAGATCAACCGTCGTGTCATGGAAAAGGTGACACACCTCATGCTGATCACAGACTCTTCTAAAAAAGGCACACAGGTGGTCAAGACCATCAAGCAGGTGGCAGACGAACTCGTTATGTACGACAAGGTAGGCGTGATCGCAAACCGCCTTCCGAATTTGGATGTCAAACAGTACATGGATGTTGGAGATATCCCGGTACTTTCCTACATATTATCGGATGCCTCTTTGGCAGAGTTCGATCTCAAGGGAGAGAGCGTATTTTATTTGGATGATGATGCGGCAATCGTCAGGGGAGCCAAGGAAGCCCTGATCGGAATAGGAATCTTAGAAGCGTAAAGGAGGGCAAGCGTGAAAGACTTAAAGCACTTATATTATTTTGAAAAGTTATTGGAAGATGCCAATAACGAACTTGTGCGTCAGGCACAGGACGAGGGTCTTAAGTGTATCGCAACGACTTGCGAGAATGTACCGGAACCACTCTTAAATCTTCCGGGTACATTTTCCGTAAGACTTCGTGCACCGCGTACAGGCTCTATGGAGATGGCTACTTACTACATGACAAGTTTCTTGTGTGAGTACAGTAGAGCACTTTTGGAGAGAGCCATCGAGGGCGGTTACAACTTCGTAGACGGTATCGTGACACCGGACGGCTGTACCATGATGAACCGTTGCGTAGAGAACATGGAACTGCTCAAGACTATGGGGCTGGGCAAGGACGGATTTTTCTGGGAATACATGGAGATCCCACAGAAAAACGATGACAATGCGCTGGAAATGTACACCTTACAGTGCCGCAACCATATCTTAAAGCCTCTGGCAGAAAAATATGGTATCGACACATCCGATGAGGCTATCCGTGCAGCAGTCGACCAGCACAATGAAGTATGCCGTCTGATCCGTCAGATCGGAGACTTCCGCAAGGATGCCAATCCGCGCGTGACAGGCTATGAGTTCCACATCCTTACCATGGCAAGTTATGTGGCACCAAAGCATTTGATCCTTGACAAACTCCGCGAGACCTTGGAGGAGATCAAGACAAGAGAGCCGGATGCGGCAGACAAGTACCGCGCCCGCGTTGTTTTTGTCGGCTCTGAGGTAGATGATGTAGATGTTATCAAATTGGTAGAAGAATCCGGCGCTTATGTATGTGCAGACCGTTTCTGCTACGGATCTTTGCCGGGACGTGATGAGATTATCTTAAATGACGAGGAAGACGTGGTAAAACAGATCTGCCGTCAGGTACAGGGCAGAGCACAGTGCCCACGTTATTGGGATATGGCAAAGATGACTGGCAGACGTGATTACGTTGCAGATCTTGCCAAGGAATACGGCGCAGACGGTATTATCTACGAACAGATGAAGTTCTGTGATCCATGGGCTTATGAGCGTATGATCGGTACGATCGTGCTCCGTGATGAGCACGGCTATCCGGTACTTGCCGTGGATCGACCATATTCCATTGGCTCTTCCGGTCAGATGCGCACACGTGTGCAGGCATTCGTAGAGAGCATTGAGATCAAGAAGATTCAAGGAGGTAAGAAATAATGGCAAAAGAAGTAGGCGCAGAAGCGCTGGGTAGATTTTTTACCGATGGAAAAGTACGAAGCAGACGTGAGTGGCGTGGATTTAAAGATACCTTCTATGATTACACACGTTGGCTTTATATCATGAAGCAGTTGGCTGGCTTTATCATCAAGCCTAGAAATATCAAAGCCATGTTCCGTTACCGCTGGATGGCAAACTATCTGGCAGTACCGATGATGGTAGATAAGCATACACAGGGACTGCGTGGACCATACCTTCGTATGTGCCATTTAGAGCAGGATCTGGTCGTTTATGACGTAGCAAAACTTCTCGACAATCTTTTCCGCGGCGACCGCCGTATCGGCAATGATGAGGAGTTTTCCAAGAAGGTCGTTTTGGTAGATGAGAACGAAATGACAGCCGTTATGATGGGATTCCCTACTTTGAAAGGACTTTCCCGTGAGACGCCGTCCACCTATGTATCCGTTCTTTTGAACCAGACAGCAGCCCTTCATTATATTGATGTGGCACAGGAATACGGACTTGCCGGTGATGTTTGTCCGATGCCGGAGGCAGAACTTGGCGTTTCCATTGATGATGATGCGCCGATCCTTGGTGCCTGTGCCGTACAGTGTAATACGACCTGTGATGGTTCCCTTATGAGTAACGGCGGTATTGCCAAGCGTCTGGAATTAGAAGACGGTATCCCGATCTTCCAGTTGGCAGCCCCGATGCGTCACAGAGAGGACGACGTACAGGATTACGCAGCACAGGAGATCAAGAACTGTATCGCCTTTATCGAGGAAAAGACAGGCGAGAAATGGGATTGGTCCTACTATTTCGAGTGTGCAAAGCGTGTCAATGAGTCCACCAGACACCGTATGGAGTGGCTGGACATGAACAAGACCGATTATCCACAGGTCTTTGGTTCCAACCTTGCACTTTATACCGAGACCAACTACATGGCTATCTGCGGTAAGGTACCGGAGTTCGTCAATGTAGACCGCAAACTGACCGCACTTGCCAATCAGGCATACAAAGACAAGATGATGATGGCAAGAGAGTATCGCCACCGTGCTATCGTATGGGGCGTGCAGTCACACTTTTATATGGATTTCTTGCTCTGGATCTTAAACTGCTGGGGCATCGTTCCGCTGACCGATATGCTTTCCATGGTCAATACCGAAATGATCGCAGAGAAAGATACACCGGAGAACCGCGAAAAGGCATATTATGATATGGCTTGGCTGACAGAGAACATGATCATGAGAAATCGTACCCATGGTGGTTACAAGGTCCTCTTAGATGAACTCTGGGAGTACTGTGAAGAGTTCAATGCCGACATGGTCATCCTTTGGGAGCATATGGCATGTAAGGCACTGGATGGTATGCATGGTCAGTTCGAGGAAAAGGCTAGAGAAAAAGGTATTCATCTGATCTGGGTAACTCACGATCTGTTCGATCCTCGTATCGTATCCCGTCAGGGTGTTCGTGATCAGGTCAATCGTTATATGAGAACTGTATTTAAGGAAGAGCCACTGGATCCGTCGCTGGAAGTATTACACGACGAGCATTCATGGTAAAAAGGAGGAACAAGATGAAATATTATGGCGGATGTGATTCCGGATCAACTTATACAAAATGTGTTATCATCGATGAGACAGGAAAGATGGTGGCTGATGTAACACTTCGCAGCCGCATCAATGCGGTACTTTCCTGTGAAGAATCCATTGAAAAGGCAGTAGCCCAAGTGCCGGACTTAAAATCAGCAGACGATCTGGCTTATCTGGTAGGTACCGGATACGGACGTAACAAGGTGCCTTCCGCAGACGAGAATATCTCAGAGATCTCTTGTCATGCCATGGGCGTGCATGTGGCAGATCCAAATGTCAAGGCGATCATCGATATCGGCGGACAGGATGTCAAGGGTATTGCCATTGATGCCGATGGAACGGTTTTAAACTTTGCTATGAATGACAAGTGTGCAGCCGGAACCGGACGTTTCTTTGAGGCAATGGCAAAGGCATTTGAAATGGATCTGTCTGAGTTTTCCAAGTTATCATTGAAGGCAAAGAATGTGATCCCGATCACGGCACAGTGTACCGTATTTGCAGAGTCAGAGGTTATCTCTTTGGTAGGAGAGGGCAAGCCGATGGATGAGATCGCAGCAGGTATCGAGTTATCCGTTGCAAAGCGCTGCTTTGTTATGTCAAAGAAGGCAGGCGCTGTAGATTCCATCACTCTGACCGGTGGATGTGCCAAGAATGACGGCTTAAAGGAAGCCATCGAAAAGGTATTGAATTTGAAAGTCATCGATCTCCCGATCGACCCACAGTTGATGGGAGCACTTGGTGCAGCCGAGTTTGCACGTCAAAAGGGAATGGCTAAGGAAGGAGCGGTTTAATATGGCAACATTTCTTCATGTACTTTTGATCATTGCGATCGTACTGGTATGTCTCTTTGTTTTGAGTTTTGTCGTATATTTCTTCAATCTTGACATGAAACTTACGGCAGCGATCGAACCGCTGATGTTAAAGCATTACGATAAGATAGAAAGAGACACACATCTATGAGACTTTATGATGAGATTATCAGTGACATTCTGACCTCCATTGCAGGACAGGATGCCGTGAAACTTCCGGTCGGCCACGCCGCAGATCCTGTCAGCAGGGACTGGGAGGATGCTGGGAAAGCCATGATGATCCTACAGGCAGATATGGCATATGAACTGGGCGGACATAATCTTCCTGCCGTGGGCAATACCTTAGTGACGACGGAGACAGATCTGGTAGGAGAGGATCAGATCATCCTTATCGGAAAAGATCTGCCACAGATCACAGAGGATACCCCATATGCCAGGATTGCGCTGGTACGCGTTGCCGAGGATAGTATTGGAACAGGAGACAAGTTATACAATACCATCCAGAATATCGGCTACTTCCGTTACCACATCTATCCAAAGGGTTTTATGCTTCGCGTCTCATCTTCCAATGACAGGGAGAGCGTGCGCGTGGCGGCAGATGCACTGGAACAAGGACTGAATTTTACGGCGATCGGCAATGCCATGCAAAAGGCGCTCCACCTGCACAAGGAAGTCGAGGCGGTCAAGATCATCTTTATCACAGATCCGGATGTCGATTATGCCGGATTGCAGGAAGGGCTCAAAAAGACCAAGCAGATCACGGCGACGATCGACCACATGCTAAAAGATGTCAATATGGATTGTGGTTCCTGTGGTTTACAGGAGATCTGTGACGAGGTCGAAGGCCTGCGGGAAATGCATTTTGGCATGAGCGAAGAACACACATAAGAAGTTACAAGAGAATGTTTGGCACCATTGGTGCTGACAATAGAAACAAGCAATGAGAAATGAGAAAAGGAGAGTATAAACATGGACATGAACAAGTACAATGAGTGGCCTGCGAATCACAAAGGCGACAAGAATCCAAGTCCAAAGATCATCGCTTTAGGAAAGCGAATCACAGATGTTGCCGGTCATATGATCGGTGGCGTTACCGCAGAGGATCCGGAATACTGGGGACTCGCAGAGATCATTACAGAGGAAATGGCAGAGGTAGGTCTTACCATGAAAAGACGTGTGCATTACACGTTCGATCAACTCTGTGAAATGAACAAAGACAAGGTGGCAGAAAAAGGCAAAGAAGGCTTCCAGAAGTTATTGGACCAAATGTCTTATATCGGACTTTTGGAGTACGATTACGGTTATCATTATGACCACAATGGCCGTACAGCACCACAGTCAGAAAGACGCTATACACTTCCGATGTTTGTACCCGGTTCTGCTGAACTTTTCAACATGGAAGAGATCCCGGGGGATGTCAAGGGCAATCCTAGACTGGAACAGCACCCGGATGTTGCTTCTTTCTTCGAGCGTATGACATATATCCCATTGGATGGTATTACACAGATGGTACCTCCAGGTGGTGCCGGTGTCGGCATGCACGTTATCCCGGTAGAGAAAGCAATCTCCATGGAAAACGAAGCCATCGATATCGAGAAATTATCTTACTGGCTGTCTAAATACGAAGGCAAGATCGGTGTAGGACGTTGTTCCTGTCGTGCTTCCCGTAAGGCGATCGGTGAAGGTGTTGCTGATGATGATTATGGCTGGTGTATCGGTGTCGGCGATTTCGCAGACTACTGCCGTGAGACCGGTAAGGGCCATGACATCACAAAAGAAGAAGCACTTGAGATCTTACAGCGTGCTGAGGACAATGGTTTCGTACATCAGATCACCAATATCGATGGCGAGAACAAGATCTTTGGTATCTGTAACTGTAACGTAAATATCTGTAATGCACTTCGTACATCACAGTTATTCAATACACCAAATATGTCACGTTCCGCTTATGTGGCACATGTAGACAAGGACAAGTGTGTGGCTTGCGGACGCTGCGTAGAGTATTGCCCTGCTGGTGCAACCAGATTGGGACAAAAACTCTGCAAGGCAGACGGTACAGAAGTGACCTATCCAAAACAGCTGCTTCCGGACAAGGTAAAATGGGGCAAGGAATACTATGACCCGGATTACAGAGACAACAACCGTATCAATTCCCACAAGACCGGTACTGCTCCATGTAAGACAGCATGTCCTGCACATATCGCAGTACAGGGATACTTAAAGAAAGCAGCACAGGGTGAGTACACAGAGGCTTTGGCATTGATCAAAAAGCAGAATCCATTCCCAGCTGTCTGCGGACGTATCTGTAACAGACGTTGTGAGGATGCTTGTACCAGAGGAACCATTGACGAACCGATCGCTATCGATGCAGTAAAGCGTTTCATCGCAGAGCGCGATCTGCATGCAGATACCAGATACGTTCCTCCGATCGTTGTTCCAGCCAGCATCCACAAGAACGGATGGGAGGAAAAGATTGCTATCATCGGTGGCGGTCCGGCAGGACTTTCCTGCGCATTTTATCTGGCAGAGAGAGGCTACAAGCCAACCGTATTTGAAAAGAACGAGAATGCCGGCGGTATGCTTCGCTATGGTATTCCATCTTACAAGTTGGAAAAAGAAGTCATCGAGGCTGAGATTGATGTTATGCGCGAGATGGGCGTTGAGATCAAGACAGGCGTAGAAGTTGGCAAGGATATCTCCTTAGATGAACTTCGTGCACAGGGCTATAAGGCATTTTATATTGCTATCGGATGCTCCGCAGGTCGTCGTCCTGGCGTACCTGGGGATGATGCAGAAGGTACCTTTACAGCAATCGATTACTTAAAGGATGCCAACTGCGGTGGTGCAGACTACAATGGCAGAGTTGTTGTTGTCGGTGGTGGTAATGTTGCTATCGATGCATCCCGTGTCAGCGCAAGAAACGGTGCTTCTGAAGTTACACAGCTTTGCTTGGAGTCAGAGAAGGAAATGCCTGCATCTGATGAAGAAGTAAGAGAAGCAGGAGAAGATGGCGTTACCATCAAGTGTGGATGGGGACCAAAGGAAGTCCTCGTTACAGACGGAAAGGTATCCGGTATCACCTTCAAGAAGTGCGTATCTGTATTTGAAGAAGTAGACGGACGCAAGAAATTTGCTCCAAAATACGATGAAAACGAGACTATCACGATTGAATGTGACCGTGTGATCTTCGCCGTAGGACAGCAGTCTGTATGGGGCGACCTCTTAAAGAGCGAAAATGTAGAATTCAGAGGACCGGCTCTGGTAGCAGATGGACTTACCTATCAGGTACAGGGCGCGCCGGATCTCTTTATCGGTGGTGATGTTATGACCGGACCGAAGTTCGCGATCGATGCGATCGCAGCAGGCCACTGGGCATCTGAATCCTTACATAGATATGTGCAGAATGGTCATATGACCATCGGACGTAACAAGTGGGAATTCATCGAACTCAACAAGGATGACATCTTAGTAGAGAGTTACGATAATTCTTCCCGTCAGTCTGAAGGCTTTGACGAGACACTTGGCAACAAGTCCTTCAAGGATGCGCATATCGCCCTTACTGAGGAACAGGTCAAGATCGAGACATCACGTTGTCTTGGATGTGGTGCAACGATCATTGATGCCAACAAGTGTATCGGTTGTGGTGTATGTACGACCAAGTGTGCATTTGATGCCATTACACTTCATAGAGATCACCCAGAGTGCTCAACCATGGTGACCGCAGAAGATAAGTTCAAGGCTATCATTCCTTATGAGTTGAAGCGTGCAGTCAAGATCGTCTTTGCACCAAAGACAGCAGAGGAAAAGGCTGCGATCAAGGCACATAAAGAGGCAATGCAGAACAAATAAGAGGAAAAGGACATGCATGAATTAGGAATTGTATTTCATATTGCAAAGAAAGTGGAATCTCTGGCAGTGGAAAATCATGTCAATCATGTTGCCAAGGTTGTCTTAGAGATCGGAGAAGTTTCGACGGTCATTCCGTCTTATCTGGAGGACTGCTGGAAGTGGAAGTGTACCAAGAGTGAGATCTTAAAGGATTGCCAGTTGGAAGTAGAGATGATTCCGGCTGTCACTTTTTGTGAGGACTGCGAAAAGACTTACGGTACGGTAGAACACGGCAAGATCTGTCCGTATTGCGGAAGCGAGCATACCTATCTGGTGCAGGGAAATGAACATGCGATCAAGGAGATCGTGGTTTATGATGAGGACTGCGAGGACAATGCGGATGCCAAAGCCGAAAGCGAGGCACTAGAGGAGATCGCACACGAGGATAACGGCGCTATGCCGATCGCGGAAGAGACTGCTGATAGTTCGGAGAATGCGAAAGAAGAAGTATAGAAGCATAGACATAAAAAGAAAGCCACACGACTTGCTGGAATGCAAGATCGTGTGGCTTTTTGTTGTTTTCGTGTCTAGTTTAACTTGTCCTGAATGAGTTTTTTGACGGCTTCAAAACTTTCCTTGCTGATGACGTGCTCGATACGGCAGGCATCCTCCGTTGCGATGTCCTCCGGTACACCCAAAGCCATCAGTCCCTGTGAGATCATCTCATGGCGTTCGTAGATCATCTCAGCAATCTCGCGTCCGGTATCGGTCAGATAGATATAACCGGCATCTGTGACTGTAATCTGTTCTTTTTCACGAAGATTCTTCATGGCGATACTGACACTGGACTTTTTGAAGTCAAGTTCGTTGGCAATATCCACGGCTCGTACAACAGGTAATTTTTTGCTGAGGACTAAGATCGTCTCTAAATAGTTCTCGGCGGATTCGTTGATAAATGTACGCATATAAATAAAAACCTCCTAAAAGTATGGTGTAAAATCTTTTACGATGAATAAATGTATAACTATCATATCATATTTTGACGGTAAGGTGAAACTTTTTATGAGAAAAGATATTGACAAAAAGAAATCTTTCAGATAAACTACAAAATATAGAAAACCTACTATTTAACTAGGAATATAGGAATTGTGAACTTTAAAGAAAAAAGAATGTAAAATGAAAGAAATCAGAGTTGAGATTATAGGAGGAAAAGCAAATGGCAGACATTAAGAACAGTGCAGTAGAATTGATCGGTAACACACCACTTTTAAAATTAAACAGATACACCGAGGCGGTCGGTGTCAAGGATGCGACCATCCTTGCAAAGTTGGAGTATTTAAACCCGGCTGGATCTGTGAAGGATCGTATCGCTTTGGCAATGATCGAGGACGCAGAGAAGAAAGGTCTTTTGAAGGAAGGCGCAACCATCATCGAGCCGACCAGTGGTAACACAGGTATCGGACTTGCAGCCGTTGCAACCGCAAGAGGCTATCGTACCATCATTACACTTCCGGATACCATGAGCGTAGAACGTCGTAATCTCTTAAAGGCATACGGCGCAGAACTGGTTCTGACCGAAGGTGCAAAGGGTATGAAGGGTGCGATCGCAAGGGCAGAAGAACTCAACAAGGAGATTGAAGGATCTATCGTTTTGGGACAGTTCGTCAATCCGGCAAATCCGGCAGCCCACAAGGCTACGACAGGACCGGAGATCTGGAAGCAGACAGACGGAGCCGTAGATATCTTTATCGCAGGCGTTGGTACCGGCGGAACCATTTCCGGTGTTGGTGCTTACTTAAAGGAGCAGAATCCAAACGTCAAGGTGATCGCAGTTGAGCCTGCAACCAGTGCCGTACTTTCTACCGGCAAGGCGGGTGCACACAAGATCCAGGGTATTGGTGCAGGATTTGTACCGGATACGCTCGATACGACGATCTATGATGAGATCATCCCGATCGAGAATGAGGATGCTTTCGCAGAGGGCAAGAAGTTTGCAGTAACCGAAGGAATCCTAGTGGGTATTTCTTCCGGTGCTGCATTAAAGGCTGCTACTATCGTAGCAAACAGAGAAGAAAACAAGGGCAAGAATATCGTTGTTTTACTCCCGGATTCCGGTGACAGATATTTGTCTACACCATTGTTTGCTGACTAGGCCGGAAGCACTTAGTGAGAACGAACGATAGCGAAGTTCGAACTTAGTGCGAGGTCGTTCTGTGAGATTGGTGAGACCGAACCATAGGTGCGAGTCGAACTTAGCGAACAGAACTTCCTTGAACAGATTATTAAGTAAGAGGTAAATTATGAGAGTTTCAACAAAAGGCAGATACGCCATTCGTTTTATGTTAGATCTGGCACTTCACAATACAGGAGAGCCGGTACGCATCAAGGATGTATCTGGAAGACAGGGGATTTCAGACAAGTATCTGGAACAGGTGGTATCTATTTTAAATAAGGCAGGCTTTGTCAGATCGATCCGTGGACCGCAGGGCGGTTACGTCCTGACGCGTGATCCAAAAGACTATACCATGGGGCAGATCCTGCGTCTGACAGAAGGAGATATGGTGCCGGTCGCATGCTTAGCAGATGACATCAACCAGTGTGATCGTGCGGACAACTGCGTGACACTGCATTTTTGGAAAAAACTGGATGCCGCCATCAGCAGCGTGATCGACAACACAACGCTGGCTGACCTTGTCGAGGAAGAACAGGGAATGATGGCGAATAATTACGTCATTTAAATATTTTTTCAAAAAAATCCTAAAAACCTATTGACATACTAGGAAATATAAGATATGATTCTAACATCACAATTCCTAGTAAGTTAGTATGAATATAGGGAGAGGAAAAGATCATGAATTATTTTGATGAATTGGTTCATTTTCGAATGTGTTCCTGGCGATGTTGCCGCAAGGCAGAGATGAGATAAGAAAGAGCGAGTAAAAACCAAGAACAGACATAAAGGAGAAAATGAAAATGAGTGAAGAAAGAAAATACAGATTTGAGACATTACAGTTACACGTAGGACAGGAAGAAGCAGATCCGGCAACCGACGCAAGAGCAGTTCCAATCTACCAGACAACATCTTATGTATTCCGCAATTCACAGCATGCCGCTGATCGTTTCGGATTGGCAGATGCAGGTAATATTTATGGAAGACTGACCAATTCAACCCAGGGTGTATTTGAAGATCGTATCGCAGCCCTGGAAGGTGGTGTGGCAGGACTTGCCGTTGCATCCGGTGCAGCAGCCATTACTTATACGATCCAGGCACTTGCCAAGGCGGGCGACCATATCGTAGCACAGAAGACCATCTATGGTGGAAGTTACAACCTTTTAGCACATACTTTGAAACTCTATGGCATCGAGACAACATTCGTAGATGCTCATAACCTTGCAGAAGTAGAAGGTGCTATTCAGGACAATACCACAGCCATTTTCATCGAGACATTAGGAAATCCAAATTCCGATATTCCTGATATTGATGCTATCGCAGAGATCGCACACAAGCATGGACTTCCGCTTGCGATCGACAATACCTTCGGAACACCTTATCTGATCCGCCCGATCGAGCATGGTGCAGATATCGTTGTTCATTCCGCAACCAAGTTCATCGGCGGACACGGCACCAGTCTTGGTGGTGTGATCGTTGACGGCGGTACATTCGATTGGAAGGCAAGCGGCAAATATGCACCGATCGCTGAGCCAAACCCAAGTTACCACGGTATCTCATTTGTAGATGCAGCAGGTCCGGCAGCCTTTGTTACTTATATCAGAGCCATCCTGCTTCGTGATACAGGAGCAACCATTTCTCCATTCAATGCATTCCTTTTATTGCAGGGAACAGAGACTTTGTCACTGCGTATTGAGCGTCATGTAGAGAATACCAAGAAAGTGGTTGAGTATCTGTCAAAGCATCCACAGGTTGAGCATGTAAACCATCCTTCTCTGCCGGATCATCCACAGCATGATCTCTATGAGAAGTACTTCCCGAATGGCGGCGGTTCCATCTTTACCTTTGAGATCAAGGGCGGACAGAAGGAAGCACATGAGTTTATCGACAATCTGGAGATCTTCTCTCTGCTTGCAAATGTAGCAGACGTAAAGAGCCTTGTGATCCATCCGGCAACTACAACACATTCACAGTTGTCACCGGAAGAATTAGCAGATCAGGGCATCAAGCCAAATACGATCCGTCTGTCTATCGGTACCGAGCATATCGATGATATTATCGCAGATCTGGATCAGGCATTTGCAAAAGTAAAATAATCCATGATAGAATAAGAGGTGTCGCAAACGCGGCACCTCTTTTGTAGTGGATGAAAAGGAAGAAACGTATGCGAGTAGTCGTAGTAGATGATGAAAAAAAGATGCGGGAGGAGATCGCTGATTATCTGAACACTTTTGAAAAAGAGCAGAAGGTCAGTGTGATGACGCAAGTCTATGAAAGTCCGGAGGATTTTTTGGAGCATTATCGAAAGGATGCAGATTTGATCCTTTTGGATGTGGAAATGCCGGGCATGGATGGCATTTCTCTGGCACGCAGGATCCGGCAGGATGACAAGGATGTCCTGCTTATGTTTATTACCAATATGGCGCAGTACGCCCTACATGGCTATGAGGTCGAAGCGATCGATTATGTGATCAAGCCGCTGGGCTATCAGGAGTTTGCCCTCAAGATGAAAAAGGCAATGCGCTATATGGGGCGGCATGAGAAAAAACAGATGATGCTACAGACCGTGGATGGGATGCAGCCGGTCGTCATTGAGGATATCTTATATGTCGAGGTTATCCGTCATTACCTGCAATATCATACGACCGGACAGGTCTATGAAGTGCGCGGTGCCATGAAAGAAGCAGAGGAAGAACTGGGAGGATATCATTTTGTCCGTTGCAACCAATCTTATCTGGTCAATTTGGCGAAGGTAGAATGTATCCACGGAAATACGGTTATGGTAGGAGCCGACGAACTGCCGATCAGCCGAAACAAAAAGACAGCCTTTGTGGATGCTCTGACCAGATATATCGGAGGTATGGAATGATGGAAATTAGCGCACTGGATGTCTTTGAAGAACTCCGCTTTATCTGGGAACTGCTTTTGGCAGAAATCCTCTTTGCCTCCTGTTTTACCAAGAAACGTACGACCGGAAAATGGCTCTTGCCGGTGGGCTGGCTGGTCTTTAGTCTGTCAGCAGGGATTTATGTGACCTATGTATTGAATCTGACCAAACAGGTGTCGGGACTTTGGATCAATGCGGTTAATATCCTTTGGTATGTTCTTTTGTCCGCGGGGACCATCCTCTATATTTATTATTGTTTTGATCTGAGCAAGGCAGATGCCATGTTCTTATGCGCGGGCGCCTACAGTCTGCAACACATCGAATATGTCATCATCAATGAAGTGATCGCGCGCGGTGTCTGCAAGGCTCTTTTGACGAGAGTTTTGGACTATGGACTCATGTGCGCTTTCACGACCTTTCTTTTTTACAGTATTTTTTACAAGGTCTTTCATCAGAAATTAAAGGACAGCGGTGGACGGATCTTTGAGGACAATCCAAGCAATCTTGCCTTTTGCGGTATGTTGTTTAGCATCGTCTATCTGGCAACCTTTATGTGTCAGGCAATTTTTGTAGGCAATTCCAATACCTATGATCATGTAAATTACCAGGGGGCAACGGTAGATTTTTTGATCTGTATCCTGCTTCTCTGGGTGCAGCATGGAATTTTGCAGATCCGCAATATCAATCAGGAAAAGGAGATCGTGGAGCATCTTTTGTATGAGAGAAAGCGCCAGTACGAACTTTCCAGGGAAAATATCGAGACCATCAATCACAAGTGCCATGACCTCAAGCACCAGATCCGCGCCTTAGAACATGTCAGTGAGGGCGAGCGCAGTGACTATATCCGGGAGTTGGAAGATGCCATCGGGATTTATGATGCCGTGGTCGAGACGGGAAATGAGGTAGTCAATACCATTATTTCCGAAAAGACCCTGATCTGTGGCAGGCGTGATATCCGACTGTCCTGTATGGTGGATGCCAGTCATCTGGATTTTATGTCAACGCTGGATATTTATGCACTGCTGGGAAATGCTCTGGATAATGCTATTGAAAATGTCAGCAAGTATAAGGA
Source organism: bacterium (assembly GCA_963661325.1). Taxonomy (GTDB): domain Bacteria; phylum Bacillota; class Clostridia; order Lachnospirales; family Lachnospiraceae; genus Pararoseburia. Next base: position 21,224 of record CAVLBP010000023.1, read on the forward strand.
AACGGACAAGCGGATCATCAGCCTGACCATCCGGGCAGTGGGGGATTTCCTTAGCATCCAGATCAATAATTATTGTGAGGAAAAAGTGGTTTTCGCGGACGGACTTCCGATCACGACCAAGCGCAACAAGGATTATCACGGCTTTGGCATGAAGAGTATGCGCCATATTGCTAAAAAATACGGCGGTTCTATGGCAACTTCGGTTGCTGATAATATGTTTACCCTACAGATCCTACTTCCTATGCCGGCGGAATTTTTGCGCCTTTATAAAGAGGCGGAGAGCAGATAAAATGCTAAATATGTCAGAAATCGGTCAGATGTGCCAGACCCATTGTGGGGTCTGGCTTTTTTTATTATGGTAGGCATAGAAAGATTGAGCCAAAGGCTTAAAAAGGAGGAGGAAACAATGAAGACAAAACCATTTAGCAAAACAAAGTCCATTGTGACTTATGTTGTGTGTGGTGTATTGATCGTTGCACTTGCCATCGGCAATTATTATGCATCTTTGTATAAAGATCTGATCACGGTCTACACCGGTGGTTCCGATGTGGTTACGACAGATGAATCTGCAAAAGTCTGCCAGACCATTGAGGAAGAGGGCATGGTCCTTTTGAAAAATGAGGACGGACTGCCGTTGAAAGAAGGCGCAAAGGTATCTTTGCTGGGACAGGATTCCGTAGACTTTGTCTATGGCGGTTCGGGTTCCGGTTCGGTGGATACTTCCCTTGCCCTTAATTTGAAAGAGGCGATGGAGGCATCCGGTTTTGAGGTCAATGAGACCTTATGGGATTTCTATGACAGCGGTGCCGGTCAAGACTATCGCAAGAGCGTGCCGGATGAGACCGGCGCAGGCGAGTTTGCCGTAAATGAAGTACCGGCAAACGTCTACACAGATGATGTGAAGGATAGTTTCAAAGACTACAATGATGCAGCCATCGTTTGTATCGGACGTAGTGGTGGAGAGAGCGCAGATATCCCGACCGAGCCACTGGCAAGCGGTTACAAATATCTGGAACTGGATCAGGACGAAAGAGACATGCTGACCATGGCTTGTCAGAACTTTGACAATGTCGTTGTACTGGTCAATGCCAACAATGCTATGGAACTGGGATTTCTGGATGATGAAGCCTACAAGAACGTCAAGGCTTGTGTCTGGGTCGGCGGTGTCGGACAGGAAGGTATCAAGGCAGTTGCAGAAGCACTCGCCGGAAAGACCAACTTCTCAGGACATTTGGCAGATACTTATGCTTATGATTCCCTGAGTGCACCATCCGCAGAAAATATCGGTGATTTTACCATCACAAACAGTGATGTGACAAACGGCAACAAATACATCGTATATTCTGAGGGCATCTATGTAGGTTATCGTTATTATGAGACACGTTACGAAGATGCTGTGATGGGAAGCGGCAATGCAGGGGATTACGACTATGCATCGACTGTACAGTTCCCATTTGGTTATGGACTTTCTTACACCGATTTCAAGTGGTCTGATTATTCCGTAGAGGATAAGGGCGATACATACGAAGTCAGTGTGACCGTAAAGAATACCGGGGATGTGGCAGGCAAGGATGTCGTAGAAGTCTATATGCAGTCACCATATACCGATTATGATAAGGAAAACGGCATTGAAAAATCAGCCGTAGAACTGGTTGGATTTACAAAGACCGATTCCATTGAGCCGGGTAAAGAACAGACAGTTACGGTATCCGTGGATAAAGAGGTCATGAAAGCCTATGATGCCGCAAATGCAAAGACCTATGTGGTAGATGCCGGAGATTATTACTTTACGGCAGCAAGCGATGCACATGAGGCACTCAATAATATCTTAGCAGCCAAGGGCTATACCACAGAAAATGGTATGGATGCAGACGGCAATGCGGATATGACTTATAAGACGACCGTAGATACACTGGATACTACAACTTATGCAAAATCTACGGAAACAGGAAATGACGTTACAAATCAGTTTGATGATGTAGATATCCGTTACTATGACGATTCCTTCACTTATCTTACAAGAAGTGACTGGAGTGGATCTTTCCCAAGCACTTATGCAGACGGCAATATGACAGCAAGTGATGCCTTGCTTTCTGACCTGCAATGGGATCGAAGCGATGATGTGGTAAATGACGGAAGTTCTATGCCGGAATTTGAGCAGGATAGCGATAAAAAGGTATCCGATGCCAAGGATGCGGCTTATGATGATGAGATCTGGTCAGAACTGGTCAGCGAATTATCCGCAGACCGCGCAATGCAACTGGTACGTCAGGGTGGTTACGCAACCATTCAGGCAGATGATATCGGACTTCCGGCAACTACAGATAAAGACGGTACTGCCGGTATCTCCGGAACACTGGTCGGTGGACAGAGTGCTATGGCATACCCGGTAGAGGCTGTGATGGCTTGTACCTGGAATACAGATCTTTTGTATGAGATGGGACTCAGCCTTGGCGAGGACTCCATCAACACAGGTGTTTCCGGCTGGTATGCACCGGGTGTTGACATTCATCGTTCTCCGTACAGTGGACGTAACTTTGAATACTTCTCAGAGGATGGTTTCCTTTCCGGTCAGTTGGCAGGAAACGAGGTCAAGGGCGCAAGAGAAAAAGGCGTTATTACCTATATGAAGCATTTTGCTTTGAACGATCAGGAGACCAACCGTTATGGCGGTGCCATGTTTGCAAATGAGCAGGCGATCCGAGAACTTTACTTAAAGGGATTTGAATATACCGTTACGATCGGGGATTCCAACGCAGCCATGGCTGGTATGAACCGTATCGGTGCCCGTTGGGTCGGCGCACACAAGGGACTTATGACCAATGTACTCCGTGGCGAATGGGGATTTGAAGGTATGGTCATCACAGACCAGGCTTCCGTACCGGCAATGTTCTATCAGGATATCGTATCCGGTCTTGCAGCAGGAACCGACCTGTGGCTGAACACCAACAAGAGTTACTGGGCACTGGATGCATACGCAGAGGAAGATGGAAGCACGACAGACTGGACATCCAATGCGACCGTTATGAACAATGTAGCGCGCGCTGCAAAGAATGTGATCTATGCAGTTGGTACATCCAATGCCATGGACAGTGTTTCCGATGACGGAACAGTGGCAAGCCAGAAGGCACCATGGGAGATCGCACTGATAATCTTAGATATTATTGTCTTTGGTATTTGTGGACTTTTGATCATTTTGACCAGCATCCGCTGGGCAAAATATGCCAAGAGTCTGCCAAAGCAGGAAGAAGAAGGAGATGATATTGTGAAGAAGAATAAAGTTGTTGTTTTAGTGATCGTCGCAGTGATCGTTGGCCTTTTGGTAGGCGGACTGGGCGTTAAGTTCCTCGGAGGCTCCAAGTCTTCCGACAATGCAGCAGGCGGAGCATCCTCAGATGCTGCAACAACAGGTGCAAACATTTACATTTATGGTGAAGGCAAGGACAATGCCAACAATGGAACCGATTATGACGAGTATCAGTTGACCTTAAATGAGGATGGCACTTATGAGATGGTCATGACCGAAGCAACTTATGGTTATGATATGCTTCTGGCACATACTTCCGTAACGACATATGGAACGTATGAAAAAGGTGATTCCTCTAATGGCGCAACCCCATGTACCCTGTCTGAGGCAAGCAGGATTGTTTACAATTCTTATTCTGATATCGGTGGCTACAACTTATCTTACGATACCGACAGCATCGATGAATATCCGATCGAACTGCCGGGTGGTATCATGACAGAAAAGGAAGATTTCTTTGCACAGTAC
>CAVLBP010000024.1:0-24953 GCA_963661325.1 bacterium
GATCTGAGGATACCATAATTACAGAGGTTCCCTTTGCTGCTAATTCCTCTAGAATTTTATAAATCTCATCCTTTGCACCAATATCAATTCCTGCTGTAGGCTCATCTATGATCAGAAGTTTCAGATCACGACTCAGCCATTTTGCAAGAACCGCTTTCTGCTGGTTACCACCGGACAGGTTACCTACCGGAATTTGAGAATTGTTAGGTCTGATCTTTAATCGTTCCACCATAGTATTCCCAAGTTTTTTCTCACCGGCTCTGTCCACAAATTCATATTTTGACAAAGTATCATAATTGGTGAGTGCAACATTCTTTTCTATAGAAAGCAATGGCGTAAAGCCCTGGTTTCGACGATCTTCCGGAACAAAGCCGAAACCGTCTTTGATACTTTTTCCGATTTTACGATCCAGTGGTTTGCCCTCAAATTCAACTGTACCGCCATCGCAGCGGTCAGCACCATAAATACATCTCATCACTTCAGTACGTCCGGCTCCAACCAATCCGGCAAACCCAAGAATCTCTCCTTCATGTACGTCAAAACTGATATCCTTAAATACACCTTTTCTGCTCAGATTTTTTACACTTAATCGAACCGGTGCCTTTGAAACCCTCAAATTGTTAGATGCGGTTGCTTCACTTAATTCTTTTCCGATCATCAGGCGAACTACATCAGCCGGAATGATCTGTTCTTTGTTCAATACCGCTTCCGTTACACCATCTCGCAAAACTGTCAATCTGTCTGCCAGACGATATACTTCTTCCAGACGATGCGAAATATAAATAACACTTACGCCATCTTTACGAAGCTGTTCTACAATCTCAAATAAAGCATTGGATTCTTTTGCACTCAATGATGCTGTTGGTTCATCCATGATAATCAGTTTGGATTCCTTGCTCAGAGCCTTTAAAATCTCGACTGTCTGTCGCTGCGCAATTGTCAGGGTCTCCACCGTTGCATCCGGATGTACGTCAAATCCATATTTATCAATCAAGTTCTGAACTTGCTTACGCATTTTACGCGCATCGACAAATCCCAACTTACTTTCCTCATTTCCTAACATTACATTCTGCATAACTGTCAAGGTAGGAATCAGGCTGAGTTCCTGATAGACAACTCCTATACCCAGTTTTGTTGCATCATTTCTGTTATTGATTTCAACAGCATCTCCGCACCAATAAATCTGACCTCCATCTTTCGGATAGATACCTGTCAGGATTTTGATTAATGTAGACTTACCCGCACCGTTTTCTCCCATTAAGGCATGTACTTCACCTGTGTTTACAGAGAAATCTACTTTCTTTAACACAGCAGTTCCGTTGAAGCTTTTTTCAATTTCTTTCATTTCGAGTAATACTGACATTATGCTTCACCTCCTGTTGCCATATCAAGTTCACGTGCTTTCTGCTGAATCTTGTCTTGCATCATCTTGTTATATACTGCATCAAACACAATCATGATAACAATGACTACGCCTTTAACGATAAGTTGTGCCGCTGTCGGCAAATTGTATTTCAGGATGCCATTCTGTAAAACTGCCATGAAAATCGCTCCAATTGCAGAACCAAACACATCGCCACGACCACCTGAAAATGCACATCCACCAATAACTACGGCTGCAATGATTTCAAATTCCATTCCTGTTCCCAGGTCTGTTGTGACGCTGCCTCTGGAAAATCGCTGCCAGTCCGCATAATGTGCCTGTAATGATATAAACAGCCATCCGAACTTTATTCGTGTTAATTCCGGATAACTCTGCTGATTTTCTATTTGCTCCTGTTGCATAAATATATGTTCCAAATTTAGTTTTCTTTAAAACAATCTGTCCTACGATAGCCAATACAACAAAGGCGATCGTCACCAAATAGATGCCATCAATGCTTCCTCCCCAAATAAGGATTCCCTCATTTGAGATTTTCTTATTTGTAATTACCCCTGCTTCTCGAATGGCAAACACAAATACCATAGACCGAAACAGATACTGTGTTGATAATGTCCCGATAAATTCCGGAACTCTTAATTTTGTAATAATAAAGCCATTCAAGAGTCCACAGACAAGACCTGCTACAATCGAAATCAGGACTACCATTCCTGCGGACATATTATAGTTGTATAAAAGATTTGCACAAAGCATTCCGGTTACACCAACAATCGCTCCGGTTGACAAATCAATTCCTGCTGTAATAATTACGTATGTAACACCAATTGCAATAATTCCATTTACTGAGCATTCACGAAGAATGCTCAGTAAATCTTCCTGTGTAAAGAAGGAATTACTGGTCAGACCAAACACTAACATGATAATGATTAGTGAAGCAATGGATATTAAACGTCTCATCTGTTCTTGTCTCATATGTTTTCCACCCTCTCAATACTGACCTTGTTTATCTCGATGCCTTGGTGATTACCAACGCATGCTGTCTGTAATCTCAGATAATGTGTCTTTTGTTACAATAACCGGAGCCATCTTTACAACCGGTGTTGCAGATAATGAACTGGCTGTAATTCCGGATTCAATAGCATACATTGCTAACTGTGCGCATGAACTTCCCTGTGCACGGCAATCTGTAAATACAGTTCCTGTGCAAAGTCCCTGCTCAATATAGTCTAACATTTTGGACTCGCCATCTACGCCCCAGATCTGCATGCTTCTGCCTGCTGCCTTTACTGCTTCTGCTGCACCTTCAGCCATAGCATCATTGTGGCACAAAACTGCATCAATGTCTGAATACTTTGTTAAAAAGTCTGTCATAACTGTGTTTGCATTCTCTGTCAGCCATTCTCCTGACTGCTCGTCCAGAATTTCGATATCCGGATACTTTTCCTCCAGAACAGCCTTAAATCCCTTGTCGATGTTCTCACCCTTTGTTGCTCCCGGTGTAGCTGCTATAATGACTACTTTTCCTTTTCCACCGAGGCTTTCTCCTATGGATGCCGCAATCTGCTCTCCTGCTTCCACATCAACTGCAGCCACCAATCCGGTATGCGTTGTATCTGCATCCAGGTTACATGTAATAACCGGAATACCTGCTGCTTCTGCCTTATCTACAGATGCTGCCAGTCCTGATGCATCTGTAGCCTGAAGGATGATAGCATCATACTTCTGATTAATAAGTTCATCCATGATCTGAACCTCTGTATCAACAGACGCTTCTCCATCATAGACATCCAAAGTTACATTTGAGAAACTTGCAAGATAGGTATTCATACCTTCTGCCCATGCTGCTGCACAGGAATCCCCGATAACATTTGGCAAGAATGCAATCTTGATATCATCCGTATATGCATCCTTTCCTGTTGCTGCAGTCGTTGTTCCATCGGACGAAGTATTCTTCTGACTGTCTGTCTGAACCTTTCCGCATCCAGCCATCATAGTGACTGTCAATAACCCCGCCATTGCCAATGATAATACTTTTTTCTTCATAGTTTTCCTCCTTCTCTCTATATCATTGCTTTCTGCTAATTGCATTCATTAAATATTTGAAAAATCAAACATTACTTTTAACATATCCCCCGGATTATGAGCAAAATCATAAAATGCCTTTTCTGCTTCGTCAAACGGATATACATTTGTGATAACCTTATCCAATGGTGCTTTTCCGGCATTTACCAAATCGATCAATTCCAGGAAATCCTTTTTCAGTGCATTTCTGGATCCAAATACATTCAGTTCTTTTTTCTGAATGAGTGTAAAATTGAAATCCAGATTTTTCTTTCCAACCCCTATTAATACCATGCGTCCACCGAAGCAGCATGCATCGATACAATTCTGGAAAGTAGATGGAAGACCAACTGCCTCGATCGTCACATCAAAGCCATTTCCATCTGTCAGCTCCTTTACTCTCCTGTCGAAATTTTCAGGTGAGTCATTTAAGACAGTACCATCTACCCCAAATTCTTCTGCCATTTTCAATTTTCCTTCAGAAACATCCGAAATATATACGGTTGCTCCCTTTGCCTTTGCCGCAATTGCTGCCAACACCCCGATGGTTCCTGCGCCAACGACAAGTACTTTGTCGCCACTGTTTACATTTGCTCTGCTGACACCATGGTAACTGATACAAAACGGTTCGATTGCTGCCAACATTTTGGCATCCATGCCTTTACCATCATATACCCTTTCAACAGGCATTGTAAAATATTCACGGAAAGCACCGTCTCTCTGACATCCCAGTGTCTGATTATCCATACATGCATTCACAATGCCATGCTTGCAGGAATAGCAGTGTCCACAATTAAAATACGGATTACAGGTAACAATCATTCCCTTTTTTATGCCGTATTCATTATCTTCATCAACTTCTACTACTTCTGCTGAAAATTCATGACCCGGAATCCTCGGATAATCAAAATATGCAAATGTGCCTCGATAAGAGCCAAGATCACTTCCACATATACCGCCATATAAGAGTTTTAGTAATACTTCGCCTTCCTTTCGCACCGGCATTTCAATGTCACGAATTTCCACCTTGCCAGGTTCATTGATATACATTGCCTTCATATTTATTTCATCTCCTTTTCCTTACCTCTTGTATACATCACATTATACTTTCCGTATTCACATGTGTCAATTGCACAATACTTCTATATATTCACGTCGGTTTTTGGTTATTTTTCATAGTTCGCTATTTATGCTCTGATTCGCTTTAACACTTTTATACACATAAGTAAAAAAAGAATGTGCCCCGGCACATTCTAAATCCCTATAAAAAAGACACCGGATTCTCTCCGATGTCTTCCCTTCCTATGTCTCTATTTCTTCCAGCGCCTTCCTCGCCTGCAAGAGGGCTTCCATGAAATAATCGCGCTCCTCCTCTGAAAGTTCCTGCGCAAGCACAGCCTCGTATGACGCTACAAGTCCCTCCAGTGCACGGTCACTGCCTGCATGCACATCCAGGATTTCCTCGGATTCATAGACTGCATTGTAGTACCAAAGGGCTGCCTCTTTGGCATCGCCCGCATCGCTGTAATAATCCCCCAGTTCTGCACATACTTCACTGGATGGCTTATCTGTCATCTCTTTGATGGCGATCTTGAAAAAGTCCCGTTCCTCTCCCAGCCTGCGATATGTCCGAAGCAGGATAGCAGCAGCGCGCGAGCGTTTGTCTGCCTGACTCTCTGTCTCATAGATCTTTAAAAAATAAGGACATGCCTCCACAAGATCAAGGACATCCCCGGTCTTATACAACTCCATGGCATACATACGCTGCAACTTATCCGACAGTCCGCCGTCCTTTGCGATCGCCTTGGTAAAAATGGAAAAATCCCGCTTACTATGTAGGTTTTCCGGCATATGGCTGATCACAATATCACTGTCAAAAACAACCGGATCCAGCCGCACCGTCTCATGGACCGGATCGATCCAGGTAAATGTCCGCAGGCGTTTGAAAAGTTTCGGGCGGTATTCCATCTTGGTATTCAAGACTGTATTATAATCTGTCACTGTATGATACTTCATCTGCACGATCTCAACTTCCGGCAGAAGTGCCGCTTTCAATTCCAAAAAAGCCTGCCGGTTTTCCTCATCTAAGACTTCATCCGCATCCGGCGCATAGATATAATCCATGCCAGCCTTGGAAAAGGAGAAATTGCGAGCCGCTGCAAAGTCATCCTGCCAGACAAAATCGTAGATCTGCTTGGTATATCGTGCGGCGATCTCCTTGGTCGCGTCCGTCGATCCCGTGTCTACGATAATGATCTCATCCACAAGATCTGCAACGGAATCCAGACACCTGGCCAGCACCCTTTCTTCATTTTTTACGATCATGCACAAACTGATTGTCGTATCCTGCACCTGCCTGCTCCTATCCTTTTTCTTTCCACCATAAACCATATGCTTGCAAAATTCATTCTATCGATCCGGGTACTGCTCCTCTACAAATCTGCGCAATACCGGAATGCTCCTCTTGACCTTTTCCGTGTCAATGCAGTATGCCATACGGAAATACCCCGGCACGCCAAAATTATCCGACGGAACCAGGATCAGATCGTATTCCTTTGCCTTCCGGCAAAAGGCATTGGCATCTTCCTCGAGTGCCTTTGGGAAAATGTAAAAAGTACCGCCCGGACGCACCACCGTAAAACCCAGGTCTGTCAGAGCATCATACAAAAGATTCATATTGGTCTCATAAACGGAAAGATCACTTGTCTCATCCAGCACACGCGCCACGGCAAGTTGTACTGATGATGACGGACAATTGTGTCCTGTTCCACGGCTGATCTGCGCCATGATCGGCACCAAAAGATCTGCATCCACAGCCTTTGGATTGACTGCCACATAGCCGATACGCTCGCCCGGAAGACTCAGACTCTTGGAGAAAGAATAGCAGGAGAGCGTGTTGTCATAATAGTGGCTCGGATATGGCACGCTCTTTCCATCAAAGGCAATCTCACGATAAGGCTCGTCACTGATCAAAAAGATCTCATGTCCGAAATCCTTTTCCTTCTGGCGCAAAAGATCTGCCAGATGCTCTATGGTCTCCTCCGAATAGACAATACCGGATGGATTATTTGGTGTATTGATAAGGACTGCCATCACATCCTCTGTCAGCATTTTCTCAAATGCCTCAAAATTGATCTGAAAATCGCTGGTATGTGCCGGTACGACCGCTAACTTCGCCCCGGTTCCCTCAACATAAGGCGTATATTCCGGGAAAAATGGTGCAAAGGTCAGCACCGTATCTCCCGGCTTGGTAACCGCACGCAGGGCATGAGAAAGTGCGCCTGCTGCTCCGCTTGTCATAAAGATATGTTCCATTCCATACTGCATACCAAAACGCCGGTTCAGACTCTCTGCGACTGCTTTACGCACCGAAGGAATGGTGGTAGAAGGGCTATAACCATGCAGTTCCATGGGATTCATAGTCTCATGCATATCAATGATCGCCTTGGTATAATCCTCGGCACAAGGCACGCTGGGATTGCCCAGACTGTAGTCAAAGACATTGTCATACCCGATCTCCTCTCCCCTTTTTGTCGCATATTCACTCAATTCACGGATGATGGATTTGCCACCCAACATCGCCTTGTAATTTTCGTTTATCATCTTATTTTATTCCTTCAAATTCATATCCGGCATCTTTTACTGCGGCAGCAAGCACATCCTCGGCTACCGGTGTGCTCATCTTGACCACGACCTCGCATGCCTCATGATCTGCCTTTGCCTCGGTCACACCGTCGATCTTCTCCAATGCTTCCTTCACGTGTGCCTCACAATGTGCACACATCATTCCCTTAACTTTTAATGTCTCTTCCATATCAGAATTCTCCTTATCTATATTTTCTTTTTGATCCGCTTTTGTCTTTTCCTCTATTATAACAGTATCTTGTCCTTCTGTAACGTGCGATTTTGCTTTTTGTCCCTTGACTTTTTTATCCCGCTTGCTACTGTAAATATCAACAAAATTCAAACGCAGGGCATTGGTCACGACGCAGAAACTGGAAAGGCTCATTGCCGCCGCGCCAAACATCGGGTTTAACTCCCATCCGGTAAACGGATACCAGAGTCCCGCTGCCAGCGGAATACCAATGGCATTGTAGAAAAATGCCCAAAAGAGGTTTTCATGGATATTGCGGAGTGTTCTACGGCTCAAGCGGATAGTGGCTGTAACATCCGTAAGACGGCTGTTGACCAGCACCACATCAGCGGCATCTATGGCAATATCCGTACCTGCACCAATGGCAAGACCTACATCCGCCCGCGTCAAGGCAGGGGCATCATTGATACCGTCGCCGACCATCATAACATGACCATCCTGTGAGAATCGGCGGACCACTTCTTCCTTGCCGTCCGGCAGAACGCCTGCGATAACCTCGTCTACGCCTGCACGCGCTCCGATCGCCTGAGCAGTCTCAATCCTGTCACCGGTCAGCATGACAACATGCACGCCCATATTTTTCAGTTCTGCGATTGCCTGCGGACTGTCCTCTTTCATCTCGTCAGCCACACAGATCATACCGTAAAATTGATCCTCGCTGGAGAAAAAGAGCGGTGTCTTTCCCTGCTTTGCCAAAAGTTCGATCTCATGGCTTTTTGCAAACGCAGAAAAAGATTCCTTAGCAAATGGTGCGATAAATTCTTCCTTACCGCCATAGATCCGCTTACCCTTCCATAGTCCTGACAGACCGTTGCCTGCCCTGATTTCAAACGCTTCTACCGGATCCGGAGCAATATTTTGTACCTCTCCATAGGCGATCACTGCCTTGGCAAGCGGATGTTCACTCTTGCTTTCCAAGGACATTGCCAGCGCCAGCAATTCCTCTGCAAAGACACCCTCCTGCGGCACGATATCGGTCACCTTTGGCTGCCCCTTGGTGATCGTACCTGTCTTATCCAAGACAACCGTTGTCGTTTTTCCTGCCTGTTCCAGGGAAGTTGCATTCTTAAAGAGGATGCCCTTCTTGGCACCCACACCATTGCCGACCATGATCGCTACCGGCGTTGCCAAGCCAAGCGCACACGGACAGGAGATCACCAATACCGCAATGGCACGGGAAAGTGCAAAGCCAAAGGTCTGTCCGACGGCAAGCCAGATCAAAAATGCCACCAAGGCAATGCCTAAAACTGCCGGAACAAAAATACCGGATATCTTATCTGCCACCTTGGCGATCGGTGCCTTGGTTGCCGATGCATCACTGACCATGCGGATGATCTTGGCAAGTGTGGTATCCGAGCCGACACGCGTAGCCCTTGCGGTAATGAAACCGGAGGCATTGATGGTCGCAGCCGTCACTTCGTCGCCCACCTCTTTGTCTACCGGGATGCTCTCACCGGATATGGCAGCTTCATCAACAGCACTTTGTCCCGAAAGGATCACGCCATCCACCGGAATGCTCTCGCCCGGACGTACCACAAAGACATCATCAACCTTGACCTGATCGATCGGCACCTTTTTCTCTGCACCATCCACAAGGATCGTTGCCTGCTTTGGTGCCAGTTCCATCAGCCCACGCAGAGCATCGGTCGTCCTGCCCTTGGAATATGCCTCCAGCATCTTTCCGACCGTGATCAAAGTCAAGATCATGGCAGCGGATTCAAAATAGAAAGAATCCATATACTTCATGACACCATCCATATCGCCTGCCATCTGTGCTCCGGTCATGGCGAAAAGAGCGTAGACACTATAAGCAAAAGATGCGCCTGCTCCCATAGCTACCAGGGTATCCATATTGGGTGACTTGTGCCATGCGCTGGTAAAACCGCTGATGAAAAACTTTTGGTTAATGACCATGACTGCCACAGTCAAAAGCAACTGATACAGTCCCATTGCTACATGGTTGCCTGCCATAAAGGATGGCAAAGGCCAGTCCCACATCATATGTCCCATGGAAACGTACATGAGCGGCAGTAAAAAACAAAGGGATGCGATCAGGCGGTTGCGCAAAGTACGAAAGGCTTTCTTTTGTGTGCTCGCCAACTGATCGGCTTCGCTTGCGCCGCTCTTAGCCTGCGCCTGTCCTCCCTGTCCGTCTTCTTTTAAGGATGCCCCATAACCGGCTTCCGTGACTGCTGCGATAATGGCTCCGCTGTCTGCATGACCTTCTACATTCATGGAGTTGGTCAGCAGGTTGACCGCAACATCCGTCACGCCGTCCACATCACGCACGACCTTTTCTACGCGCGCTGAACATGCCGCGCAGGACATTCCTGTTACGTCATATTTTTGCATGTCTGTCCTCCTTATTTCATCAATTTCTGTAAGGTAACGACCAATTCGTCCACCTTTTCATTCTTGCCTTCCCGGATATCATTTGCCACACAGGTCTTGATATGGTTGGCAAGCAAAACTTTATTAAAACTATTGAGGGCAGATGTGATCGCGCTGACCTGAGTCAAGATATCCACGCAATAGGCATCGTTTTCCACCATGCCCTTGACCCCACGCACCTGACCTTCAATACGGCTCAAACGGTTCATCATATCTTTATATTCTTTCTCATCGCGCACCTTTTTATTACAAGAACTACAGTGCGGACAGGTATTTTCCATCTTTTCTTCCATCTTTTTTCTCCTTTCCTCGGACCACAGGGACGTTCCTTTTGCCACATGGAGTGTCCCTATGGTCTGGATTATATACCCCCATGGGGTATATGTCAAGGACACAAATTATTTTTGCAAAAGAAAAAGACTCCCGCACCTAAGTGCGAAAGCCTTGTCTGTTCAAATACTCTTATCGATTCATCTCCGAAACAGGTCCTTTTGCGTTGTGGTCTGCAATGACATATTCTACCTCATGCAGATCGGACGACGGCAGGTCTCCCGGAATGGTATTTTTGATAGCGCTGCATGCATTACCAAAAGCCAGTGCCTTCTTGCATTCCATATTGGAAGAAAGCAGTCCGTACAACATACCACCACAATAAGCATCCCCACTGCCGATGCGGTCGACCACGTCGATCTTCTCATACGGCTGCTCGGTATAGAAAGTATCACTCTTTGCCTCGTAGATCACAGAGCCAAAACTATGCTGCTTTGGGCTGTGTACCACACGCTGGGTAGATGCCACAATCTGGATCGGATACTCGGAGGTAAAGGAACGCATGATTTCTTCTAAGGATCCTTCCTTTAAAAAGGTCAGACGTGCCGTGTCCTCGGAACAGAAAAAGATGTCCACATATGGAAGAATCTGTTCGATACATGCTTTTGCCTCTGCTCCTGTCCATAAGTTGAGGCGGAAGTTGACATCAAAGGAAATCAGGGCACCTGCCTCCTTAAAACGTTTGATCATTTCGATTGCACAGGTTCTTGCCTCCGGGCAGAGTGCCAAGGTAATGCCGGATACATGGAAACACCGGGTAGACTTATACATTTCTTCCGGAAATTCATCAATGGAAATGCGTGTGATAGAACTGTGCTTTCTGTCATATACCACCTGCGGTTTTCTCGGAAAAGTGGCACTCTCGTAAAAATAAGTGCCCAGTCTTGCATCTTCTGTGTGATCCCATACCAGATAGTCATCACTGACATTCATAGAACGCACCTTGCTTCTCGCCAGTTCACCGATCGCATTTGCAGGCAACTTGGAAATGATACCGGTATGCAGTCCCAAGAGGGAGACCCCGGATGCAACATTTAATTCCGCACCGCCCACATGACTTTCAAACTCTGTACTTCTTACAATTCTTTTATTCTCCTTTGGTGAAAGGCGAAGCAATACCTCCCCCAATGTCAGCAAATCAAATTTTTCCATTTCCTTTCCTCCTCCTATTTGCTTGGTAGTGAAATATTTTCTGTCTCCCTAAAATTTTTTATATCCTATCCTTTTAAAACAGATGGCATATGTAATGATGTGCGCACCAAGGGTAATCCCCCAGGTGATCGGATATGCCATATAAAGGATTCCCTCCGTATGATAAACCTGAAAAACAGTTGCAATCCAGACCAGACGCAGTCCACAAGCCCCAACGATGGACATGATCATAGGCAGAATCGATTTGCCGATACCTCGTAAACATCCCACCATGGTATCCATCATACCACATAAAAAGTAAGTGGTACAGATATAAGACATACGCACAAGCCCCGCCTCTACGACCGGCTGGCTATCTGTATAAATATGTAAAAGTTGTCTGCCGAAAAGATAAGCACTCTCCCCGGTGATCAAACCTACGGCAACCACGATACCAATACAAAGGAACATGACCTTTTTGATACGCGCCTTGTCTCCCGCACCAAAGTTCTGGCTAGTAAAGGTAACTGCCGTCTGCGATACCGCATTCATTGCCATATAGACAAAGCCCTCGATGTTACTGGCTGCGGAATTGCCCGCAATGACCGTACTGCCAAAGGAATTGATGGCAGATTGGATCACAACATTTGACAGGGAAAATACCGTTCCCTGGATTCCTGCCGGAAGTCCGATCCGGATGATCCGTCCCAAAACATCCGTCTTGATCCCCAGATACTTGAAGGAAAAATGCATGACATCACTCTGCTTATGCAGATAGTAGAGAACCAGTGCCGCCGAGATATATTCGGAAACGACCGTTGCGATCGCAACACCGGCTACATCCATGGAAAATCCAATAACAAGCACCAGATTTAATACTACATTCACAATGCCGGATGCCATCAAAAAATACAGTGGCGTTCTGGTATTGCCGATCGCACGCAGGATGGCTGCGCCAAAATTGTAAGTAAGCAGTGCCGGCATACCTAAGAAATAAATCTGCAGATAGGTCGTCGCCAGACCGATAACATCATCCGGAGAGCCCATCCAGACCAAAAGCTGATGGGATGTCAGCATACCAAAGATACTTAAAAAGACACCGCACACAAGACTTAGCGTAATACTCGTATGGATGGTATCGCGCACCTTTTCCCTGTGGTCACAGCCAAAGTAAAAGGCGACCGTCACATTGGCACCGACAGACAGCCCCATAAAAAGATTGACCAGAAGGTTGATCAAAGATGAGGTCGAGCCTACAGCTGCCAGTGATGCATTCCCGGCAAAACGCCCGACAACAATAATATCCGCTGCATTAAATAGAAGCTGCAGCACCCCCGATAGGATCACAGGAATCGTAAAGGCGATCATCTTGCCAAGAAGCGGTCCATGGATCATATCAACTTCTTTTTTATTCGCTCTCATAATCTTCCCTCTTTACGGCTGGCGCATCATCATAAGTTTCCAGAAAATGATGCTTTACACCGTCCTTTTTGTAGGCGATGACCGTGCTCAAGTTTACATTTTCTACACTCTTAAAGATATTGCCCTCCACATAAGGATTGGTCTTTTTCATCTCACGAATGAGATTCTTGACTTCCAGACGCTTGGAATTGTTCTGTCCGTTATCCTGACAGGAAGAACAGGTCTCTGTAAATTTGCAGGCACACTGCAGGAAATACAGATGATTGTAGTCACGCCATTTCTTGATGTCATCCTCGCGCACCAGATAAAGCGGACGGATCAGTTGCATACCCTCAAAATTTGTACTGTGCAGTTTTGGCATCATGGTCTGCATCTGTGCCCCATAAAGCATGCCCATAAGGATAGTCTCGATCACATCATCATAATGGTGTCCCAATGCGATCTTGTTGCAGCCCAATTCCTGTGCCTTGTGATAGAGATGCCCTCTGCGCATACGCGCGCACAGATAACACGGCGATTTTTCGATCTCAAAGACCGCATCAAAAATATCTGACTCAAAGACCGTGATCGGAATGCCCAGTTTCTTGGCATTATTCTCGATGATGGCACGGTTTTCCTTGCTATAGCCCGGATCCATAACTAAAAATACCAGATCAAAGTTTACCTTGTGGTGACGCTGCAATTCCTGAAATAACTTTGCCATCAGCATGGAATCCTTGCCACCGGAAATGCAGACCGCGATCTTATCGCCCTCCTGCACCAGTTCATACTCACGGACTGCCTTGGTAAATTTGCTCCAGATGGACTTTTTAAACTTTTTGCGCAGACTCTGCTCGACGTCGAAGGTCGTGATCTCCGGCTGACTTTTTTCATCCTCGGTCTGCATCCGCTGCATGAGCCAGCCAAGATAACCACCCTCTAAACTATAGACCTCCTGCCATCCTGCCTGACGCAGATGCTCTGCTTCCTCTAAACTGTGTTCTCCCTTTTTGCAATACAGAACCAAGGTCTTGTCCTTCCACTGATCAGCCTCTGCTAAAATGGCTTCCTCTGAGAGATTAAGGCTGCCCGGTATATTGCCGTAGGCATAGGACAACTCGTCTCTGGTATCGATCAGAGTGTAAGTATCTCTTCCCATAGACAGGACTTCCTGCCATGTCTTTTCCAATGCTTCCATAATCTATCCCTTAGTGTATCTTAATTCAAAAAATCGGTTATATACAACCTCTTGTATCATAACCGATTTTTTTCATGGATAAAAGTATAATTCCCACTATTTTTGTATTATTTTTTCATCAATTTTTTAGAAATTCTTTCTAATTACCCTCTGCCATAACTTCTTCTACTTTTTTCTCAACCTGCTTGCGTTCAAAGATCAGACGGAAGATCAGACGTACCAATGGTCCGCAGTAGAACATCTGCCAGCAGATCGCCATCGGGAAGTTCATTGCCCATGTCTTGATCCACATACCAAAACTTGGCTCCTTGAACAGAAAAGTTGCAATGAGGCTCATGATCGGGCACATGATACAACAGATGCAGATGGAGATCGCATAGGTGATGAACTGTGGACGATCCTGTGGTGTCATGACAGAAAATGCCAGACCTCTGGCGATCTTTCCGACAACAAAGAACTCTAAAATAAAAGCGATCGGTACCATGATCGGCAGTTCATGTAAAGCAGCAACAAAAGTTGCTCCGCTGACATCTCCAGTATTGAGGGCTACATTGTAAACGACCATACCGTAGACCATGATCGTTGCCATAATGGCGGTAAATACTACATCTTGAAACTTATTCTTTGGCATAATAATTCTCCTTTTTCTCTTTTCTTATAAGTGCATAAAAAATGGGAACATGAAACTTTCGTCTCGTGTTCCCACTGCAACTACCATTAATTGCGTTTAGTGTAGCATAAATTTTTCATCTTCGTAATACCCAAAATATTTTTCTCTCTTTTATACATGTATCACAAATTACATTTTGTGATTTTATGCATTTTACACAAGTCCTACGTTCATGCTGCCCATATGATAGCCACCCAGATCCAGGGTCACATAGGCAAATCCGATCTCTTTAAAATACGAATAGATCTTTTCGCGCTTGGAATCTTCTACCAGAATTGCAATCTCTTGTGGCAGGACTTCGATACGCGCCATAGTCGCCTGCCCCTCTCCGTGGATACGCACGCGCACCTGATGAAATCCCATATCAAGCAGTAACTGCTCCGCCTTATCTACCATGCCAAGACGTTCTTCGCTGATCGTCTCCCCATAGACAAAGCGGGAAGATAAGCAGGCAAAAGACTGCTTGTCCCAGGTCGGCAGATCCATCTGCTTGGATAAGGCGCGGATATCCTCTTTATCCAGTTCTGCCGCACGCAGCGGGCTCTTAATCCCCAGTTCTGCCACGGCAAGCAGCCCCGGACGATAGTCTCCGTTATCATCCATATTGGAGCCCTCCACAACGGCTGCCAGATGGTTTTCCTCTGCAATGGCAAGGATCTTTTCAAACAATTCATGCTTGCAAAGATAACAGCGGTTCTTTGGATTGTGACGAAAGCCGTCGATGTCTAATTCCTCAGATGCTGTGACCACATGACGGATGCCTCTTTCCTGACAAAATGTCTGCGCTTCTTTTAACTCTCTCTCTGGGAAAGAGCAGGAAGATGCCGTCACCGCCATCACATTTTCTTTTCCTAAGGTATCAACGGCTGCGGCAAGTAAAAAGGTCGAATCTACACCACTGGAAAATGCCACGGCAACACTTCCCAATTTCCGCAGATAATCCTGTAATTTTTTATATTTATCCTGTAATTCCATGTTTCTTCCTATCCTCTCTTTTTCTTTTGCCCTTCTATGCGAACCAAATCTTTTTCATGACTTCCGTCAGTTCCGTTAGTGCATGGATCTTTTCTACCGGCTGGTCGATCTGCCCAAAGCCGTAGGCCGCATGGATAAAAGACAGTCCCGCCTGCATGGTCGCATCATAATCTCCCTGGATATCACCCACATAGACGCCTGCATCTAATTTGTTCTTTTCATATAAAAGGCGGATATTCTCTCCCTTTGGCTTGCCATTATCCCCAAAGCACAAGATGTCCTCAAAGAGGTCATGAAAAGAAAAATAATCCAAAAATGCCTCGATATAGCCGGACTGGCAGTTGCTCACAATATATAGATGATATCCTGCTTTTTGCAGGGCTTCCATGGTCTCGCGCAAGCCCGGATAAAGTTTTCCACCATGCTGGCGCAGATAATCATTTTCCACGGCACAGCAAGTCGCAAGCAGATCTTCCCTCTCTTTTCCTTTCGTAAAAGGAAAGAGCATCTCAGCGATCTTATCCATGGTCCGTCCCATGGTGCGATACATATCCTCCTTTGTCACGACCGCATCCGCATAGCCGCACTGATGCAGCGCCAATGTCCAGGATGCTGCCACCTGCTCTGCTGAATCCCAGAGCGTTCCATCCATATCAAATATAATTCCCTGTTTCATTTTCTTTCCTCTTGTAGTTTTCAATTTCTTTTACTAATTTCCCATTATAACAAAGAAAGCAAAAAACTTAAAGGAGAGTGATTGTTATACAAGATCAGACTTGAGGAAAAATCTCCTTTAATGCAGGGTAAATCTGGCAGAAGGTCGCATAACGTTTTTCGTATGCCTCCACCAATGCCGGCTCCGGTGAAATCGTATCTGCTACGCGTACGATCGCATCTGCCGCTTCTTCTACCGATCCGTATGCACCGCAACCAACGGCTGCCAACATGGCACCGCCCAGTGCCGGACCTTCTTCGACCTCCAGGAGGTCTACCTGTAAATTCAAAACATTTGCCATGATCTTGCACCAGAGCGGACTCTTGGCACCGCCACCACAGATCTTGGTGCGCTTAATGTCAATCCCCTGACTCCGTGCCACTTCCAAAGAATCACGCATGGCAAATGCCACACCTTCAAAAACTGCCTGGATCATATCGGCTCTGCTGGTATCCATGGTCATGCCCATAAAACATGCTCTGGCAAGCGGGTCATTGTGCGGTGACCGCTCTCCCATCAGATACGGCAGGAAATAGACATGATTTTGTCCCAATGCCTGAATATCTTTTTGGGCTGCGACATAATCTTTTTCCTGTAAGATCTCATCCATCCACCATTTATTGCAGGATGCAGCGGATAGCATACAGCCCATCAAATGATACTTGCCATTGGCATGGGCAAAGGAATGCAGGGCATTCTTCTCATCCACACCAAACTGATCGCTGGAGATAAAGATGGTCCCGGAAGTACCGAGTGAGATATTGCAAGCCCCACTGCCTACCGTACCGGTACCGACAGCCGCTGCCGCATTATCTCCCGCTCCCGCAATGACCTTGACCTCCGAAGATATGCCAAGTTCTTCTGCAACCTCAGGAAGCAGGGTGCCTACGACCTCATAACTCTCATAAAGCCTTGGCAGCTGCTCCTCGGAAATACCGCAGATTGCCAGCATCTCCTCTGACCACTTGCGGTTTTTGACATCCAAAAGCAGCATGCCGGAAGCATCCGAATAATCGGTACAAAAACTGCCACTCAAACGGTATGCCAGATAGTCTTTCGGCAGCATGATCTTGGCGATGCGTGCAAAGTTATCCGGTTCCTCCTCCTTCATCCAAAGGATCTTTGGAGCCGTAAATCCCGCAAATGCAATATTTGCCGTATAGGCAGATAATTTGTCCTTGCCGATGACTTCATTCAGATAAGCCACCTGCTTGGTCGTCCTGCCGTCATTCCAAAGGATCGCCGGACGGATGACCTGATCCTTTTCATCCAAGGCAACCAGACCATGCATCTGACCGCCAAAACTGATCCCTGCCACCTGTGACTTATCACAATCGGCTAATAATTCTTTCAGACCAACAATGGACTGGGTATACCAGTCCTGCGGATCCTGCTCTGACCAGCCCGGATGCGGGAAGGAAAGTCCGTATTCTTTGGATGTAATTTTTAAAATCTTTCCTGTCTCGTCCATCAGCAGTAACTTGACTGCTGATGTTCCGAGATCTACGCCAATAAATAACATGTTTATCTCCTATTTAAAAGGGTTCTCTGTAGGATAACGTACACCTGCCGGCTGATTGTAACCAATCTCTTCTACCGGAACGCCGATGTACTTGAATACTTCATATAAAGCCTTACCGTAATTACCAAAAGCAACGGCTCCATGATGTGGGAAGTTCTTCTCGATCAATACATGACGATAGAATCTGCCCATTTCCGGAATAGCAAAGATACCGATGGAACCGAATGATCTGGTCGCTACCGGAAGGACTTCGCCCTGTGCAATGTAGGCACGGAGTTTGGCATCGGAAGTTGACTGCAAACGGAAGAATGTGATGTCTCCCGGTGCGATATCTCCCTCTAAAGTACCGTTGGTCACTTCGATCGGAAGGCTTCTTGCCATGATCTTCTGGTACTTCATCTCACAGAAGGATAACTTGTTGGAAGCGGTATTTCCGCAGTGGAATCCCATAAAGGTATCCTGTAAAGTATAGTCAAATTTGCCCTTGATATCTTCTTCGTACATATCCTTTGGTACGGTATTGTTGATATCCAAAAGAGTAACTGCATCCTGACTGATCACAGCACCGATAAACTCGCTGAGTGCGCCATAGATATCTACTTCGCAGGAAACCGGAATGCCCTGCTTGGTCAGACGGCTGTTTACATAACATGGTACAAATCCAAACTGAGTCTGGAATGCCGGCCAGCACTTACCTGCGATGGCAACGTACTTGCGATAGCCCTTGTGCTCTTCGATCCAGTCTTTTAAGGTGATCTCATACTGTGCCAACTTGGCAAGGATCTCCGGCTTCTTGTTGCCTGCGCCAAGTTCTGCCTCCATATCTGCAACGACAGTCGGGATTCTCTCATCCCCCTCATGCTTATTGAAGGCTTCAAACAGATCCAGTTCTGAATTTTCCTCGATCTCGATACCCAACTGATACAACTGATAGATCGGTGCATTACATGCTAAGAAGTTGAGCGGTCTTGGTCCAAAACTGATGATCTTTAAGTCAGAAAGTGCTACAACGGCTCTGGCGATCGGAGCAAACTCCGCGATCATATCTGCGCAGTCCTCTGCGTCCCCTACCGGATACTCCGGAATATAAGCCTTGATGCCGCGCAGGCGTAAGTTATAACTTGCATTGAGCATACCGCAATATGCATCGCCTCTGCCATCCAAAAGGCTGTCGCCGTGTTCTTCTGCTGCTGCAATGAACATCTTTGGTCCTTCAAAGTGCTTTGCAAGCAAAGTCTCTGAGATCTCCGGTCCAAAGTTTCCAAGATATACGACTAAAGAATTGCATCCTGCTTTCTTGATATCCTCAAGTGCCTGTACCATATGGATCTCGCTCTCAACGATACAGATCGGACACTCGTAAACATCCAACTCCGGATACTTGCTATGTACTGCCTTCATCAAAGCCTCACGTCTGGAAACAGACAGGCTCTCCGGGAAACAGTCTCTGCTGACTGCTACCACACCAATTTTTGCTTCTGGAATATTTGTCATCGTTTCACCCTCCAATATTTCTTAATACTTTTACCATTATTTCTACAGAGCGAGATACGCTCTGCAAATCTCGCTCTGATTAGCGGTCGTCAAATACACAGCATAAATGCGTGTATTTTCCTCGTCGCCATAACAAAATAGGATGTAATTTCATGCACTGAAACTACATCCTTATTGTAACAAAAGAAATGATTTTCCTCGACTTTATACTTGATTGGTACATATCAATTTTTTGACATTTGCTCGCGGGCTTTCCGATTATATTCACTCGGCAGCATACCATACTTTTTCTGAAATGCCTTTGCCATGGCACGGCTGTCCGAAAATCCGACCTGGGTCGCGATCTCACTGATGGTCTTATCGCCGATCTCCATCTCCTCCACGGCATGCTCTAAGCGGATGCCGGACAGATAGGACTTGTAATTGATCTGGGCATATTTTTGGAACATGCGGGATAAATGCTCAATGGAATAGCCAAACTGTTCTGCCAAGGACTGTAAAGAAATGTCCTCCGCATAATGTTTTTTGATATATTCCGTGATCGGGGACAATCTCTGCAAAGCCTTGGACGACCGGTACAAAAGATCGTCCGCCTCCTCCTGGCGATATACGGTCACAAGCAACTGCATCATGGCGTAATAATCACGCAGCATCTCATATTCATGCCCCGGCACATCCGTACCGGTCAGATCATAGATATTGCGGATGAGGGTCATCATCTTTTTTTCATTCTCCTGCATCTGCTCCGCCGATGGCGTCGCCATAGAGCCTTTCCCCTTCTTGTGGAAAGAGATAAAATGGTCGGCAGTCAGATAATTCTTGAACTCACTGATCGGGATCTGCACATAGACCGCCAGATTGGCTTCCTCTGCCCGGATGGAATGGAGTTCGTTGGTATTGATGATGATAAACTCGCCACTCTCTACCCGGATCTCTTTTTCGCGCAGGATAAAGACCAGGCTGCCCTCATAGATGGCAAAGATTTCCACCGAATTGTGCCAATGCGGCTCTCTGGTGTAGTTACCGCCCGCCCCTTCAAAAATATCAATTTTAAACGGCATGCCCGCTCGTGGCACGACCACCTCATGTTCGTAATTCATACACGCTCCTTATGGTGCTTTCTTTATTCGCCTGCATTGTCCGTCGTCTGCGTTTGTGTGAAGTCGACATCCGTCGTCTCGATCCCAAGCGCGTCACAGATCATCTTTGCATAAGCACTGCGTCCTTCTCCATTCAAATGGATGCCGTCATTATAAAACCAGTCCGGATTCTCTGCCCCTAAAGCATCCCAGGCAATGACTTCCACATTTTTATTGTCCTTTGCCAACTGGCGGATCACACCATTGGTCCGCTCCTGATCCTGTAAATACTTACCATAGACAGTGACCCAGTAGACCTTGGTATCTTTTCCCAGATAATCAATGATCTCCTGTCCGGTCGCCTGACTGAAATAGCAGTTGGTGCCCAGTTCGATCACAACCGTGGAACCCAATTTATTTTCTTCTTTCAGACCTTCTAGGATCTCCACACCGTCTCTCGCCTGCCGGCTTTCCTTGGCATCAATGACACCATCCGGGATAGCCTGCATCAATTCCGGTGCGGCTCCCAACATGACCGAATCACCCACACAGGTGATCGACGGTCCGTTCTCTGCTTTGGCATCCTTGCTGTCGGATGCATCCTGCTCCGCGCTAGTCTGCTTTGCCGCATCCTGCTCCTTGAGCATCTTCTGATTGGCTTTAAACTCCTCTTGCAGATTTTCCGCCAGACGATCGGAAGATTTGGACGGAGCCTTGATAAAGCCCACGATCGCGATCGCGGAAATGATACCGACCACGATCCCAATAACTACTTTTTTGTAATACTTTTTATCTTTCATCTCCTCGCACCCCATTCCTAAAAGATATGCGCTAAATTGATAATAAAGAGAAGTGGATAATGCCACAGATAGATCCAGTAACTGTGTCTGCCGATCCATTGCAGGATCTTATTTTGTCCCAATGCCGTCGTCGTGAAATCACACCGGTTCATCACATAGACCATAAAGGCAAAAAACAGACTGACCAGCGCCATGCCTCCGCGATAAAGCCATGCTTCTTCCCCTTCCACCAAGACAAACAGTGCGATCGTCACTAATAAAGATACGAAAAAAAGAGCCCGCCCATTGTCCCCCTGCAAGAGGATGTTGCCTTTTTTGTTCCAGTCATCTTCCTTGAGTCCTAAGACCACACCGATCAAAAAGGAAAAAGCTCGCGTGTCCGTGCCATAGTAAACACGGTTGACATTGTCTGCGCGATACATAAGCCCCATGGCAAGCATGGAAGCAAAGGTCAAAAGGACAAAGAACCAGATCGCGCCTTTTCCCATACGCGGCTCGATCCATTTCTTATAAAGTAAAAAGAGAAGTGGCCACAGGATCAAAAGTTCCATTTCCACGCCCAGATACCAAAGATGGGTAAATGGCGAATGCTCGGTGATCTTCATGAAATAAGACGCCTGTGTTAGCATCTGCCACCAGTTGTTATAACCGAGAAAGATGCTTGCCGCCTCCTCTCTTGCCCCTAATAAAAGTTCCTGATGAAAGATGGTAAAAAAGGCAATGACCGACATGACCATGATATAGAGTGCCGGATATATGCGTAGCCCTTTTTTGATATAATATTTACGAATGCGAAAGTTCTCATTGTCCCAGTCGATCTGGCTTTTTTTCGCTGCCAGATATCCCGATATTAAAAAGAAAAAGCAGACGCCAAGAAAGCCTCCCTTCATGGCGAATGGAAAGATGTGATAAAGCACGATCCCCAAGATGGAAACTGCCCGAAGGAAGTTGATTCCTTCATTATATGTATATGTTGTTCTCATTTGCTATCTCAATCTATATAAATGTATTCTTATCTAAAAGTATGTAACTTTATTTCCGAATATTATTATATATGGCTGTCTGCTCTTTCGCAATTAGAAAATGCATTTTTTTGACAATTTTTATGATCTTAAATTGCCAGAAGATTCTTGATCGCTTCCATGTAGATCAAGACGGATTCTTCCATGCCGGATACTAAGATATACTCATCCGCACCATGGATGCGATAATCCACGCCCAATTTCTCCGGTCCAAAGGCAATGATGTTCTTTAAGGACTTGGCGTAAGTACCGCCACCGATGACCATAGGCTGATTTTCGCTGTCCCCGGTCACATCCACATATGCCTTGTAAAGAGCCTCTACCAGCGGAGATTCTCTTGGGAAGAAAAGAGGATCACCGATCTCAAGGATCTCAATACGTCCGTTTTCATCTTCCAGATGTTCCTGACACATCTTCCGTACCTGGTCAGCCTTTAAGGTCACAGGCACACGGATATCAATAGTGCAGGAAATGACACCTTCCTCAGTCTTAACGATACCATTGCAGAAGGTAAGATCTCCGTACTCGTCTGCAAACTTGAGTCCCACACCTGCGCCGTCACATGCCGTGCCTAAATGGCTATTGTAGAAGGTCACAAAATCATCCACAAAGCCTGCCTCTGCCAGACACTGACAAGTAACTCCTGCTGCATTGACACCCAGTGTCGGTGTGGATGCGTGCGCCGGCAAACCCTTGGCAAAGATCGTGATCGTATCGTCTTCCTGACTCGCCTTGTATTCCTGTAGGTCTGTCTCTGCCAGAGCCTTTTCCAGACGGTCTTTCAAGCCATCCTCTGCCGG
The DNA here is from genome assembly GCA_963661325.1 of bacterium. Classification (GTDB taxonomy): domain Bacteria; phylum Bacillota; class Clostridia; order Lachnospirales; family Lachnospiraceae; genus Pararoseburia. Next base: position 22,845 of record CAVLBP010000024.1, read on the forward strand.
GATCACGGTCGTGCAGGAATCACATACCGCATTTGATACAAAGCCGCCATTCATGGAAATGATCTTGGTATTCTTGGAATATGCCATCATGGACATATGTCCCTTTTCCCCATGAATGCACGGGTAACTTGCATCCGGTGTAAAGCCGCAGGAGAGTTCTTCTTCGACCTCATTGTAATGCTCCATACATTTGGATCCGGTCTCCTCGTTGCATCCCATGATAAGACGCACGCGCTTATTCAACTTGACGCCCGAATCACGCAGGATTTTCATGGCATATAGTGCCTCAATGACCGGTCCCTTATCGTCTGTCGTTCCACGACCATAGATGTAGTCGCCATCACGCGTCAGGGTAAAAGGATCATATGTCCAGTCGCCGCCGGTGGGAACCACATCCAGGTGTCCTGCAATACCGACGATCTCATCCCCCTCGCCCATTTCTGCATAACCACAGTAGTTGTCGAGATTGACGGTACGAAATCCCAGTCCTTCTGCGATCTCAAGTCCCACACGAAGTGCCTCTGCCGGTCCCTCGCCAAAAGGCTTTCCTTCCTTTGCCCCCGCCAACTGTGAATCAATGGCAACCAGTTTGCCAAGATTTTCTATCATTTCTTCTGATAATCCATGAATCTGTTCTTTGATATCCATAATGTCCTCCAAGTTTTTGATAGACACAGTATAGCACACTTTTCTGATCTCAACTTCTTTTCTGAAAATTCTTGACAGAATATTCCACACCATATATAATCTCCTTATATTTCATACTTTTTCAATAGGAATTATATGAATGCTGAAAGCAGGTGATTTTATGCAGAAAACAGACGCCATACTGGATCAGTTTTCTCCTGATTTTTTATCAGGCTTTTTCTCAGGAAGAGATAACGACAAAATAGAACTCTTACCATATATCGAGCAGACCGTAAGATGGCTCGATCAATATGAACATACGACGGCAGAGGGTCTTTACTGGGATGTCTGTCCCGGTCTGGAAAATGATGCAGATCAGGTTCTGACTTCGCCTTACAGTCTCTATGGCGGCAGCACCGGGATCGCCCTCTTTTTTCTCCGGCTTTATCGGGTGACGGAAGATGAAATTTATCTGGCAAAGGCCAGAAAAGGATTGGATCATGTCATAGCCCATGCTCCGTTTGATGCACTTTTTGAGCAAAATGGGGAAGGGACACTTCTTGGTATTCCCGGCGGTCTGATGAATGGACCATGTGGCATCGCATATGTCGCCTATCTTTTATACGAAACAACGCAGGAATCCCGTTATCTGGAATACGCCAAGGATGTAAGCGAACATCTGCTCTCGCTTGCCAAATACGATGAGCAGGATCGTATCTATTGGAGTGGTGCCATCGGTATTCTTTCAGACGGTGGACTCCTGCTCTATCTCATATGGTTATATGAAAAGACAGGAACGAAAGCCTATCTGGATGCAGCCACATCCGGCGGTCAATATCTGCTTTCCCGGGCAGATGCAGCAGAAGTCGGTTACCGTTGGGAAGCCATGGACAGCCTTGCCTTCGGTTTAGGAGAACATGGTTACTTTCCCGGTTTCTTCTATGGCACTGCCGGAACTGCCTATATTCTTGCCAAGCTGTATGAACATACACAATGTGCTGATTTTTTGGAGTATGCCAAAGGCGGAGCGGCTTACATCATGGCAATCGCAGACACCAATCAGGCAAAGACAGCCGCACTGGTTCGCTACAACGACCCCTATTTTCCCAATCTGCATTATCTGGGTGTATGTCAGGGTCCCATCGGTACAGCCCGACTCTTTTACCAGTTGTACCGCGTGACCGGAGAATCCCTTTACTCTGACTGGGTCTTATGCCTGACAGATGGCATTTTAGCCAGCGGTGCACCTTTCGTTCATTCGCCCGGCTACTGGCATACCTATTGTTACTGCTGCGGCTCTGCCGGCATGATCGAACATTTTCTGGCAATCTATCAGGAGAATGGCGATAGGAAATACCTTGATGCTGCTACCGCTTCGGTACAGGCATTACTTGGCGATTCCACCTACGACACAGCAACGGACACACGCTGCTGGCACAGTGCCTGGAATCGACACGCTCCCGATGAAGTAGCCCCATGGAG
>CAVLBP010000025.1:0-24918 GCA_963661325.1 bacterium
GGACCATGCCGACCGAAATGCCCATGGAAGAAAAACAGGAGGACGACAAGGGCGGGCATGAAAAGTTTGATATTGAGACCCTGTACGCGACGCGCTATTTCGTCCTGCGCTACACCGGCTCCGGGGAACTGGTCAAGGCAGATCTGGATGCCATTGCATCTGTGACCGAGGAGGATACAGACACCTATATCGCCATTGCGCTAAAACACGGCGAAGGCTATGGCTACACCTCCGGCTATAAATATGAAGTGATCAAAAATGGCGAGGATCGTTACATGGCGATCTTTTTGGACTGTCATCAGGAAATGCGCTCTGCTGTAGAAGTTGCCTTGCTTTCTCTTTTGGCAATGGTTGTATGTATTGTTATCGTTTATGTTGTGGTCGTGATATTTTCCAGACGGGCGGTGGATCCCATTGTGCAGGCGTCCATCCGGCAAAAGCAGTTTATCACGGATGCCAGCCACGAATTAAAGACACCGATCACGGTCATTGTGACTAGTTTAAAAGTCTTGGAAATGGATGTCGGGGAAAACAAGTGGATCGATAAGATCCGCAAGCAGACGGAAAAACTGAGCCAGTTGGTCAATGTTCTTGTATCTTTGTCCCGTATGGATGAGGAGGACTCACCGCTTTCCATGGGTGAATTTGCGATCAGTCAGGTGACCGAGGAAGTCGTGGCATCTTTTGCAGATCTTGCTAAGGAGCAAGGACATGAGATCCAGGCACAGATCGCACCGGATCTATTCTGTCTTGGAGATGAGACAGCCATCCGTCAGCTGCTGTCCATCCTTTTGGATAATGCCTTAAAATACGCTTTAACTGAGACGGCTATTGGTGTAACATTGCAAAAACAGAAAAAAGGGGTACAATTACAGGTGCGAAATGCCTGTCAGCCGATCCCGGCAGAGGAACTGCCAAAGTTATTTGATCGATTTTATCGGGTAGATAAGTCGAGAGGCGGCAAGACTGGGGGATTTGGTATCGGGCTTTCCTTAGCGAGAAGTATTGTGGAGGGGCATAAGGGGTCGATCACGGCGCGTATGGAGGATCGGGAGATCGTGTTCGATATATATTTAAAATAGAAGAGGCAGGACATGGAAGAAAGTAAGAAACAAAAGATGCAGACATCGGAAACCTTCGTACTGAGTGCAATATTGGCGGTATCCGGAGGATTTCAGGATGCATACACCTACAATGTGCGTGACGAGGTCTTTTCCAATGCACAGACCGGAAACGTGGTACTCATGAGCCAGCACTTTTTGATGGGGGATTGGAGGACGGCACTCCACTATCTCTTTCCGATCGTAGCCTTTGCTTTTGGCGTTCTGGTGGCAGAGCAGATCGGTCATAAATACAAATATGCCAAACGCATTCACTGGCGCCAGATCATTGTCGTGATCGAAATGATCTTGCTATTTGTCGTTGGTTTTATCCCGGCAAAATATAACATGGCGGCGACTATGATCGTTTCCTTTGCCTGTTCCATGCAGGTGCAGACCTTCCGCAAGGTACACGGATACGGTTATGCCAGCACCATGTGTATCGGTAATCTGCGCAGCGGAACGGAGAGCCTGTCCGTCTATCTGCGTGACCATCAAAAGGGAGCCCTGAAAAAGGCGGCGCATTATTATGGGATCATCCTGATCTTTGCGCTGGGCGCAGGATTTGGCGGTATCTGTTCCCTACATTGGGGCATGAAAGCCATCTGGGTATCCAGTGCACTTTTGCTCGGAACCTTCCTTATGATGGTAAAGGAACGTCGATAAAGATGTTGAACATATGTTCGAAATGTGTTATCATACATAAAACAAAGAAATTAGGGCATTTGCTATAACAAGTGCCTTTTTTCGTATCAAATTATAAGGGGGGATAGGCTTGGCTGAGGATAGAACCTATATTGCGATCGATCTCAAATCTTTCTTTGCATCGGTAGAGTGCAGGGAGCGGGATCTGGATCCTTTGAATACCAATCTGGTCGTGGCAGATGCTGCCCGCACGGAAAAGACCATCTGTCTGGCGGTCACACCTTCGCTCAAGTCTTATGGCATCCCCGGCAGAGCCCGTCTTTTTGAGGTCGTACAGCGTGTGCGGCAGGAGAATCAAAAGCGATCAGCAGCAGCACCGGGACATCATTTGGAGGGGACTTCTTATTTGCATGACGAGTTGCAAAAGGATCTATCCCTTGCCATTGATTATCTGATTGCGCCGCCACGGATGGCACTCTACATGGAATACAGTACCCGGATCTACCATATCTATCTGCAATATGTAGCCCCGGAGGACATCCATGTCTACTCCATTGATGAGGTCATGATGGATGTCACTTCCTATCTGCGCACCTATGATATGAGTGCCAGAGACTTGGCAAGGAAGATGATACAGGATATCTTGGAAGAGACCGGTATCACTGCGACCGCCGGGATCGGCACCAATCTCTATCTTTGCAAGATCGCCATGGATATTGTGGCAAAGCATGTGGAGGCAGATGCAGATGGCGTGCGTATGGCAGAATTGGATGAGATGTCTTATCGCAGGCTTTTGTGGGATCACAGACCTCTGACAGATTTCTGGCGTGTCGGCGCTGGCTATGCGCGCAAACTGGAAGCGAGCGGTATCTACACTATGGGGGATGTGGCGCGCTGTTCGATCGGGCATGAGGATGATTTCTACAATGAGGATCTTTTGTATCGGATGTTTGGCGTCAACGCAGAACTTCTGATCGACCATGCCTGGGGTTATGAACCCTGCACGATGGACATGATCAAGTCCTACCGCCCGACGACCAACAGCCTCTGTTCAGGCCAGGTCTTACAGTGCCCCTATGATTTTGCCAAGACCCGGCTGGTCGTACAGGAGATGATCGACTTGCAGGTCTTGGATCTGGTAGACAAGGAGCTGGTGACAGATCAGGTCGTGCTGACGATCGGCTATGATATCGAGAATCTGACAGATCCCAAGCGTCGCAAAGCATATCATGGAGAGGTCGCCATCGACCGTTATGGCAGGTCTGTACCCAAGCATGCACATGGTACAGTCAATCTGGGCAGGCACACTTCCTCGACCCGCTTGGTGACAGAAAGGGTCTTGGCACTTTATGACCGCATTGTGGATCCGGATCTTCTGGTACGCCGGATCAACCTTTCGGTCAACCACTTGATCGCGGAGGCAGATGCCCGGGAAGAGCAGACCTATGAGCAGTTGGATCTCTTTACCGATTATCAGAGGAAAGAGGCAGAGGACCGGCAGGAGAAAAAGGATCTGGAGCGTGAGAAAAATATCCAGCACGCCGTAATCGACATTAAGAAAAAATATGGCAAGAACGCCATCTTAAAAGGCATGAATCTGCGGGAGGGCGCGACGGCAAAAGACCGCAACCGTCAGATCGGAGGGCACAGGGCATGATGCAGAGAAAAAACAGGGACTACAGTGATATCATAGATCTGCCGCATCCGGTCTCAAAGAAGCATCCCCGGATGTCTCTATATGACCGGGCGGCGCAGTTTTCACCTTTTTCTGCCCTGACCGGACATGAGGCGGCGATAGCAGAGACCGGTCGTTTGACAGAGGAGAGAGCCGAACTAGATGAGGATGCCAAGGAGCGTCTGGATGAGAAATTGCAATATCTTTTGTCACGTTTACAGGAGAGCGGGGCGGATGGGTTGCCGATTCGTGTGACTTATTTTGTGCCGGATGAGAAGAAAGAGGGCGGTGCTTATCTGGAGCATACCGGCAGTCTCAAACGTCTGGATGCCTACGCGCGTGCTCTGATCTTTAGTGATGCTACAGAGATTTCCTTGGATGCCGTCTGTGACATCGCCGAAGATACAAAATAGACATTTGCAAGCAGACAGGCTGTGCTATAATAGGTAGCAGTAAAGATTTTATAAAAGCAGGAAAGAAGGAATACATCATGAGTAAGATGAAAGAATTACAGGATGCGATGATTGCAGCAATGAAGGCAAAGGATAAGTTCCGCAAGGATGCGATCTCTGTTTTGGTGTCCGCTGCCAAAAAGAGCGGTATTGATGCGGGCTGCCGTGAGGATATCCCGGATGATATGGTAAATGCAGCCATCTTAAAGGAGTTAAAGTCTTGCAAGGAACAGATCGATACTTGTCCGGAAAGCAGGGGAGATCTCTTGGAAGAATACAAGAAGCGCTATGAGATCATGAGCGAATTTGCACCAAAGCAGATGGATGCTGAGGAAGTCAAGGCATATTTGCAGGAGAAGTTTGCGGATGTGATCGCAACCGGCAACAAGGGACAGATCATGAAAGCCGTTATGGCTGATCTCAAGGGCAAGGCTGACGGCAAGGTCATCAGTGCTGTTGTTGCAGAATTGATAAAGTAGAGGATTGCATATGAACATCTTTGAGGTGGTAGGACCGGTCATGGTAGGACCGTCCAGTTCTCATACAGCGGGAGCCGTCAAGATCGGCTACATTTCCGGCAGACTTTTGGGGGAACCTTTGGAGCGTGCCCGGATCAATTTATATGGGTCATTTCTGGCGACCGGAGAAGGACACGGGACAAAAAAGGCACTTGTCGCAGGACTTCTGGGCATGCAGACGGATGATACGAGAATCCCACAGGCTCTGGAACTGGCGATAAAACAGGGTATTTCTGTGGAATTTGGCAGGGCGAGCCTGAAAGAGGCACATCCCAATACAGCCCAGCTGATTTTACAGGGGATATCCGGACGAAGTTTGGAAGTGGTGGGACAATCATTAGGGGGGAGCCGCATCAATATAGCATCACTGGATGGGATTGATACGAATTTTTCCGGGGATTATCCGACACTTGTCGTGCACAATCAGGATCAGCCGGGGCATGTGGCACAGGTGACATCGACATTGTCAGACCATGGCGTGAATATCGCCTACATGCAGTTGTATCGATCCAACCGGGGTGGCGAGGCTGTTATGGTGGTGGAATGTGATCAGGAAGTGCCGCAGGATCTTCTTGCGGGCTTGCGAGAATCAGCAGGTATCCGCAAGGTGACCTATCTTGGAATGGCGGGAGAATAAACAGATGTATCATTCAATAGCAGACATTATCAGACAAAGTGAAGAGAAGATATGTCCTTTCTGGCAGATTGTTTTGCAGGCAGATATGGAGGAAAGAGGTGTTTCCTATGAGACATCTTTTGCGACTATGCGCCATATGTATCAGGCAATGAAAGATGCAGATGCAGCCTATGATCCGACCATACACTCTGCATCCGGTATGGCTGGCGGGGCGGGAGAGAGACTGCGTGCCTACAATGCCAGGGGTGCTAATATCTGCGGCGATCTTGTGGGACAGGTCATGGAAAAAGCCATCAAGATGGGAGAGTCCAATGCCTGCATGCACCGTATCGTGGCAGCACCTACGGCGGGATCCTGCGGTGTGATCCCGGCAGTTTTTCTGGTGGTAGAGGAGGGACTTTCTCTGCCGGAGGAGAAGATGGTTGAGGCTATGTTTGTCTCTGCCGGTATTGGTGCAGTCATTGCAGAGAATGCTTCTATTGCAGGAGCGTCCGGCGGCTGCCAGGCAGAGATCGGCTCTGCTAGTGCCATGGCGGCAGGTGGACTTGCTTATTTACAAGGGGGAACTGCCAGGCAGATTGCAGATGCGGCAGCATTTGCCCTCAAGAATATGCTGGGACTTGCCTGTGACCCGGTCGGGGGGCTGGTTGAAGTTCCCTGCATCAAGCGTAATGTAGCCGGTGCAGTGAATGCGCTGACCTCAGCCCAACTGGCCTTGGCAGGGATCACATCTGCCATTCCGGCAGATGAAGTCATTGATGCTATGCGCAGGATCGGCAATGACATGCCTTCTTCGATCAAGGAGACAAGTCTTGGCGGACTGGCGGTATCACCGACAGCCATGAGTTTTGCAGGGCAAAAATCCTAGCCCTATTTATCCAGCATTTTTTTATATTCACGCGGGCTGACCCCGACGTGTTTTTTAAAGAGTTTAGAAAAATAACCGAAATCAGGGATACCGACTGCCTCAGCGACCTCAGCGACGCTCATAGTGGTCGTATTAAAGTAGCGCAGGGATGATTGGATACGCTGCTTACCGATATAAGAAGTCAGCGTTTCGCCGACTTCTTTTTTAAATGCATTTGACAGATAAGAAGGATTTTTGTCAAATTCCTCTGCGAGTACAGAAAGGCTCAAGTCAGCAGATAAATGTTGATCGATATAGTTGACGACATTGCGGATCAGATATGAGTATTTCTCATATGTATAATTTTTGGCGAGCATGGAGTACTTTCTTGTCATGTCAAAAGGCAGACGAGACAGTTCTCTGTGTGAATTGGTCTCTGCAATCTTTAACTCAAATGCCTGCATCTGATTCAGGATATAGAAAGGATGCACTGCAGTCTCGAATAATCTGGATCCAAGAAATGCATTGAGAGAATGCAACTCGTGCCGCATCTGCGGAAGCGGCGCCGCATGGAAGGCGGAGGTGAAGTCAAGAAAGGACTTCATATCGTCCAGAGCCTTTGCCTGATTGCCGGCAGTGATGGACTTACAGCATGCTTCCATCCGCTGGTGCAGTTCTTCAATATAATCGGATGAAAACTTATGAAAACGTTCTTCACTGGGGTTGATGGTATGCTTCTCAGATTTGTAATTGACATATTCTACCTGATGATCTGCAAATGCCGGGAAAAAGAAAGTGATCAGATGTTCCGTTGTCAGCAGCAGATCGTTGAGTTCTATCACAGGAAGTGCCAGATAAAAATGTGACATGGTAGCGGTATGCTGTGGAGAAATGCCGTTTTCTTTTATGATGCGGTTGATCGTTGCCTGCGTGATGGGCTCAGTCAGAAATGGCATGATACCGATCAGGTCAGGATCTTCAGCATCTGTCAATGAGATGATCATATTGTAGAAACCAAGAGAACTTTCCAACACAACAATACGGTAAGGAGATTCGTCGTCAAGGGAAAAAATAAGGGGGCTGGTTGAATACTCTCCCCAGATCATGCGGCGTATGCCCCGATCCATTTTCTCAAAATCATGGTAGGGAGCTTGCATAAGATAAGAATCCAATTTGTAGGTGTCCAGAATGGTCTGTCTAAATAAACTGAAGAAATCTGTAATGCTTATTTGCTCAAATGACATAAAAAACTCCTTTCAATTCATAGAATATCTTACATATCTTGCTTTTTCTTCATTTGCCAAAACCTGTAAAACATTTATGAAAAAACGAAATTATGTAAAAATTTTACCAAAAATGCAAAAGCAATACAAGAGTGACTTATCCTAAATTGCTATACTGTGGTCACAAAAGCAAGAGAAAGATATACACAAGTCACTTGTTTACGGAAAAGGAGGAAAAGGATATGGCAACGAAGAAGAACATCAATGCATCCTGGCAGTTTACAAAGGATGCTGTTTCTGTTGCAGAGGGCACATCTGTTTTGTCTCAGGGAAACTGGGATACGATAGATCTGCCACATACCTGGAATGGTGATGACGGACAGGACGGCGGCAATGATTATTATCGTGGGACCTGTTATTATGCAAAAAGTATGAAGCGTGATGAGTTCGGAACTGACCCGATCATTTATGTGGAGTTTGAGGGAGCCAATTCCAGTGCGACACTTTATGTCAACGGAAAAGAGGCCGGACACCACGACGGAGGTTATTCTACCTGGAGAGTCAATGTGACGGATCTTTTGGCTCAGGATAATGAGATCGTAGTTGCAGTGGACAATGCACCGAATGACCGTGTCTATCCGCAGAGGGCTGATTTCACATTCTATGGTGGTCTTTATCGCGATGTGAATGTGCTGGGTGTTTCGGATGCACACTTCGATCTTGATTACTATGGTACACATGGCATTGCAGTAACACCGACCGTTGAGGGTGCCAATGCCAGCGTTGAGGTAGAAGTTTTTGTGACGGATGCAGCAGATGGCGATACTTTAGAGTATGTCATCAAGGACGGTCAAGAAGTAGTAGCAACAAGGACTACTTCTGCTGATGAGACAAAGGCTACTTTCGAGATCGAAAACGTACATCTTTGGAATGGACGCAAGGATCCACATCTTTACACGGCAGAAGTTAGCTTGAAGAGAAATGGTGCTGTATTAGATGAAAGAAGTACACGTTTCGGCTGCAGAACTTTTGCTATCGATCCGGAAAAAGGATTTATCTTAAACGGAGAGCGCTATCCACTGCATGGTGTATCCCGCCATCAGGACAGACCTCATATTGGTAATGCACTGACAAAGAAAGAGCATCAGGAGGATATAGATCTGATTCTTGAGATGGGGGCAAATACCATCCGCCTGGCACACTATCAGCATGATCAGGACTTTTACGATATCTGTGATGAGGTGGGACTTGTTATCTGGGCTGAGATTCCATATATTTCCCAGCACATGCCGAATGGACGTGAAAATACGATCTCACAGATGAAGGAACTGATCACACAGAATTATAATCACCCATGTATCGTTGTATGGGGACTTTCTAATGAGATCACCATGAAGGGGGCAGATGATCCGGATCTTGTAGAAAACCACAAGATTTTGAATGACCTCTGCCACAAGATGGATCCGACCAGACTGACAACCATTGCAGTTGTTTCCATGTGCAGTATGGATGCTGAATACATCCAGATCCCGGATGTTATCTCTTACAACCATTATTATGGATGGTACGGCGGAACAACGGATATGAACGGAGCATTTTTTGATAAGTTCCACAAGAAATACCCAAATATTCCGGTAGGTATGAGTGAGTATGGATGCGAGGCACTGAACTGGCATACATCAGATCCAAAGCAGGGCGATTATACAGAGGAATATCAGGCATATTACCATGAAGAACTGATTAAGCAGCTCTTTACCAGAGACTTTATCTGGGCAACCCATGTATGGAACATGTTTGATTTCGCGGCAGATGCCAGAGCAGAAGGCGGCGAAAACGGTATGAACCACAAGGGACTGGTAACCTTTGACAGAAAGTACAAAAAGGATTCCTTCTATGCATACAAGGCATGGTTATCAGATGATCCTTTTGTACATATCTGTGGCAAACGTTATGTAGACCGTGTGGAAGATACCACAAAGGTAACGGTCTATTCAAACCAGCCGGAGGTAGAACTCTTTGTCAATGGTAAGAGCCTTGGCAAGCAGACAAGTGATGTACATTTCTTCTATTTTGATGTGCCAAACGAAGGAACGAGCACACTGGTGGCAAAAGCCGGGGATTGCAGCGATGAGAGCAAGATCAACAAGGTTGATACGTTTAACGAGGCATATCGCATGAAAGAAGAAGGCGAAGTCATCAACTGGTTTGAGATCGAACAGCCGGAAGGTTATTTCAATATCAATGACACTATGGGCGAGATCATGGCGACCATGAAGGGCAAGATCTTTTTGGGTGAACTCTTCATGAAACTCATGAAAGAAGCTGGCGGCAAGGACAAAAAGGGCGCCGGAGCAGGATTTGAGATGAACGAGGACATGCTCAAGATGCTTGGTGGCTTTACCGTAAAGCGTATGTTGAATATGCTGGGAACCGCAGGCGTAGATAAGAAGTTCACCAAGGAAGAACTTCTGGATATCAATGCCAGATTAAATAAGATTAAAAAGAAATAGTCCGGAAAAAACAATTTAAAACAAGAAAATTAAGGAGGAGTGTACGATGAGTAACACAAAAGAAGTAAGACCTTTCGGTGCACGTGACAAATTCGGTTACATGTTCGGAGATCTTGCAAACGATTTTTCATTTATCTTCGCAAGCAGTTATGTAATGGTATTTTATACCAAGGTCATGGGTATTTCTGCCGGAATGGTAGGAACCATGTTTTTGGTCGCACGTTGTTTTGATGCCTTTACGGATATTGGTATGGGACGTATCGTTGATAATTCCAAGCCGACCAAGAACGGACGTATCCGTCCATGGATCCTGCGTATGTGCGCATTTGTAGCATTGGCATCCTTTATGATGTATCAGTCATTTTTAGTAGATGCTTCCTACGGCGCAAAGGTAGCTTATATGTTTATTACCTACCTGCTTTGGGGATCTTTCTTCTATACATCCATCAATATTCCTTACGGATCTATGGCATCTGTTATTTCCAACGACCCGAAGGATAGAAGTTCCCTTTCTGTATTCCGTTCTGTTGGTGGTACTGTTGCCGGTATCCTGATCGGAGTTATGGCACCAATGTTTGTATATCAGACAGACGCACAGGGAAATCAGGTTGTATCTGCATCCAATATCTCTATCATTGCAGGCGTATTTTCCGTGATCGCTATTGTATGTTATCTGCTTTGCTATACACTGACGACCGAGCGTGTAGAGTATGTGCCAAAGCCTGCATCAGAAAGAACATCCATCGGACAGACCTTAAAGACACTCTTTACCAGCCGTTCTCTGCTTGGCATGATCCTTGCAGCAGTACTGCTTCTGCTGGCATCGCTGATGTCACAGGGAATCAACACTTATCTGTTCGCGGATTACTTCAAGAATACAACGGCACTTTCCGTATTCTCACTCTTGATGCTGCCATGTATCATTATCCTTGCAACCTGCTCAACAAAACTTGCTTCCAAGTTTGGTAAGAAGGAGTGCGGTGTTGTTGGTATGTTTGCTTCCGGTATCCTGTATGCACTTCTTGGTATCCTTCATATTACCAATGTATGGGCATTTGTTGTAGGAGCATTCTTTGCAATGCTTGGTATGTACTTCTTCCAGACACAGTGCTGGGCACTTGTTACAGACGTTATTGATGATCTTGAAGTACAGACCGGATCCCGTGATGATGGTACGATTTACGGTGTTTATTCCTTCTCAAGAAAGATCGGACAGGCGATTGCCGGTGGTCTTTCCGGATGGGCACTTGGCTGGATTGGTTATGATGAACTCGCAGCAGGACAGACACAGGAAGTTGCCAATGGCATCTACAACCTGTCAACCTTCTTCCCGGCAGTCATCTACATCCTTTGCGGTCTGGTATTGCTCTTCATCTATCCGCTTTCTAAGGAAAGAGTAGATGCAAACGTTGCAGAACTTCAGAGCAGAAGATAATCATTATTTCAGATAAGATATTCAGAATGCCCTCCCCACGATCAGGGGAGGGCATTTTATGTTTGCGCGGTCTTTGCTGCTTCCGTAACAGAAAAATAGGAAAAACAAGAAAATACACAGAAATATTTGGAATTTTGCGACATATTTTGTATAATTGATACATATATTGCAGCGGCAAAGAGGAGAAGGAATATATGGAAGAGAAAAAAAGATACCTGTATGCAGATGGTGACATGCAGGTGGGAAAAGTCAACCATCTGAATCTGATCACTTTTAGCGTGTTTGCTTTTTGTGATTTTCTAATTGTACTGATCGCTTTTTTACGTGGCTACCGCACCATGGGATTTACCATGGCGACATTTATCCTGTCATTGGGAGCGGTACTTATTATGTTTGGCTTCTACAAAAAGGACAGATGCAGCACCGGTATCAAGTGGGTGTCTATGGTCACCTTGTCTATGCTGACTTTCCTGATGACATGGGCGTTTGACAGTTACTATATGCGTTTCGCGGTGGCAGCACCGATTGCAGTCTTTATCCTATACTATGATGCGCGTTTTATTGCGGCATCCTGCCTGACGACCGGACTTGTGCAGGTGGCAACCAATATCCACAAGTTCTTCAAGCCGGATTGTGAAGTCGATGTACTTGACATTTCGACGGCTACCGTAGTGGTTATTTTCTATCTGATCGTTGTTTGCTTTGTGGAGCGTACCGGTAAGCGTTTCCGTGAGGATATGCTGGGCAGCATCCAGGAGGAAAAAGAGCAGCAGGAAAAGATGATGCATGATGTGATCTATGTTGCGGACGAGGTGCGAAAGGGTACCGCAGGCGCCATGGATATCATGACGCAGTTAAACGAATCCACCGGCGTTGTGACAGGAGCGGTACGTGATATTTCTGACAGTACACAGTCTACGGCAGAGAATATCCAGAACCAGTCGGTTATGACCCAGAATATTCAGGATTCCATCGAGGAGACTCTGCAGCGTTCAGAGAATATGGTGAGTATCGCGGAGACGTCCAGATCTTTGAATGACGAGAACCTGCGGATCATGAATGAGATCAAGGATCAGTCCAAGAAGATCGCGGAGACCAATGGCAATGTATCATCTACCATGCAGTCTTTGCAGGAGAGAGCCGAAGCAGTCAAAGGTATAGCAGGTACGATCTTTGACATTTCAAGTCAGACCAATCTCTTGGCACTGAATGCCTCTATCGAGAGTGCAAGAGCCGGGGAGGCAGGTCGTGGCTTTGCGGTAGTTGCGGATGAGATCCGTCAGTTGGCAGAAAAGACAAGGGTAGAGACGGAAAATATAGCCGCTATCCTGGAGGAGTTATCAGAAAATGCATCTGAGGCAGTACAGGTGGTGGCTCAGTCAGCTGAGGCTGCAGACCGTCAGGATTCCCTGATCGGACAGGCAGTAGAGACCTTCGAAAAGATGAATGTCAATGTCAATGAACTGACCGGCAACATCGAGGAGATCGACTCCATGCTGAGCAATCTGTCTGAGGCCAACAATCAGATTGTAGACAATATCACCCAGTTGTCTGCGACCACGCAGGAAGTGACGGCTTCCAGTGCCCAGGCGGAGAACCTGAGCAGCGAGAATCTGACGAATGCAGACAATACCAAGGATATTTTGGATCAGGTGCTGCAGGTTGCCAGACAGTTGGATAAGTATATGGTATCTGCAGAGGAATCCGCAGAAAAGTAGGACATGACTACCCCGGTATAGAGTGAGTGCATTCTGCACAAATTTTATACCGGGGTATAATATTATCCAAATTTCTGCCGATAATCATTGTGTAAAGCAAAAAGAGCTTCATTTTCAAGGAAGAAGGGAGAGTGCCATTATGCGTATAGAAGCATATAATCAGGTAGCACAGCTCTACAAGACGAATAAGACTTCGACTACCCGTTCTGCGTCAGCGACCGGCATGGGAAGAGACGAGGTACAGATATCATCTTTTGGACGTGACTATCAGGTCGCAAAGAAGGCAGTCGCAGAAGCTTCGGATATCAGGGAAGATAAAGTTGCTGAAATGAAATCAAAGTACGAGTCAAATGATTATCAGGTAGATACCGGAGATTTTGCAAGCAAATTGCTTGAAAAATATCAGATGGGACTGTAAGGAGAACCGTAAGTGGCTAGTTTAGTAGAAGAATTACTCGTAGGAATGAAAAAAGAAGAGTCGTGTTATGCCAGATTGCTGGAATTGTCTGAGACCAAAAAGCAGGCTATTATAAAGGGTGCAGTGGCTGATTTAGAAGAGGTGACTGCTGCGGAAGAGTCTATCAGCAGTGACCTTAAAAATCTGGAAAACAAGCGTATGGGTATTCTTCGGGATATGGCTGTGGTTCTGGGCCATGATGGAGAGCAGTTTACTGTGACAAATGTCATAGAGCAACTGCAGACACAACCCAGAGAACAGTCTGATCTGACCGCTGCCAGAGATGGACTTGTGGATGTTGCTACCCGTTTACAGACGGCGAACGCACAAAACAGTCTTCTTTTGCAGCAAGCATTAGAGATGGTTGAGTTTGACCTGACTTTGTTCAAGAGTCTGAGGCAGGCACCCGAGACGGCAAATTATGACAAGAATGCCTACAACACGGGAGAACTGCTTGGAAGCAGCAATTTTGATACATCCCAATAAAAGGATAACCGCAGCTTTTGAATGAAGATTAGAGGAGGACAACCATGGCTAATGGATTCGGAAGCTTGTACGTGGGAGCGTCAGGATTACAGACACAACAAAATGCATTAAATGTTGTAGCCAACAATTTAGCAAATGTAAATACAAAAGGCTATGTGCGCCAACAGGTTGTATTTGCAGATCGGAATTATTCATCTTTTGCATCAGCATCTATCAGCACACAGCGGGCAGGGCTCGGTGTGGATATCGGTGATGTGGTTCATGCGAGAGATGTTTTTTTAGATAAAGCATATCGGTCCGAGACAGGACGTCAGGCATTCTATGCCGCCAGTTATGATGCGGTTTCCGAGGTGGAGACCTACTTACAGGAGACACAGGGGGAATCCTTTCAGACGGCACTGGCTGATCTTTATGAGGCGTTTTCTGAATTTGCCAAGGATCCGTCAGATGCGGTCAATCAGAACCTTGTCATGCAGAAGGCAACACTTTTTGTCAGCCGTGTGGGAAGTCTGAATCAGGGACTGCAGGATTATCAGTCTACGATCAATCGTAAGATCTCTGATGATGTCAGCCGTATCAACGAACTGGGAAGTAAAATCCAGGAACTGAATTTACAAATACAAAGAGTGGAGTCTGCAGGCGTTGAAACAGCGATGGATCTGCGCGATACAAGAGATCTGTATCTGGACGAGTTGTCAACGCTTGCAAAGGTATCATATTCCGAAAATGTAGATGGCGTTGTAAAAGTACAGATTGATAACGTGGAATTTGTTACAGAAAACAGCGTTTATCAGATTGCCATGAAAGAGGATATGACAACAGGCTTTAAGACGCCCTACTGGCCTCAGTTATCAGATACAGATAACGAAGACTATTATTATGTATTTGACACAGGCAATGCCAATGCTGAGAATAATACAGATGTAGGCGAGGTGAAGGCACTGCTTTTGGCAAGGGGTGACCATCATGCCACTTACCTTGATATGAGCGGACTGAGCGCATCAGATTATAGCAAGGGGCTGTCGAATTCCGTTATGATGAATACACAGGCAGAATTAGATACGCTTTTCCATAGCATTGTGACAGCCATCAATGATACCCTGTGCCCGAATACGACATATGGAAGCCTGAACACCAACCTTGGAGGCGGGACGATGACCGGAACGGATGCTACGGGAAAGACCTGGGTCATCACGGCGGATACCAAAGTCCTGGATGAGGAGAATGCTTCGGTGGGAAGCGACGGAGAGTTACCACCGCATGAACTTTTCTCTCGCATCGGATGTGACCGTTATACCAAGGTATCCTTGTCTGACGGCACAAGCGTCTATGTCTATAACGAGGAAGACAGCAGTGATCTGTCCAAGTGCTATACGATCGAGGACACTCGGGTCAATCCGGATATTGTGGAGGAAAAGAGTTTGATTCCTTACAAGACTCAGACAGGAGAAATCAATTATGCCCTGGGTTCCAGTTTGGAAAAAATCTGGGATGATGCAAGTTATGTGCTGAATCCGAATGATACAACACCGTGTACTTTTACGGATTTTTACACCAAGTGGATCGGAGAGATTGGCACCGTGGGGTCTGTCTACAGCACGACCTCGGAAAGTCTCCAATCTACGGCAGATACCATAGATAACAACCGACAGATGATTGTCGGTGTGTCTTCTGATGAAGAACTGACCAATATGATCCGCTATCAATCAGCGTACAATGCATCCAGCCGATACATCAATGTGGTCTCATCCATGATTGAATATCTGCTGACTTCATTATAGGAGGAAAGAACATGCCATCATCATTTTTTGGTCTGACTGTTGCATATTCCGGACTCAATGCAGCACAGGCATCCATCAATACAACAGCCAATAATATCTCAAACGTGCAGACAACCGGCTATAGCAAGCAGACGGTCAACCTGACGGCTTCTTCTGCCCTGCGCTGTTACCAGAGATATGGCAGTACGGGAACCGGTGTCACAGCAGAGTCTGTAACCCAGCTGCGTGATGAATATTATGACGAAAAATACTGGAACAATCAGTCTACGCTGGGGTTATATGAGAAGAAACTCTATTATATGGAGCAGATTCAGAATTATTATACAGATGGAACGTCTTCTACGTCATCGGCCACCGGATTTTCTACCATCTATGCAAAGATGTTTAATTCTTTGGATGCAGTCAAGACAAATGCCGGATCCAGTGCATCACGCAACGAATTTTTGAGTAATGCGCAGGAGTTATGTACCTATTTCAATAGTGTGGCTCAGCAGATGCAGAGTCTGCAGGTTTCCATTAA
This sequence comes from bacterium, assembly GCA_963661325.1. Lineage (GTDB taxonomy): Bacteria > Bacillota > Clostridia > Lachnospirales > Lachnospiraceae > Pararoseburia. The sequence goes on from CAVLBP010000025.1 coordinate 16,005, forward strand.
TGATGAGATCAAGACGACAGTGGACAGTGTTAATTCTATTGCTAACAAGATCTCCATGCTGAATAAGCAGATCAATATCATAGAAATGGAAGGCGGACATGCGAATGAACTCCGCGATCAGCGCGCCACACTTGTAGATCAGCTTTCCAAGATCGTGCCAACAACGGTCAGTGAAAAGGAGGTTACCAACAGCAATTTTTCAGATCAATACACAGGAGCGACCTATTACACGGTAAAGATCAATGGACAGACACTGGTAGACAATTATGACTACAATGCCCTGTCCTGTGTTTCCAGAGAATATAAGTACAACCAGTCCGATGCGGATGGATTGTATGATATCGTCTGGAGTGCGACAGGGGCGAGTTTTGATGCTACCGCGACTAATATGAGCGGGGAGTTGTCTGCCATGTTTCAGATCCGTGATGGTAATAATGCCGCAAATCTGACCGGTCGTGTGACTGCTTCAACGAGCAATAGCATGACCATTACAGGGGTCAGTATCACAGATATTGATGATCTGAATCTTCCGGCTTCCGGTGTGATCTGGGTCAACAACAAAGAATACCATTATGACGCCTTTTCCTGTGAGACAGATGCGGATGGGAATATTACATCCTTTACCTTTGACCTGACCACAGCCCTTACGACAGATGAACAGACCAATCTTTCTAACAAGAAACTGGTCATCGGTGACAGTGTCAATTACATGGGAATTCCATATTACATGAATCAGATGAACACCTTCCTGCGGTCTTTTTGTGAGGCCTTCAATAGCATCGAACGAACTGGTGTAGATGCCAACGGCGATGCAATGGGTTCCGTTTTTGTAGCGCAGAATAAGGCGTCAGGTGCGGAGTATGATATGTCAGAGAGCCTGACCACAACCGATGCGTCGGGAAATAAGACAGGGACTACATTTTCTTCAAAATCAAATAACTATTATCAATTGACAGCGGGAAATGTAAAGATAGCAGATGCCTGCAGTGATCCCAGCCATTTTGCTACACATGTGCAGTCAGATACAGACGATGGAACAGATGCCTATGATCTGATTGAAAAACTTGCTAAACTGCAAAGCGATACCAAACTCTTCCGTGGCGGTGGCGCAGATACCTTTTTACAGTGTATCTATGCGGATATCACGGTAGATACGCAGGAATGCAGTGCATTTACAGAAAACTACACCAGCATCAGTACGACCATTGATAACCAGAGACAGTCCATTTCCGGTGTGGATGAGGATGAGGAAGCCCTGGATCTGATCAAGTTCCAGAATGCATACAATCTGGCGTCCAAGTGCATTTCGGTCTTGGCTGAGATGTATGAACAGTTGATCCTGGAGACAGGTGTATAAAATACTTGATATAATTGACGGAAGGAAAAGGTGATATCTATGCGTGTTACAAATAATATGATACTTAGAAATTCATCCTATAATATCAATGGAACCAAGACTAGTGTCAATTCAGCGATGAATCAGATGACAACCCAGAAAAAGATCGATAAGCCGTCGGATGATCCGGTAGTTGCTATCCGGTCGCTGCGCCTGAGCACCAGCCTTAGCCGGGTGGAGCAGTATTATAAAAAAAACATACCGGATGCGCAGTCCTGGCTGGATGTGACTGAGACAGCGCTGACCAATATGATGTCGCTGATGAAGGACGTGCGCACCCAGTGTGTCAATGGATCGACGGATACCCTGAATCAGGAAGACCGCAATACCATCCTTACACAGTTGAAGTCCTTGCAGAGTCAGTTATACGCTGAGGGCAACGCAGATTATGCAGGCAGAACCGTCTTTACCGGTTACCGGACAGATCAGAATCTGGTATTCACGGAAAATGAGACAAAGACATCTTATGAGATCGATCAGAATTTTACCTATGCGGATCTGGAAAGTTTTCGTTATTACAGCGGCGGAGTCAAGGTGCCTGCGACACAGACGGAAGTATTAAATAATGATATTGCCGACACTACAGAGTCTGATTACTATAGACTTCGTACTTCTTACGACAAGATTGATGATTTAACGGCATTCTCTTATACTACAAAGGATACAAGCGGAAATATACAGACTATGACCATAGATCTTGCCAATGCGACTGATCAGACAGGAACCAATGCGGATGGATCGACCTTTACCTATCAGACGGCAAATGCCGTAGATGCATCCGGTACTGCAGCGGATCCGGCAAGGACAATGTATATCTTTGATTCGGAAGATGACTGGCAGACAGCCATGGGTCAAAAAATGGTCGGAGAAAATGATCTGGTACTGATCAAAGAAAACGGAAATATTGTACTGGGGGATCAGGTATCTTCAGAGTTTCGTACCAACAAGACGTCGATTTCCACGACGTATGATAAGACCGGGTTCGATCAGGGAGACCTGCGACCTGAGTATTACTTCAATTGTACCAATAAGACCGACGCTGCCAATCCGGTATCTTATAAAAAATATGATGAAGATGGCAAAGAGATCACATATGACATCAATTACACGGTAGCCAGCAATCAGGAACTGACAGTCAATACAGAAGCATCCAGTGCGTTTAATAGCGATATCCAAAGAGATATTGATGACATGATCACAGCAGTCAGCAATGCCATCACGGCTCATGACAAGCTGACAGAACTCAAATCCATGAAAAGTGAATCCCAGTATGCGGGGGAGGAATATCAGACAAAACTGGATGATTGGATCACGGCAGCACAAAAGGAGGCAGATTATGCGGATGATCATCTGCAGAATCTGTTCAGTTCAGAAATTTGTAAGACAGATACCTATATCAATAAGATCAACCTGTCTATCACGCAGGTGGGCTGTACCGTGGATCAGCTGGAGTTGACGGAGATCAGAATGAGTAACCAGCAGGAGACGCTGGAGGAACTCCAGTCCGAGAATGATAATCTGGACCTTTCTGAGATCATTATCAACTATACTGCCATGTATAATGCTTATCAGTCCTCCCTGACGGCGGCAGGAAAATTGAGTGGTATGACACTCTTGAACTATTTATAAGATGCATAGATGACACAAAAGGAGAGAAATATGCGAGTAGAAACGAGATTATTTGGGGAAATCGATATAGCGGAGGATAAGATCATCACTTTGGGAAGGGGATTGATCGGATATCCGGATATGAAGCACTTTACCCTGATCTTTGATGAGGAAAAAAGGGGAAAGATCATGTGGCTGCAGTCCTTGGATGAGCCGCAGTTTGCCATGCCGGTGGTAGACCCGGCAGGAATCTGTCCGGACTACAATCCGACGGTCAATGATGAACTCTTGTCACCTCTGGGTGAGTTTACGGAGGATGATCTCTTTGTGTTGGTGACCATTCGTGTACCGTCTGATATTACCGGGATGACCATCAATCTGAAAGGACCGATCATCATCAATACGGACAAACTTTGCGGTGAGCAGATCATCGTGGAGGATGATGTACAGACACGTTTCCCGATTTACGACATTTTAAAGAGCAGAAAAGAGAAGGCAGGTGAGTAAGAGATGCTGGCATTGACGAGAAAAAAAGGCGAATCCATCGTTATCAACAACAACATAGAGATCAGTGTATTGGAGATCCGCGGAGACCAGATCAAGATCGGTATCTCAGCACCAAAGGATGTGCCGATCTATCGAAAGGAAGTATATTTACAGATTCAGGAAGAGACCAAGGAATCCATGAATGTGGAAGGCTTGGAAGTTCTGGAAGATCTGTTTTAAACAAAAAGGATCCATGAAAAGAGATCTGCGGAGGAAACCGTGGATCTCTTTTGATATATGGGGTTAAGAAATCCGGGCTGTCGTCGATATAAGATATAGAAGAATTGATGACATTTATATTTTGCACACGGAGGTGTAGGGATGAAAGTAGAATCAATGAAACCGATCAATACCAGTTACCAGAGCCAGGGAAGTGCTAATGTGACGGTACAGAGTGCATCAGACGCAGGAGGCGCAGGTGCTGCCAATGACATGAATATGCAGCAGAAGACACCGGAAGCGTTTACGATCACAGGAGAGAGCGCAGCGAATGTTGCCAATATCCGCGAGGACGGACAAGCCAGCAATGAGCAGATCCGACAGGCGGTTGATACGATCAACAAGAATGCCCACAACGAAGAGGCTGTCTTTGGCATTCATGAGGCTACCAACCGTGTCACCATCAAGATCATAGATAAAGACACAAAGGAAGTTATCAAAGAGTTCCCACCGGAGAAGACCCTGGACATGATAGCCAAAGTCTGGGAGATGGCGGGAATCATGGTAGACGAAAGAAGATAGGAGGTCAGACATGACAGTACGTATGTCAGGTATGATATCAGGTCTTGATACGGAATCACTTGTATCAGCCATGGTAGCAACCTATGTATCAAAAAAAGAAAAATATCAGAAGGCACAGACAAAACTGTCTTACAAGCAGGATGCGTGGAAATCCCTGAATACCAAGGTTTACAGCCTGTATTCTTCCATCAGTAGTCTGCGGTTTTCTTCTGCCTACAATATGAAGAAGACAAGTGTTTCGGATTCCACCAAGGCAACGATCACGGCAGGAAGCGACGCCATTAACGGAACCCAGAGTCTGAAGATCTCCCAACTGGCAAGATCCGGCTATATTACCGGAGCAAAGCTTGCGTCGGGGACGACTACGGATACAACCCTGTCATCTTTAGGCTATACAGGGGATGACACGACCATTACCGTAAAGACTGCATCCGGATCCAAGGATATCAGCATTGGCAAGAACACCAAGATCTCCGAGGTGGTCAGTGCTTTAAATAATGCCGGAGTAAAGGCAAGTTATGATGCATCCAACCTGAGACTCTTCATCAGTTCCAAAGAGACAGGTACAGCCAATGACTTTGCCCTGACAGCAGCCGATACCAATGGATTGAGCGCTTTGTCCTCTCTTGGCATTCTGGTAAAGTCAGATGCCACAGATGAGGCATATAAGGCAAACGCTGCCTATGCGCTGGGCACTATGGGCACAGATGCAGATGGCAATGTAGTTTCTTATTTTGAACTGGATGACGATGGCAATATCAAGTATGACTCGGACGGAAATGCGATCGTTAAAAGCGGTGTGACCTATAGTGCCACCGAGACCCAGAAGGCGATGCAGGAGATAGTAGAAAAACTTGCCGCTGCTTATGACAGCAATCAGAGCCTGGCCAGCGAGAAGAAGGAACTGGAATCCAAGATCGCATATACCGAGGCAAAAAATGCAGTCAATGATATTCTTGCAAAGGACGGTGGAGAGCGTCTGATCCAGCTTTTAAAGACGGATGATCAGGACAAAGTCTATGTGGGACCGGACGGACAGACTTACACCGGATGCAGGGAAGTCAAGGATGATGACGGCAATGTGACCGGCTATCACTACTACAATACCAAGACCACCAAGGTCAGCGGTACCTACCTTGAGGTAGAGGATGAGGATAAGCCGTCACTGGATGTATCTGCAGATGAAAAGATCGAACTGGCATCTGATGAGATCACATCCCTCGCAAAGCAGATCGGACTGATTACGACTACGACGGAGACAGCAGAGGATGGCACGGAGACGGAAAAGACTGACTCTACTGCCCTGACAAGCTTTAAATCCCAGTTAAAGACAGTACTTGCTATAGATGACAATTCTTCCTATACGGACGATGACAAGGCGGCTTATTATCTGAGTGATGATGAGGTGACAGCGGCAAAGTCCAGACTGGAGGAGATCGCGACCGCAACCGAGGCAAACAATGCCGTGATCGCAGCCAATAGCTATTGGGATGTCAAGGATTATTCTTCCTACTATGAGAATGGTGTGCTCAGCAGTGATAAACTGGCGGAACTGGCATCATCCATCACAGACAAGATCACGACGGCAAAAGATATTGTGACCGGAGCGACAACGATCAACTACAATGAGGGCGCGAGCCGTGTAAATGCCCAGGATGCAAAGATTATTCTCAACGATGCAGAGTTTACTTCCTCTACCAATAGTTTCAGTGTTAACGGATTGACCATCAAGGCACTGGCTACGACGGCAGATGGTGAAGAATTGAGTATCAATACCGACACGGACACACAGGGGCTTTACGACAAGATCAAGGATTTTTTGACCCAGTATAATGAGATCATCAATGAGATCACGAGCCTTTACAATGCAGATTCTGCCAAGGGGTACGATCCGCTGACGGATGATGAGAAGGAGTCCATGAGTGATTCTGAGATTGAGAAATGGGAGACCAAGATCAAGGATGCCATCCTGCGAAAGGACTCTACCCTTGGTACTATCCAGAATACTATGACCAATGCTATGATGAAGTCCTATACCATCAATGGACAGACCTATTCGCTGTCAAGTTTTGGTATCTCTACTCTGGGCTATCTGAATGCTTCAAAGAATGAAAATTACGCTTATCATATTGACGGAGACTCGGAAGATTCATCTACATCCGGCAAGACAGATAAACTCATGACTGCTCTGGAAAATGATCCGGATACGGTGATTGACTTCATGAAGCAGTTGACATCCGGTCTTTACTCTGCTCTGGATAAGCAGATGAAGGGAACGACCCTGCGTAGTACGTATACGATCTATAACGACAAGCAGATGGCGTCAGAGTACAGCAATTATACGACTCTGATCGAGGAATGGGAAGAAAAGATCGAGGACTATGAGGATCGTTACTATAGCAAGTTCTCCAGTATGGAGTCGGCTCTGGCAAAATTACAGAGTTCCACATCATCCATATCTTCTTTGCTTGGAAGTTGATCTTATATGGTTTTGATGGACAGTATATGCTCTTGATAAAAGATATGTAAATGTTTATAAAGCAGGAGGTTATTTATTATGGTACCTAGTAATGGGTATAATGCATATGCAAAAAATAAAATTATGACAGCGTCTCCGGCGGAACTGACCCTTATGCTCTATGAGGGGGCTATCAAATTCTGTAATATCGCTGTGGTCGCTATTGAAAACAAGGACTATGCCAAGGCTAATACCAATATTCAAAAGGCAGAGCGCATTATCGATGAGTTTCGAGCGACTTTGGATCATAAGTATGCGACAGCCAAGGATTTCGATACGGTATATGAATATCTGCAAAGACGTCTGCTTCAGGCCAATATGAAGAAGGATACGGAGATACTGGAAGAGGTCTTAAAACACTTGCGCACCATGCGTGATACATGGAAAGAAGTTATGAAGATCACGAAGAATGGTACTGCGGTATCATAAAAGGAGACGGGATGGACGAAAAGAATTATATTCAGATCCTGGAGGATAGTCTGGAGTCTAAGATCGACCTTCTACGACGTCTGCAGGTATTATCCCTGGAGCAGGCAGAGATTCTGAAAGATCCCAATGCCAGGCCGGAAGCTTTTGAAGAAAATATCGAGGAAAAAGGAAAACTGGTTGACAGGCTTTCTGCCATGGATCAGGGATTTGATGCATTTTTTGCCAAGGTCAAGGATGAACTGGAAGGCAATCGGGACAAGTATCGCGATTCCATTGCCCATATGCAGGAGATGATCCGGGAGATCACACAGCGCAGTTCCAACCTTCAGGTTCTGGAGAAGCAGAACAGTGAACTGGCAAAGGCAAAGTTCAGTCAGATCCGTACCCAGACCAAGGAAATCCGCCAGAGTCGTAAGGTGGTCAATTCCTACTATCAGAATATGATGAAGATGAATACGGTCGATCCGCAGTTTATGGATCGGAAGAAGTAGTGGATTGACAAAAATAAGAATCAATGTATAATAAAAGATACAAAAAGGTGCTACCGATAGACGGTTGCCCTCAGATTGTTGTTATAGGAATAACCGCAACTTTGGACGAGGGCGGTTATTCCTTTTTCTTATGACTTTTTCCATAGGCAACGCCCATAGAAAAACAAGTCAATCCAAATGTCACAACAGACATGAAATCAACAATGCTCATAAGCATCACCCTCCTTTTTATGTATTCTCTCAATGAGAGGATCATTGTTTAGAGGGTTGCCCCTCTTAATTTAAAAGAGGGCATAACCGCCTACCGCTTGGTAGCACCATAAATTGATTATAGAATAGTATCACAAAAATAACAATAAAAATTTTACAAGAAAGTGTTAAGTATTGGAAAATGTCTCCGATATAGAAAGTACAAGGGCAAGAAATACTTGCCCGTGAGGAAGCCCGAGCGTGTACGGCGAGGGCTGACTCACTGATAATCAATCACATCTGTCATGGAGGACAGATTATATTCAAGGAGGAATGAATTATGGTAGTACAACACAACATGCAGGCAGCAAACGCTAGCCGAGTTCTTAACGTAACAGCAGGTCAACAGGCAAAGAGCACAGAGAAGTTATCTTCTGGATACAAGATCAACCGTGCAGCAGATGATGCAGCAGGTCTTTCAATTTCTGAGAAGATGCGTAAACAGATCAGAGGTCTGGATCGTGCTTCAACAAATGCACAGGATGGTGTATCTGCAGTGCAGACAGCAGAAGGTGCTTTAAATGAAGTACACTCAATGCTCCAGAGAATGAATGAGTTGGCAGTTCAGGCAGCCAACGGCACAAACTCTTCTACAGACGTAGGATCTATCAGTGATGAAGTACAGCAGTTGAAGACAGAGATCAATCGTATTGCTAATACAACAGATTTCAATGGTAAGTATATGTTGAAAGCAGGTGGCGGTGATACTAAGATTTATGTTGGATACACAACGGATGAGACCAACAATGAAATTACAATTAAGTCTCAGAATTTGAATAATGTAGCAACTAGCATTGGTGGATCCTTCACAGATGCAGCAGGAGCAAAAACTCTTTTGGGCAATGTTTCTACTGCAATCGAGACAGTATCTAAGATGAGATCTGAATTTGGTGCTGTTCAGAACAGACTTGAGCATACCATCGACAACTTGGATAA
>CAVLBP010000026.1:0-23218 GCA_963661325.1 bacterium
CGGCATCACCTGCACTCTGTGTCGTATAGACTGTCACTTCATATCCGGCTTTTACCATCACATCAATGATGTCTGCGAGATTTTCTTTTATCTTGCCTTTACCGGAACGCGGGTTAAACAAAAATAAAACTCGTCTGCTCATGCTAAAAATCCTACTTTGTCAAAAACTTCTCGATCTCATCCACTGCCTTTGCTTCATCATCGCCCTCCGCATCGATCGTAACGACATCGCCTGCTGTAAGAACCAGGCTCATCATTCCCATGATACTCTTGGCATTGACCTTTTTGGTATCCATCTCAAAATAGATACTACTGGAAAACTGATTTGCCAGCTGTACCAGATGAGCGATCGGTGTAGACTCCATACTGTCTGTCATATTGATTGTTACGTTTTTTCTCACGATTGTTCCTCCTATCCCCTATGCCTGTCTGCGATCTCGCTAATACGTCGCAGGCGGTGATTGACGCCCGACTTTCCCAGCGGCGGATCCAATAACTGTCCCAGATCCTTGAGTGGCATATCCGGATGTTCCAAACGTACCTCTGCGATTTCTCTGAGACTGTCCGGCAAAGAGCCAAGCCCTCTGGTCTGCTCGATCCACTGGATATCTTCCACCTGTCTGACAGCTGCACTGACTGTCTTTGTGATATTCGCCGTCTCGCAATTCACCTTTCGATTAACAGAATTTCTCATTTCCTTCAGGATCCGGACATTTTCCAGATCCATCAAAGCCACATGGGCTCCCATGACATTTAACATGTCAACAATCTGAGCGCCTTCTTTCAAGTAAACCACGTAATGTCTCTTTCGCTCTACTATCTTTGCATCCACTGCAAATCCCTTCATAATCTCCTGCAACTGCAAAGCCTGTGGGCTTGTCTTACAAACGATTTCAAAGTGGTAATTTTTGTTGGGGTCGCTGATGGATCCGGCTGCCAGGAAGGCACCGCGTATAAAGGCACGACGACAGCAGGTCTGCTGCAACAACAGACCGTCTACCACATCCATGCGAATGGATGTGCCATCCTCTCTCTCTTTATACATCTTGACCATGGTCAGGACATCTTTTGCGTCCTGCTCCTCCAAAGAAGCCCCATATTCAGATATATTAGTTGTTTTATCTAATAAAGTAAAGTACTTTTTTTGCACCAGAGGGTTTTCCGATTCCATGGAAAGAAGGGTCTTTTTCCCCTGTGTCAAAAGTTTTCCTTCATGACTGAGAATTGCCGCCAACTCCGCCAGCCTGCAATGCCTGCTGCCGTCAATATGCTGGCTCAATTCCTTTTTTACTTCTGCTGAAAAGGACATGGAAACCTCCTACTTCCCACGCAATGCATCTTTTCCGATATCACGATGTTCGATCTTGACCCCGATCGCATCCTCGTCCAGCAAACGTTCATGCAATTTGTTTGCCAGTGTGACCGAGCGGTGCTTGCCACCGGTACAGCCGATCGCGATCACCAGTTGGTTCTTGCCCTCTTTTATGTAATTTGGAATCAGAAACTTGATCATATCGACCAGTTTATCCAAAAAGATATGGGACTCCTCATAGCCCATCACAAACTTCTGGATCTCTATGTCATTGCCGGTCTTTGGTCTGAGTTCCGCAATATAGTATGGGTTTGGCAAAAAGCGCACGTCAAAGACCAGATCTGCATCTGCCGGTATGCCATACTTAAAGCCAAAGGACATGACCGTCACAAAAAGGCTGCGGAAGTCCTCTTCCTGTACAAAGATCTTTTGCAGTTCTTCTTTTAATTCCCGCGTCAAAAGATGGGAGGTATCGATGATATAATCCGCCTCTTCTTTTAAAAAGCCGATCGCTGCCCGCTCCTTGATGATGCCTGCCTGAATGCGTTCCGTTCCGGACAGAGGGTGATTACGCCTGGTCTCCTTATAACGCTTGACCAGCACCTCGTCCTCTGCATCCAAAAAGAGGATGCTGTATTTCTTGCCATCCTGTCTGAGTTCGGACAAGACCGACTGCAAAAGATGTAAGGACTCACCGCTTCGGATGTCTATACCGACCACCAGTTTCTGCTCCTTGGCGGAAGGCTGTTCCGACAAGTCGATAAAACTTTTGAGCAGTGGGATCGGCAGATTGTCCACGCAATAGTAGCCCAGATCCTCCAACATCTTGAATGCCGTCGACTTTCCCGCACCGGACATTCCTGTCAATATCAATAATTTCATACCTTATCGCCTCCTGCAATGCGTCTATGCGACTATGAAAAATCACCCACAAATCGTACTTCCGGCTCTAAGCGGACACCAAACTGTGCATAGACCCGGTCTGCCACATCCTGCATAAGTTTTCGTACATCTGCTGCCGTCGCATTTCCCAGATTGACTACAAAACCACAATGCTTGTCAGAAACCGCGGCATCGCCGACGCGATAGCCCGCCAGACCGGCATCCATGATGAGTTTGCCTGCAAAATAGCCCTCCGGCCGCTTAAAGGTCGACCCGGCACTCGGGTATTCCAAAGGCTGCTTTGCCTGCCGTCTGCTCCGGTAATCATCCATTTCTGCCTTGACCTGTCCTGCATCCTGTGGGTGCAGTTTCATGCTGGCAGACAGAACAATGGCAGCTTCTTCCATCATCCGGCTGTGCCGGTAAGAAAGATCCAGATCTTCTGCCGCCCAGTCCTCGATCCTGCCATCTGCACACAGAACTCTGACCTCTTGCAGGACATCCTTCATTTCTCCGCCATAAGCGCCGGCATTCATGCATACGGCTCCGCCGATCGTGCCCGGGATTCCTGCCGCAAAAGCCAATCCTCCCAGTCCGTGATCTAAGGCTGCATTGGCGACCTGGGACAAAAGTGCTCCTGCCTCCGCTCGGATCTCATCCCCCTCGACCGTAATGGCGGATGCCTCTTTGCCAAAGGAAAGAACAAGTCCCTCGATTCCCTGATCCCCCACTAAGACATTGCTGCCATTGCCTAAGATGGTGACCGGGATGTCATGCGCCTTGCAATATGACACCAGTGCTGCCACATCCGCAACCTGTACAGACGCAAAAAGCCCTGCTGGACCGCCAATCCGAAAAGTGGTATGGCGGCTCATAGGCTCTTTTTCAAAAAAATTGATATGTGGAAATTCCTTTTTGATTTCCATTCTTTATTTTCCTCCATGGTCAAATAATAAACCGTCAGATATTAGTTGTGCAAAAATGCTACATATCCCTTGTATGCTTCGTAGAGATCCACCTTGCTGATGATCTCCCATGGTGCATGCATGTTGAGCACTGCCACACCACTGTCGATGACCTGCATATCCAGGTTACCCAGGATGTAAGCGATCGTTCCGCCGCCTCCTGCATCTACCTTTCCAAGTTCCGCAGTCTGGAAAGATACATCCGCATCATCCATGACTCTGCGCATCTCAGCCATATATTCTGCACTGGCATCATTGGAACCGGACTTACCGCGTGACCCTGTGTACTTATTAAAGACAAGACCTCTGCCAAAGTAAGCCGCATTTTTCTTTTCCATAACGGACGGATAGTTTGGATCATAGGCTGCGCTGACGTCGGAAGATAATACCTTGGAATTACGCAATGCCCGGCGCAGCAACAACTCAGAAGTCTGACCGGTCAAAGCCATGACCTCTGCAACTGTATTTTCAAAGAAACGGGATTCCATACCGGTCGCACCAACAGATCCGATCTCTTCCTTATCTACCAAAAGGCAGACACTGGTGTATTCTACGTCCGAAACCTCTGCGATCGCCTTGAAAGACGGGTATGCGCAGACTCTGTCATCATGACCATAGCCCATGATCATAGAGCGGTCAAAGCCGTAATCTCTAGCCCTTCCTGCCGGAACCACTTCGATCTCAGCGGATAAGAAATCTTCTTCCTCAATATCATACTGCTCAGTTAAGATACGCAGGACATTTGCCTTGACGCATTCTTTTTCTTCTTTGCTCTCTACCGGGATACTGCCTACCAGTACATTGAGGTCTTCTCCCTCGATCACCTTGGATGCCTTTTTCTCCATCTGTTCTGCGGAGAGATGGATCAAAAGATCGCTGACACCGAATACCGGATCCTCATCCTTTTCACCTACGCACACATTGATGACGCTTCCGTCTTTTTTGACGATCACACCATGCAGCGCCAGTGGCAGGGTCACCCACTGATATTTCTTGACACCACCATAATAGTGGGTATCTAAAAGTGCCATGTCGGTATCTTCGTATAATGGATTCTGTTTGAGATCCAGTCTTGGGGAGTCGATATGTGCACCTAAAATACGCATACCATCGGAAAGCGGACGCTTGCCGATCACAAAGGCAGCCACCATCTTTTTCTTATTGATGGCATAGACCTTATCTCCTGCCTTTAAAGTCCTGCCGGAAGCAATGACCTGCTCCAGACCTTCAAAACCTGCCTGCTTTGCCTCTGCCTCAAAGAATGCTGCGCACTCTCTTTCCGTCTTGTGGTCTGACAAGAACTCGCGATAGCCGTCTGCGAAATCATAAACTGCCTGACGCTTGTCCTCTTCCTGATACTTTTTCCATGCATTTGCTCTTTCCAAAATAAACACTCCTTACCTTTTATAATATATGCAAAATCTAGGCCTTCATGCCTGACAAAAAAACTAGTCCTGTCCCTGACTGATATTGTCCTGAACACGGCGGTAGAGTTCCTGTGCGGCATTGTAGCCCATCTTCTTTTGACGATGGTTGACAGCTGCCGTCTCACAGATCACGGCAAGATTACGTCCCGGACGAATCGGCAGGGAATGACATACCACATCAATACCCAAGATATTCATATGCTCATCCTCAAGACCCAGACGGTCATAATCGTTTTCTTTCTTCCAATCTTCCAGTTTGATGACAAAATCAATCTTCTGGCTCTCCTTGATGCTCTCAACACCAAAAAGGCTCTTGACATCAATAATACCGATACCACGCAGTTCGATCAGATGCTTGGTGATCTTTGGTGCACGCCCCAAAAGGGTGTGGGCATTGGTCTTTCTGATCTCAACCACATCATCTGCCACCAGACGGTGTCCTCTGCGGATCAACTCTAGCGCAGCCTCGCTCTTTCCGATACCGCTTTCTCCTGTGATCAGAAGACCCTCGCCATAGACATCAACCAATACCCCATGTATGGTAGTAGACGGTGCCAAAAGTACATTGAGTTCAAAGATCAACTCAGACATGAACTCGGATGTCCCACGCTCGGTTCCAAGGATCGGAATCTTGCGTTCATGTGCAATATCCATCAGCGACTGCTCTGGTACGAAGCCACGGCAAAAAATCACGCATGGTATGTCATAGGAAAGCAGTTTGCGGTAGATCTCCGCACGTTCCTCTTCTGTTTTATTATTCATATATGCGTGCTCGACCATACCGATCATCTGGATCCGATCCGCCTCAAAATGTTCATAGAATCCATTCAGCTGTAATGCCGGACGATTGACATCCGCAACACATACAAAGTGTTCCTCCAGATTGAGGTCCTCTGTAAAATTCTTTAAATGCAGTTTATCTGCAACGATGGAAAGTTTTGCCTGTATTGGTTCCATAGTCCTTCTCCTTTATTGTCAAATCACAATATCACCACTCCTGCTATTGTAACCAACTTTTTCACTTTTGTACAGTAGTACCCGGCTCACTTCCATGAAAATACTGATAGAGTTTTTCCGCCGAGCGCATATCCATGGAGGGGGTCTCTGCCAGTTCTTCTATGCTGGCATTTCGCATCTCGTCCGCACTGGCATAGCGTTTCATCAGAGCCTTGCGCCTTGCCGGCCCGATACCTTCCACATCATCCAAAAAACTATGCACCTGCGACTTGCTGCGCAAAGACCGGTGATACTCAATAGCAAAACGGTGTGCCTCATCCTGCAAACGCGTGATCAGATGAAAGCCCTCCGATGTCCGGTCGATGGGGATGAGTTCGTTATGGAAGTACAGGCCTCTGGTCCTATGGTGGTCATCCTTTACCATACCACAGACCGGTATGGACAGGTGCAGGTCGGCTAAGACCTCCTCACAGATATTGACCTGACCGCGTCCACCATCCATCATGATGACATCCGGGAAACGGGTAAAACTCCCCAGCGATTCATCCACGCCCTTGGCACGTAATTCTTCCCGCTCCTGCAAACCATGTGAGAAACGTCTGGTCAAAACTTCCCGCATGGAAGCATAATCATCCGATCCTGTGATGGTCTTGAGTTTGAACTTGCGGTAGTCACTGCGCAGGGGCTTGCCCTTTTCAAAAACGACCATGGAGCCGACGGTCTGAAAGCCGTTGATATTGGAAATATCGTAAGCCTCCATACGGTTCAATCCCTCCATGCCAAGCAGTCCTGCGATCTCCTTTAAGGCACCGATGGTTCGTCCTTCCTCTTTCTTGATCCGTTCCTTGTCCTGGGCTAAGACCATGGCAGCATTCTTTTCTGCCAGTTCCACCATCTTGTTCTTCATGCCCTTTTGCGGTACACGCAAATAAACCCTCTGTCCCTTTTTCTCAGACAGCCACTGTTCGATCACCCGGGCATCCTCGATCTCTTCCTGTAAAAAGATCTCACGCGGAATGATCGGCGTACCGGCATAGAATTGCTGGATGAAACGTGTTACAACTTCCCCATCCGCCTCATCCATGCGCACATTCATAAAGAAATGTTCGCGTCCTATAAGTTTGCCCGACCGTACAAAGAATACCTGCACGACCGCATCCTCGCCCTGCTTTGCCAGTGCGACGATATCCTTATCATCCATCTCGCTTGCGTTGGTGATCTTCTGCTTCTGCACACAGGCACGGACACTGCCCAGCAGGTCTCTGTATTCTGCCGCTTTTTCAAATTCCATATCCGCCGCCGCCTTTTGCATCTTGTCGGTCAGCATCTTTTCCACCCCGCCATAGGATCCGTTCAAAAAGTCAATGGCACCCTGAACGCTTTTTTGATACTCTTCCTCCGAAACCTTGCCGGTACAGACCCCCGGGCACTGTTTCATATGATAATTCAGACAAGGTCTGCGCTTGCCGAAATTGTCTGGGAACTTTTGATTGCAGGTGCGCAGATGATAGATCTTCTGCACCAGGTCAATGGTATCCTTGACTGCCGCTGCGCTGGTAAAAGGTCCAAAATATTTGGACTTGTCTTTTTTCAACTGACGCGAAAAAAGGACTCTGGGGTAGGTTTCCCCCAGCGTCACTTTAATATACGGATAGGTCTTATCGTCACGAAGCATGGTATTATACTTAGGACGATGCTCTTTTATCAGATTGCACTCTAAGACCAGTGCCTCCAATTCCGAATCCGTCACAATATATTCAAAATAGGCGATCTGCTGCACCATGCGCTGTTTCTTGATCCCCTCATCATGACTGGGCTGAAAATACTGGTGCACGCGGTGGCGCAAGGATTTTGCCTTACCAATGTAGATGATGGCTTCTTTGGCATCATGCATAATATAAACTCCCGGAGAATCCGGGAGTTTTGCTAATTCTTCTTCTATCGAAAAATCCATATTCTTTACTCTTCCACAAATAAATCTTTGTCGTCGATCTCTTCCGCTGCATCAGCAGAGGTATCCTCTTTCTTTTCCTCCGGATCATCCAATCCCTTCAAGTCTCGGAAGATCTTCATGAATTCCTTACCGGTGATGGTCTCATGCTCGTAGAGGTAGTCTGAGATCTTATCTAAGATCTCGCGGTTTTCTTCCAAAAGACCGGTCGCCTTGTCGTAACACTCGGTCACGATACGAAGGACTTCCTGATCCACCTCTGCCGCGGTACGCTCGCCGCAGGTCATAGAGGCTCTGCCTTCCAGATACTGGTTCTCTACGGTCGCCAGTCCCATCATACCAAACTTGTCAGACATACCAAAACGTGTCACCATGTTTCTGGCAATGCTGGTCGCATTCTCAATATCGTTGGAAGCACCACTGGTCGGAGATTCGAAAACAATCTGTTCAGCCGCACGCCCACCCATAAAAGTCGTAATCTTGGCAAGCAACTCATCCTTTGTCTCTAAGAACTTTTCTTCCTCCGGTGTCTGTAAGGTATAGCCCAAAGCACCCATGGTACGCGGTACGATCGTGATCTTTTGTACCGGCTCGGTGTTCTTCTGCAATGCAGAAACAAGTGCATGCCCTACTTCATGATAAGAAACGATCTTGCGTTCCTTGTCGCTCATGACGCGGTCTTTTTTCTCTTTGCCACCGACAGCAACTAATTCAAATGCCTCAAACAGGTCACTCTGGTTGACGAACTTGCGGTCATGCTTTACGGCAATGATAGCAGCCTCGTTGATGATGTTGGCAAGGTCTGATCCTACCAACCCGGCAGATGCCAGTGCCAATGCATCCAGATCTACCGTTTCATCCATAGCCACATCCTTGGCATGTACCTTTAAAGTCTCCAGACGTCCCTTTTGATCCGGACGGTCTACAATGATCCGTCGGTCAAAACGACCTGGACGAAGCAATGCCTTATCCAAAACTTCCGGACGGTTGGTAGCCGCTAAGATCAAAAGACCCTTGGACGTATCAAAACCATCCATTTCTGCCAATAACTGGTTCAAAGTCTGCTCACGCTCGTCATTGCCACCGCCATAGCGGGAATCACGGCTCTTACCGATAGCATCGATCTCATCGATAAAGATGATACATGGTGCAGCCTTCTGTGCCTCCTTAAAGAGGTCACGAACACGGGAAGCACCGACACCGACGAACATTTCCACGAAATCAGATCCTGCCAGTGAGAAGAAAGGTACGCCTGCTTCTCCGGCTACCGCCTTGGCAAGCAAAGTCTTGCCGGTTCCGGGAGGTCCTACTAAAAGAGCACCCTTTGGCAATTTGGCACCGATCGAGGTATATTTCTGTGGATTGTGTAAGAAATCTACCACTTCCTGTAAGGATTCCTTTGCCTCATCCTGTCCTGCAACATCCTTGAAGGTCACACCAGTAGACTTCTCCACATAGACCTTGGCATTGGACTTGCCAACGCCCATGGCTCCGCCGCCCATGCGCTTCATCAGGAAAGACATAAGTATCCATAAGAGGACGATCGGGATAACAAAACTCAGGACATTGTAAATGATGACTGCCGTAGAGTCTGAGATCTCTCCATCGATCTCCACATCATGTTCCTTTAACAAAGGAAGAAGATCGGCATCGGATATATAGGCGGTGTAATAGGTGATCGTCAGATCCTGTCCTGTGCTCTCCTTGTATAACTGTGCCTGAATGGACGCAGTCTGGGAGTCTGACCCTACCTTGGCGCCATCCACCAGTTTGATGTTGATCTGGTCGCCGTCAAAGACCACCGACTTGACCTGGTCCTTCTCTACCAGATCCAGAAACTTGGAATAAGTGATTGCCTCTGTGGTACTGGATCCTGCACTGCTATACAAAAGGCTGGTGATAAACATGGCGATCAATGCAAAGAGCACAAAGAGCATGATCGGCTGTCGTTTTTTGTTGTTATTATTGTTATTCGGTCCACCCTGTTGTGAACCATTGTTGTTTTCGTTCATTTTATCCTCCACTCGCGTAGGTTTTACCTCATCCATTATATTTGACCTAAATGGCAAAAGCAATACTACCCGGGTGCCTTTTATGATAATTTTCGAATTGGTTTATACTTTTTTTATTTTTACAGGACTTTTGCCAGGAAGTTCTGTAAACGCTCGCTCTGTGGATGTTCAAAGATCTCCTGCGGCGTATTCTGCTCCACAATGGCTCCCGCATCCATAAAGACAACACGGCTTGCCACTTCTCTGGCAAATCCCATCTCATGGGTAACGACCGCCATAGTCATGCCTTCCTTTGCCAGATTTTTCATAACATCCAAGACTTCTCCGACCATTTCCGGGTCTAAGGCAGATGTCGGCTCGTCAAACAAAAGGATCTCCGGTTCCATGCAAAGGGCACGCACGATAGCGATACGCTGCTTCTGTCCGCCGGACAACTGGCTCGGATAGGCATCGGCACGGTCTTCCAGACCTACCATGCGCAGCAGTTCCATTGCCTTTGCCTCGATCTCATCCTTTGGCTTGTGCAAAAGTTTCATCGGGGCGATGGTCATATTGCGAAGCACCGTCATATTTGGAAAAAGATTAAAATGTTGGAATACCATGCCCATCTTTTGTCTGTGCACATTGATGTCTACCTTTGGATCGGTGATATCCACGCCATCCACAAGGATCTGCCCGCTGGTCGGCTCTTCTAAGAGGTTTAAAGACCGAAGCAAAGTGGACTTGCCACTGCCGCTAGGACCTATGATAACCACAACCTCGCCCTGATCGATCTCCAAAGACACGCCGTCGAGTGCCTTGATCTCCCCTTTGTTATAATGTTTTTTCAAATCTGTGACCCGGATCAATACATTCTTATCGCTCATTCTTACGCAAACTCCTTTCCAGACATCCTACTAAGGCAGTCAATATAACAACCATAACAAGATAGATCGCCGCTACGCCAAGCAATGGCAAAAATGCAGAGAATGTTCTGCCGCGGATGATATCGCCCGCCTTGGTCAGATCCATGATACCCACATAACCTGCAACCGAAGTCTCCTTCAAAAGAACGATAAACTCATTACATAAGGTAGGAAGTACCACCTTAAATACCTGCGGGATGATGATATAGATCATGGTCTGTCCGTAATTAAAGCCAAGGGAACGTCCTGCCTCGAACTGTCCCTCGTCGATCGACATGATACCGCCACGGATGATTTCTGCCACGTAGGCACCGGAATTGATGCCGAAAGCAAAGACCGCCACAGCCGTAGAATTATTGGAGCTGGCAAATATGATAAAGTAGGCAATCATAAGCTGCACAACCACCGGTGTTCCACGGATCACCGTCAGATATAACTTACAAATGACATTAGCAATGCTAAGAATGTAAAATCCGACCGGATTTCTTTTTTTCATGTCTCCGTTATTTTTGTCGTAAGTCGTGCGCACGGTTGCGACGATCGCACCTAAGGCGATACCGATCATGACCGCAAAAAATGTGATCACAAGGGTATTTCCCAAACCTTGAAACAGGGATTTCCATCTGTCATCCTTTATAAAGACAAACTGGAAATCTGTCACAAAATCCTTCCATCCAATAATCATTTGTTCTCTTCCTTTCTACGATTCCCATAGCCTAAAAAAGGGTCAGACACCTGGGTCTGACCCTTTCCATCCGGCTTTTATTCTGCTGAAATATATTTATTTACAATCTCATCAATTGTACCATTACTCTTCAACTTGTCAAGCGCATCATTAATCTGATTCAGGAGTTCATCATTATCTTTTGACACACAGATGGCATATTCCTCTTCCACATACTCGGTATCTAAGATCTTGAGCCCATCGTTTGCCGCAACAAACTCCTTGGCCGGTTCACTGTCAATAACCACACAGTCAACCTTGTCTGTCAGAAGAGCCTGCACTGCATCTGCCCCCTTGTTATATCGGGTAACCGCATCATCGCCATAATCGTCAGATGTATAGATATCTCCGGTCGTATCCTGCTGGACTCCGATCCTGGTATCCGAACTCAGATCATCTACTGTCTGGATATCGCTGCCCTCTTTTACAATTATGACCTGTTTAGCACTGGCATATGTGTTGGAAAAATTAACACTCTTCTTTCTATCCTCTGTCACGGTAATGCCAGCCATACCAATATCAAACTTGCCACTCTGCACACCGGAAATGATAGATCCAAACTCTACATCTTCGATCTGTAGTTCCATGCCCAGTTCCTCGGCGATCGCCTGCGCAACCTCCACATCAATACCGGCATAATCGTTACCGTCTACATATTCATATGGTGGAAATGCTGCATTGGTTGCCATAACCAGTGTTTTCTTTTCATCACTTGCAGTCTGCTTGTCACTGCTCTTGCTTCCACATCCTGTCATCATACCTACTGCAAGGGCAGCCACCATAACTGCTGCCAAACCTCTTTTTAACTTCATAATCTTCTTCCTTTCCATTCTATGATAAAATTGCCTTATCGTTTACAAACTCCGATCCGGATACTTCCTCGAACTTGTGCAAAAGTTCTTCGATCGTCAGTTTCTTTTTTTCTTCTCCTGCGATATTTAAGATTACCCTACCTTCGTTCATCATGATCAGGCGATTCCCGTGGACAATGGCATCCTTCATATTATGGGTAACCATCATAGTTGTCAAATGATTTTCTGTCACAATGCGTTCTGTTGTCTCCAATACCTTTGCAGCTGTCTTTGGATCCAGTGCTGCTGTATGCTCATCCAAAAGCAAGACCTTTGGTTTTTGTAAGGTAGCCATCAAAAGGGTCAGGGCCTGTCGCTGTCCACCGGACAAAAGTCCCACTTTTGAAGTCATGCGATCCTCCAGCCCCAGATCCAGTGTCTTTAGCTGCTCGTGATAATACTCTCTTTCTTTTTTGGAAATACCCCAGCCCAAGCCTCTTTTTTCACCGCGTCTTGCCGCCAATGCCAGATTTTCCTGAATTTCCATATCCGCCGCCGTTCCAGTCATTGGATCCTGAAAAACCCTGCCCAGATATTTGGCACGCTTGTATTCACACAGCCCGGTCACATCCTGTCCATCAATGATGATATTGCCGGCATCCACCGGCCAGACACCTGCGACCGCATTCAAAAAAGTAGACTTGCCTGCACCATTGCCACCAATCACAGTGACAAATTCACCTTCCTGTAAACTAAGAGAAGCCCCATCCAGCGCCCGCTTTTCATTGACTGTCCCGAGATTAAATGTTTTATAGATCTTATTTACTTCAAGCATTATTGATTTCCTCCTCTCTTAGCCGCTTTGCGGAAAGAGGACTTGGTCTGTCCGCGCAGGTAAGGCACTGCCAGAAAAACTGCAACAATGATCGCCGTAAAGAGTTTCAGGTCGTTGGTTGGCATACGCAGCCACAGAACAATACCGATAACGATGTAGTAGATCACGCCACCCAAGACAACAAAAGTCATGCGGATGATAAAATTCATACGTTTTCCGAAGATCGCATGCCCCAGTACCTCGCCTATAATAACAGCTGCCAGTCCGATAACAATTGCACCACGCCCCATGTTAATGTCCGCAAAGCCCTGATACTGAGACATAAGCCCACCAGACAAAGCCACTACTCCATTGGAAAGCGCCAGGGTAATAACCTTCATTAGTCCGATATTGATTCCCTGGGCACGACTCATAGCCGGGTTGTTACCGGTTGCACGGATCGCAGACCCCTGCGCTGTTCCAAAATACCAATACATCAAGGTAATCAGAACAATGGCAAAAACGGCAGCAATGGCAATGGTCTTTGGCACAAAACGAAGGGAAATCAATAGGTCATAGCGATCTACACTGACCGCAACATTTGCCTTACCTCCCATGATATTCAGATTGATGGAATACAGAGCAATCTGAGAAAGGATGCCTGCCAAAATGTCCGGAATACCAAAGATCGTATGTAAAATACCGGTCACCATCCCCGCAAGAATCCCGGCAAGACACGCCATCAAAAGTGCGGACGGCACTGACCAGCCACTCGTGATCAAAATCACCGTCACCGCGCCGCCGGTAGCAAAAGAACCGTCTACGGTCAGATCTGCAAAACTAAGCAATTTGTAAGTCATGAACACACCCAGAGCCATAATTCCCCAGATGATCCCCTGTGCCACATTTCCCGGCATAGCGGAAAATAATGCTGAAATACTCATCTTGTCCTCCAAAAATATTAAAGATTATTCCTCAGATGAGGCAATTGCCTCATAGTCATCCGGAATCGTAATTCCCAGTTTTTCGCAAATATCTGCATTGTATTCCTTAGTCAGATCCGTTGCATACTCGATTTCCATGGTAGATGGATCTTTACCGTTTACCAGAATGTCATATGCCATCTCTCCGGCACGCTTACCTATATCATAATAACTGATGGATAGGGTTGCTACACCACAGCCCTTGCAGATACCTTCCTCACCTGCAATAATCGGAACCTCTGCTGCCAGAGCCACACTGTTGATGGTCTCAGTGCAGGAGGCTGCTGTATTATCAGTCGGAATATAAAGGACATCACTATTATCACATGCCGTCTTAACAACGCCTGCCACATCGTTAGTATCTGCAAAAGTATATTCCTTGACAGACACTCCATACTCCTTCAGGTATTCTGTGATTTTGGTTGCCTGATATACAGAATTTGCCTCTGCGGAGCAGTAGAGAATACCTACTTTTTTAGCATCCGGGAAGAGTTCATGGATCATAGCAGCCTGCTCATCCAAAGGTGCAAGATCGGATGTACCGGTCACATTGATACCGGTCGTTCCCTTCCAGTCATCGATCTGCAGGGCTGTAGCATAATCCGTGATAGACGTGCCCAGAATCGGGATCGTATCCGTTGCCTGTGTTGCTGCAACCAGGGCATCCGTTGCATTTCCAAGGATCAGATCCTTGCCGCTGGATACAAAAGTGTTGCAAATGGTAGAACAGGTTGCAGAATCACCTGCTGCATTCTGCACATCTATATCTACATCATCGCCTAATTTTTCTTTTAAGGTATCCACAAAACCTTGCGTTGCAGCATCTAAGGCATCATGCTGGACCAACTGGCACACACCTACCTGATACTTTGCTGAAGAATTTCCTCCATCTGAACTTCCATCCTTGCTTCCTCCACAAGCCGTAAGACTTGTCACCAAAAGCGATGCCATCAGCGTCATGACAACTAATTTCTTTTTCATCTTTTTTCCTCCTAATCATGTGCCCCATTTTATAACAAGCACACATATATGGTGTATAATATAGCACTTTAAAGTGGCAAAGTCAATCTACCAATAGCGTTTCCTGCGAAAGAGAAAAAGGGAAAAGAACACGATCAGGACTGCCGTCACCAGAACTCCCACATAGCCATAGCGCCAATGCAGTTCCGGCATATATTCAAAATTCATACCATACCAGCCAGCCAAAAGACTAAGTGGAAGAAAAATGGTCGTTACAATGGTAAGGATTTTCATAATATCATTTTGCCTAATAGAGATCTGTGACTGATAGATCTCCCAGATCTCCATGGCGTACTCCCGCATGATCTCCATATCATCCGCCAGCCGTTTTGTCCGTGTGATAAAGCGAGAAAAGCATTCCATTTCCTCGGGATTCAAAAAGCCGTCCTCCCACTCCATCAGATCATCCGCCAGTTCCGTCAGTTGCTGATAGTAACGAAACAACTGATAAATGCTGTGTTTCATGGTATACATTTTTTGCAGAAAAAAGCGGGCATTATCCCTGGGTATCTCTTCTTCTAAAGTCGCCAGTTGTTTGTATATGACATCCAGCACATGAATATCATTTTCAACAAGGAACTGAAACAATCGGTAGAGCATGGCCTCAGGTGTCTTTTTCCCGTTTTCCTTAGACAGATGGTCCATGATTTCCTGTAAATAGCCGTCAAAATCCGCAAAACAGATCCCATCCTCCCGCACGGCAAATGCAAACTTGGAAAAAGCATGCCCCTGTCCCAAAAGTGGTACGGTCTGCTTTTTCCCCTCTGCTTTTTTCTCCTCCTGCACGGGCACCTGCATCTGTACCAGGAGAGCATGGTCTTTCTTTTCTACCAAACAGGAGTGAATGGACTTGGGATCAATCAGATCCTCTTTTCCCTCCTCCCATGTATAAGGACGGATATAGCCGCAGCCATCCCTTTTTTCCAATAAAAAATACATACTAAGTGGTATCTCCTATCTCTTTTCCACCTCTTAGTATGTATCTTTTTATCCTGTCTATACAGTTTTATGATAAATCCATCTTGACCTTTTTCAATTTCTTCTTTGGCAGATCATCATCTTCCTCCTCGGCTTCCGGCTCGGATGCCTGTACCAATGCCTCGGTAATCTCATTGATATCATGATAACCATCCACCACATTGCCGATATTATCATGCAAATTATTGATGCTTGCCGAAATTTCTTCCATGGCAGCGGAAGTCGACTCTACGTTAGCGTTGATATTGTTGACATTTTCCAGAGTAGTATTCATTAATACCTCCAGATTCTGCGCCTGTCCCTCAATCTGGTTGGCACGCTGCAGTACTTGCGCAGTATTCTCAGCAATCTCCTGAAAAGAACAATTCACATCATTGGCATTTTGGTTGCAGGCATCCACAGACCTCTGACCAGCCAAAATCTCCTTTTGTACCTGTGCCGTCTGCTCCTCCACACCATTTAAAATAGCATGAATCTGCTCGGTAAACTTAGCGGAGTCATCGGATAACTGACGAATCTCAGTTGCAACTACGGCAAAGCCCCTGCCATGTTCTCCGGCTCTGGCAGCTTCTATAGACGCATTCAAAGACAAAAGATTGGTCTGGGAGGTAATCTGATCCAGAGTTGCCAGAATATCTATGATCTTTGCATTTTCCTCTGACAAGGATCGGATAGATCCTGCTATGGACTCCATGCGCTGATCCAGTTCCTGCATCCGGGAAGAAAGTTCTCCCACCAATTGACCGCCTGACTGAACCTGGGTATTGGTCTCGTTGGAGACCTCAGCCATACGTGTGCTGCTGCCTGCCACATCCTTGATCTGAGATACCCCGTTTTGCACCATGCCTTTGATCTGCTCAATGTCTCCCACCTCAGAAACGGCTCTTCTTGCCACATCTTCCGTAGCATCTGCGATCTGATCGGAAATGGTACCGGTCATAGTGATATTGTCATTTAACTTACCACTTGTTGTGTCAAGAACCCCAACAGACTTTCCGATCTGGGACAAGAGCTGCTCTGCTTTTTTACGTTCCTTTTCACTCTCCTTGTGAGTCTTTTTTAAGTTGGCAAACTGTTCCTTCGTCAGTCTGCAGAGTGAAATATAGACAAGCATACCGCTGACAATATACACGACACACATTGCCATTGCATCTGTCGACCAGGAGGTCGTCAATTCATCGTTGTAACGATAAAAGAAAACAACCATGCAAACAGCACTGATGGCCGATTGTAATATAATAGGCCGGATATCTTCATATATCACAACAAAAAAGATCGAAAGAAAAAACATAAGATAATTTGTTGTACACGGGAAGGCTATCATAAGTGCAATACTAATCCCCGACATCAGGATCACCATAGCATACATCATAACCACCGGATGAACCTTTTTCGTCAGTAAAAGCAATAAGCCGGTAAAGACCAATCCTCCAATCCCCATCGGAATCACATCAGCAATCCCAGTGAAAAAAGTATTGACGATACAGCGAAGCACAATGCATATCAAAAGCGTGATCGCCAAAATCCTGTTCTTGTTTCGAATAATGTCATTATATTCCATTGTTTTCCCCCTCTTTTGTAAAAACACTCACAGCCATCCCCAAAAACTGTACCGTGTATGTAGATAAATACATTATACAATAATAAACTTTGTTAGGAAAGTATTGTCATAATTTTTTTTCGTGCTATGATATCTAAAGCAATTTTAAATATATATAGTAGGAAAGGAATACATCTTATGGCAAAAGATACGACAAAAAAATTAACGACCGGCAATCCTATGTCGCTAATCCTTGGTTTTTCCCTGCCTCTTTTAGTAGGTATGCTCTTCCAGCAGTTTTATAGTCTTGTGGATACCATCATCGTCGGAAAATTTCTGGGTGTGGATGCCCTTGCTGCAGTTGGATCGACCGGTGCCATCAATTTTCTCATCATCGGTTTCTGCATGGGCGTATGCAGTGGCTTTGCCATCCCGGTCGCCCAGCGTTTTGGTGCCGGTGATTATGAAAGCCTGCGCAAATACGTTGCCAACAGTGTCTGGCTCTGCCTCATTTTTTCTGCCGTCATGACTCTGATCGTCTCCGTCTTTTGCCGGCAGATCCTGGAACTCATGCAGACTCCTTCCAATATCATAGATCAGGCATACTCCTATATCTTTATCATTTTTGTGGGTATTCCGGTTACTTACCTATATAATATCACATCCGGCATCATGCGGTCGCTCGGCGACTCCAAGACCCCGGTCTATTTCCTTTTGCTGGCATCCGGGATCAACATCGTACTGGATCTGATCTTTATCACACAGATCGGCATGGGCGTTGAAGGTGCGGGCTATGCAACCGTGATCTCCCAGTTCATCTCCGGAATCTCCTGCCTTCTTTATATGAAAGCAAAATTTCCGATCCTCAAGATGCAGCCTGGCGATTGGACATGGAACAGGCACTGTGTTGCCACCCTCTGCCATATGGGTGTTCCAATGGGACTGCAGTATTCCATCACAGCGATCGGTTCTGTTATCCTGCAGGCAGCTGTCAACAATCTGGGATCAGATGCTGTTGCCTCTATTACCGCAGCCAACCGCATCTCCATGTTCATCGTATGTCCGTTTGATGCATTGGGATCTACTATGGCAACCTATGGCGGTCAAAATGTTGGTGCCATGGAATTAGGACGCGTCAAAGAAGGTTTAAAGGCTGCAACCATCCTTGGGCTTTGCTATGCGATCATCGCCTTTTTTGTCCTGCTCTTTGCCGGAAAATATCTCCTGCTCTTATTCCTGTCCGCAAACGAGACAGCTATTATAGCAGACGCCAGAACCTTCCTATTGATTCAGTCCTGCTTTTATTTTCCGCTGGCTCTGGTCAATATTGTACGTTTTCTCATTCAGGGCATGGGGTTCTCCATCTTTGCCATCCTTGCCGGTGTCATGGAAATGCTGGCAAGAAGCATTGTGGCTTTTACCCTGGTTCCGGCGATTGGATTCCTGGGAGCCTGCTTTGCCAGCCCTTTTGCCTGGATCATGGCAGATATCTTTCTGATCCCGGCATTCTTCCACGTACATAAAAAACTGCAAAAGAAATTTCATTTGATTTAATTTTTAGAATCGTAATAATCCTTAAAAAGTTTGTTTGCGGCATCCATCGTCTTCTGGCTGATGTCCGGAAGCGACTTTCCCCATGCAGCAGTTGCCTGTTTGAAGCCTTTTTCCATGGCTTCCTGCATCTGCTGCATTTTTTCTACATCATCTCCGGCAAGTGCACTTGCAAAATCAAACAAACGCTGCGCCGTCTGGCTGACGCCCCAATATCCGTCCTCCGAAATATCTTCCTGCGCCTGTGCCTTAGTTGCCTCATCTACCGTAAAATCCCCACTAGCCAAAAACTTCCAGATAGAGTCATCCCCCGCAGCAAGACTGTAGGTCTTTGCCTGACCGTTCATCATATTCTGTGCCAATGTGATCAAACTCTGCTGTCTCTTCTCCTGATCCTGCTTTAACTGCTGTACCAGTGCCTCACGATCGGATGAACTCATCTTGTTGATGGAATAAGTTGCTTTCTTTTCTGTTGTTCCCTTCTCATAAACAGCCTCTTTTTCTTCTGTTGCAGCTGTCTTTTCTGACTCCTTGGAAGTCTTGGCAGAAGAAGTCTTTCCATAGCGGTTGTAAACGCTATCGGTCGTAGTAGTTCCTATCGGATTCATGCTCATAATCTTGTCCTCCTTGATCAACAATACAATGCCGAAATCCTTTTCAACGTTTCCTGTATTTTATATCGGTGGAATTTTCACAAAATAAACCCCAAAACTATTTTAGTGCATTTTTTCGCTCCATGACAAACAATCCTAAGGCAAGCAGAATGGCTTTTAGGACATTGTTGCAGATCATCATGATCCAGACCGCCGTGATCCCCAGACCAAAGACACGCACACAAAGGTAGGTGCCGACCACGCGCACACCCCACATACTGATGAGTTCCACCACCAGCGGATAGCGGGTGCGCCCCATACCATTGTAGATACCTTCCATGACTGCCGATGTGCCAAAGACCGGTTCCGTAAAGGCTACCATCCGAAGCAGACGCGTACCGATGGCGATCACCTGCGGATCTTTTGTAAAAATACACATCATACCATGCGCACCGACAAAGAGCAGGATACCTGTAATGCACATGAGTCCAAAGATCAGGGCAATGGAAACGATCTTGACATCCTTTTCCTTCTGCTTATTTTTCTCACCGATGGCGTGTCCGATCAAAGTGGATGTCGCTGCCATCATGCCATAGCCCGGAATATAAAAGATCTCCTCAGCCGTGATGGCAATGGCGTGTGCCGCATAGGTGATCGTATCCATGGAAGAGACAAAACTGGTAAAGACCACATGCCCCAGACAGGATGCCAGACGGGTCATAACGACCGGTATGCTGATGGCAAGCACAGCCGCAAGGACTTGTCTTGTCGTAACAGGTAAGATCCCATCCCTTTGCGCCACCCCGGTCGCCCCTAAGCAGGATGCCCCTTTTCCCAATACATCCAGCCTTTGATTGTGCAAGAATACCAGGGTCATACAAATGCCGCCGATGGTATAAGATACCATGGTTGCGATACCGGCACCGACGGCTCCCTGCCCTAAGACATAGATAAAGAGATAATTCAGTCCGATATTAAAGACATTGACCCAGACATTGACGACCATAGGCGTCTTGGTATCGCCTGTCGCACGGATGGCAGAGCCAAAAACAATGGTCGACGCACGAAAGATCATAGGCAGATTGATAAAGATAAAATAACGCGTAGCGTCTGCATGAATTGCCTTTTCTGCCCCCATCCAGACCGGTACATGGGGTGCCATCCAAAGGGTGATGACCATAAGGATGCCGCCTGCTAAAAATGCTACGATCATGGCAAGTCTGGATGCCTTGCGGATCTTATCCTGATTTCTCTCTCCTACCGCCCTTGCAATATAAGAAAGAAATCCCACGCCCAGAGCAC
This sequence comes from bacterium, assembly GCA_963661325.1. Taxonomy (GTDB): domain Bacteria; phylum Bacillota; class Clostridia; order Lachnospirales; family Lachnospiraceae; genus Pararoseburia. The sequence goes on from CAVLBP010000026.1 coordinate 20,708, forward strand.
CGATCACGCTCTGGATCAGCCAGGTATAAGTAGAGGTCAAAGACACAGTCGCCGTAGCCTGCGCACCCAGATGCCCTACCATGGCGGTGTCTACATATTGTAAGATCGTCTCTAAGAGATTTTCTAAAATTGTAGGCCATGCCAGGGTAAGAAGCATGAGCAGGACTTCCCTTTTCGCTACTTTTTTCATATGCACTTTTTTGCTATGACCTTCTTGATTCATACTTTTCCTCCGCATCCTTTCTTCTGTCTATTCCTGCTTTCGGATCACTACCACATCACACACCCTTGCCTTATCCCCATCCACAGTGAAGTGAATGTCCCAGCGGTCAAAGGCGATCTTATAGACCTGATCGGCATGATTGTGATAAGGCGGTCTGGGATCCTGCTTTAAAAAGGCGATCGCCGCCTTTTGCTTTTCTTTTGGAAGTTTATCCAATAATTCCTGCGGAAAGTCCACCTCCAGTGCATGGGAAAATACCGCATCGGCAAATCCTCCCTTTGCATCTGCTCTTGCATCCGCATAAGGCAGATAAGGCTTGATATCATAGATAGGCGTTCCGTCCACCATATCCACCCCTGCCACATAAAGAACCGGTGCCTTGTCACAATCATAGTCAATGCCTAATAACTTAACGCAGGACAGCCCGATGGGATTAGGGCGAAAGGGAGAACGCGTGGCAAAGACTCCCATACGCTTTTTCCCGCCCAGACGCGGTGGCTTTACCGTTGCAGACCAAGTTTCTTTTTTGCTCAGAGAAAACTGCCAGAGAAGCCAGAGGTGGGAAAATTCTTCCATCCCGCGAAAGGCTTCCGGGCGGCGAAACTCCGGTTCTAATTCAATGCGTCCGACCAGTTCTTCCACCAGTCCGCTCTGTCTTGGCAGACCAAACTTGGTCGAAAAATCCGTATGCACATGTCCGATGATCTGCATGGTCGTCTCTTCCATGACTCTTCTCTCCTTTTTTATTTATACCACATTCTCTTTTTTAGATACTTCTTCAAACGTTCATGCCCGAGTATAACACAAGAGGGAATAAAAAAATAGAGGTCAGCGTTCATGCTGACCTCTAGGGTTTGCTTATGTAATTTTGGAATTAAGCCTCTGCCTGATGTAACTCTTCTGCTGCTGTATCACGCTTTGCCTGGTTATCAGCCTGTACCTGTGCCAATGTTTCTACATCCAAGGTATAGTTCTTCATGGCAAGGATATTGCACAGGAAACCGATGATTGGAAGTACAAAGGACAGTCCCAGAGCCATCCAGAATACTCCGCTGGTAACCTTGTCGCCCATCTGTGGAACGGTATTGACATAACCGATCAGAGAGATTGCTGCAGTTGCGATCATAGCACAGACAGATGACATACCCTTATCAAAGAGAGAGTAAACACCTGCGATAACGGACGGCATAAAGTTGCCGGAACGATGTTCCTCTGCATCTGTAACATCTGCACGCATGGTACCTGCTGCAACAGAAAGAAGCATTCTGCCTGCGGTCATACCAACCGTACATGCTACCCAAAGCATAAATGCCCAAGAACCTGTGGTTCCGATCTCGCGCATACCGCTTGGTCCTAAGATGATACATACGACCAACTGGATCACAGATACTGCAATCGAGAACCATGAAAACCATACGGTTCCTTTCTTGGCTCCGATCTTTCCAATGACAATACCACCACCAAAGGCAAAGATCAGACCAATGACAGATGCGTAGTTATTTGCCACCTGGGTTGCTGCATAAGATCCGATCAATACGCCGGAAAGTAAGTTCATAATAACGGACTGGGTTGCTGTGGTCTGTGCAAACTTATCGGTTGCACAGGTAACGATGTAACGCTGCACATCCTTGTTCTTGGAAAGTACTTCCCACATCTGCTTGAGTCCAACCTTTTCCTGCTTACCTCCAACCTTTGCACTTGCTTCTTGCCAGACCTCATCATTATCTGCTCTTGCAATACCGATCATGGAAACAATACAGCATACCAGAGAAACTGCAATATAGAATAAGGTCATTTCCTTTAACATTGGCATATTGTACTGGTTGTCATATTTCGGCAAAATATTGAAAGTAACGACATTGCTCAATAAGATCGGTACACCATAAGAAAATGCGGTAGACACAAAGTTGAACATTGGACGCTGCTTTGGATCGTTGGTCAGAACGGATGCCATAACAGATCCGGCTACGTTGTTTACTGTGTAACCAATAATATAGATGATGTAGATCAATACGAACATAACCAGTCCTGCGACGCCCTTGAAGTGGTTGGCACCTGCGCCATACATTAAATAAACAGCACCTGCTTCAATGATCCAGCCGATCAATAAGAATGGTCGACACTTACCATACTTGGTCGGGAATTTTTCAAATACATAAGCGATCGCCGTATCCGTTACGGCATCTAAGATTCTGGATAAGGTAATGATGACACCGACAACTGCGGTTGCGATACCATATCCCTCACTTCCTGCGTAACTGGCATAGACCATACACATGTACATACAA
>CAVLBP010000027.1:0-6331 GCA_963661325.1 bacterium
AATTTAATCTGCGGTAAAGCTGCCGTAGGTGGGAACTATAATTCGACGCGTGACAGGGAGGATATATGCGGGAAGAGAGTCGGGAAGAAAAAAGAGAAAAAAGACAAAAGCGCAGACAAAAACGCATTCGGAAAATACAGAGACGGCAGCAGAGAAAAGAGAAAAGACAAGAGGGCAGACAAGGAAGAAAAATAGCAGGAATCCTGGGGATTATCCTTCTTTTTGCCTTGGCCGCATCTCCTTTTTTTCTGTATTTTTTGGGAAGGTATCAACTGGAAAAGAATGTATATGTGGCAGATGCCGGGGAGAACCTTTTACAGGAACAGATCAATTATAAGAATTGTATCCGACAGAGAAAATCCGGCGTCTATACCTTCCTTTTGCTGGGGGTAGACATCAGACAGTCGGATGTGGAGGCAGGAACGAACAAGATAGGACAGTCGGATGCCATCATGCTGGCGGTTTTGGATACTGTGACCAAAAGTGTAAATATTATTTCTTTTCCGAGAGATATCATGGTGGACAATGCCTACACGGATATAGACCTGCGCGATCAGGTACAGGCGACCCTGGTCTATGCTTATGCCGGAGGCGGTCAGGCAGGCTGCCTTGCCATGGAGAAGGCGGTGTCTGCGGCATGTTATGGTCTGCCCCTTCATGGTTATGCAGAACTTCCTCTGCTTGCCATACCGGAATTGAACGATGCGGTAGGGGGCGTGACGGTGACCATGGACGAAGATCTTACTGCCTTAAATCCAGCCTTTGTCCAGGGACAGACCCTGCTCTTACAGGGGGATCTGGCGACAGAATATCTGCACTGCAGGGATATCTATCAGGCACAGAGCAGTCTGGGCAGGATCAATCGTCACAAGCAGTATGCAGCAGGCTATATCAGCGCCTTTCGGTCAGCGTGGAAAAAGCAGCCGCTTCTGCCGGTCAAACTATGGCATATCTTAATGGACTATGGAGAGAGTGACCTGAGTATGGCGGAGATCTGCTATCTGGTCTGGAACTTCCGCGACATCGCTTTGGAGGATGTCAGCGTCTCCACATTGAATGTACATGTGGCAAAAGATGGAAACTATGAGGAATATTATCTGGAAGACAGTCTGGTGCAAAAGACGCTGGTTGACCTTTTATACGACTGATTCCAACAATAGTGTGAAGAAACTGTGTCGAAAGTTTGAATATTTCTTGATTTTTCTGGGTCGGGGGGGTAAAATATTGTATATGTTTTTATACAAAAAGACGATCAGAAGGACTTGAGACGAGGGGAGACGGGGAGCGTATTTTTTGATTTCCGCCTGAGACAACAGGAGATCGTAAAAAGAAGAGGAGGATGAAAAGTATGAGAACGAAGAACATGCACAGACGGCAGTGGCCGAAGAAGACTCTGCTGTCTGTGCTTCTTGTTTGCTGTGTGGCATTTACGACTATCTATAGCAGTATTGCATATGCGGCAAGTGGCAACAATTATGATACAACGCCGCCGGTTTTGGAGGGCGTGACGTTTGTACAGCAGGGACAGACAGTTTCGGTAAAGGACGAACTGGAAGTGGATGTACAGTGCTATGACGCGGAGTCGGAGATCAAGTATATTGAGTTGTGCGTATATTGTCCGCAGATTAATGGGGCGACAGGTGACTATGTGACCTTCTACCCAGCGAGTGGGGAAGATGATGATAACAATGGCTATACCTACACATTTGATTCTGCTAATAAGGCAGCACTAAAGTTTTCCTTAGAGGATGTGAAAAGCACCTGGACAGCATCGACGGCATATCTGGGGAATGTGAGAATCGTTGATACATATGGTAATGTAATGACAAAGTCCTTTGCGGATGATGCCTATACATGTAACGTATCGGATTATACCAAGGTAGATGGTCAGACGCCGGACACCGAGGATCACAAGTCTGTATATTTGGATGCAACCTGTAGTGTGGACAAGACTACGCTTTCTAAGGAGGGAGATACAGCGCATATTACGGTAGCGCTTGCAGAGGATGCAGAGGTTCCTTTTGATGAGACGACAAGTTATACCACATATGTCAATGGTTATTATAATAGCGACGATGGGAAATATAGTGCGTCAGACAGCAGCACAAATATCAAGATGACATACAATCCGTCTAAAAAGACCTTTGAAGGTGATTTGTCCTGGAATCCATACATGTTAAACGGAACACGTTATATTAGCAATTATGGCGCCAGTTTATGGACGCAGGATGCGACCTATTATCTGTCCAATCAGATGGGGACAAGCAAGTCTGTCAGCGTGACCATCGAGAATGCCAACAGTGCAGATTTCTCATTGACGGCTGTAGCGAATAAGACCTCATCCGTCACAGAGAAGGATTACTATGTGGCAGGAGATACGATTACCTATTCCATTCCGGCTGAGGGACGCGAAAAGTTATATACGTCTGCATACTTGTCTTTTAGCCCGGTGGCTTCCGCAGAATTATCAAATCCTACGGTAGATCTGGAATACAATCAGGAGACGGATTGTTACGAGGGAACACTTACCATTACGGATGACACCTATCCTTGTGAATGGCGTGTAGAAAGTATTTGGCTTAACGGACATGATGATGATGATTGGTATAGTTTGTATTTTAATCCTACGAGTAAGGCATATTGCTATGATGACAACTATTATTTCTCTGTCATGCAGAAGAACACTTTCTCTGCAGCGACAGGCAGTGTCAATCTGACCATCCGTTACGTGGATGAGAACAAGACATGGCAGACGATTATGGTATCCAAAGATCAGGTGGCAAGCCGCCAGATGACTTATGCAGATCTTCTGGAAGATAACGATCAGAACATAGACTTCTCTGAAATTGCTGCAAAGACGGGATATACACTGGCAGGCTTCCGCGATTCTTATTCCCATATGATGAGTGGAACGAATGGGGATGAACTGATCGATCTGGACACACCGATCGTATTTGATTCCAACAATGGAAGTTATACGGCAACCCTTACAGCCAAGTATGAGGGTGTGGAATTTTTGAACATCAGCAAGACCTACCTGATATGGCAGAGATCTCCTTATGTGGGAGATCAGGTTACGGGGAATGCAGGCTATTACACAATGGCAAACGATTATGACAATATGGTTGCGGTAAAAGATGATGTTACCATAGGTCAGACCATTCAGGACTATGTGGCTTCACCAAAGGAGATTAATGGTCTTACTTTTACCGGATGGACATTGAACAGTGGCTCCTATAGTGCTGATCTGACCGCTGACACCAAGGTCTCTGATTATGTGAAGAATTATTATTTTGGAAGTCCGTCGCTCTATATAACTGCAAGCTATGACAAGAAGGTAGTCAATGCTATGTACTCTTATATAGGTCAGGGTACTTCTACACGTAGTTACTATTCGGCATATGTATTACTGGATGAAGATGCAACCTACGCAGATGCATTGGAAGCTTTGCAGGAGACAGACCTATACAAAAATGCCTTGCATGATCCAAAATTGACGGTGGAAGACATTGAGATTAAGAGTTCTTCTTCAGAATACGATTCTGAGACCAATACATATACCTACAAGACAATCGATCCGGCAACAGCGATTACAGAGCCGATTTCCGGCGTCAGAATAGATACCGTATATGATAAGTACAAGGTTGCTTTGACGGCGACGGAAGCAGATTATACATATGGAGTATATACACGTCAGCAGGCATACTATGTGGATAAGGACAGCGACAGCGAATTTGATCTGCCGGATACCATCACAGACTATGAGGACATTACATGGAAATACTACTATGGTAACGGGATGATGCAGACCAGTCTGAATGGCAAGACCAGCATACCGATCACGACAGATATCTATGTATATGGAACCGGTACTTACACCGGAGAGAGATATACACAGCCGACCTATAGCCCGAACTATAGCCCGGAGGTGGATGACGAGAATCCGACCGCGTCAATCATAATAGGCAAGAATACCTATGATACACTTGCGAATAAGGCGGATATTACTTATAAGACCTATCTGACCAAAGAGGATGAAATCTCGATCGCAGCAGAGGACAATAAGGGTATCAGCAACATCATGTACTATGTTGCGTCAGAGCCGTTTGCAGATGGTACGTTTGACACATTTGGCGGTCTGACAGGTGCTTTGGCAGGAAAAACAAGTTTTTATACAGATCCATTTACCATTAGCGTAGATGGCAGCTATGTAATCTATGCTGTCGCTATAGATAAGAGTTTTAACTACACTGTCGTTTCTACCAATGGCATTGTGGTTGACAGTACCGCTCCGGTCATTACCGGTATCGAGGATGGCAAGACTTACAATGGGGAGACAAGTTTCTCTGTTGTAGACAAGAACCTCTCCAAGGTTTACGTCAATGGAAAGGAAGTTACATCATCCAACGGTACATATACCTTGTCTGTAAAGGATAAGGAGGCACAGACCATCAAGGCTGTTGATAAGGCAGGCAACGAGACAAGTATCTCTGTCTATGTAAACAACAAGCCGCATGAGCATTCTTATGTGTCTCAGATTGTAAGTCCGGAATATCTGGCAACAGAGGCAACCTGTACCAAGGCGGCAACCTACTACTATGCATGCTCCTGTGGACAAAAGAGTGATGCTACATATACCTATGGAGATGCCTTGGGACATGATTTCAGCAGTGAGTACACGGTAGACAAGGAAGCAACGGTCGATGAGATGGGCTACACAAGCCGTCATTGCAGCCGCTGTGATGCTACGACCGGAGGTCATACCACACCAAAACTTGTAATCAATACACAGACAAATCAGGTGGTTAGAATCGTTGAAGATACAACAACGACCACGACACCGACCACAGCAACGACACCGACCTCAAGCCAGATTGCAGCTCTTACCAACAACACGGCAGCAGAGCAGACCGTGACAGAGGAAAAGCCGGTTGTCAAGATGGCGGAGGAGAAGATTGTTGAGACTGTAGCCGCTATTGCGCAGGCGAAATCCGGTGACAAGGTTACCGTGGAGATGAGCGGAGCTACCGTTGTCAGCAAGGAAATCTTAAAGGAAGCAAAGGAAAAAGGTGTTGACGTAGTACTCCAGATGGACGGCTATAGTTGGACGATCGATGCCAAGGATATCAAGGGTGTGAATCTGGAAGATATCAACCTAGAAGTTGATCTGCATGCAGAGGCAATTCCTTCAAAGCAGATCGCAAAACTGGCAGGAGACAACCCGGTAACACAGATCTCCTTGACCCACGAAGGAAACTTCGGCTTTGCAGCAACACTTTCTTTCAATTTGGGATCTGAGTACAAAGACAAGTTTGGCAATCTTTACTGGTACGACAGCACAGGAAAGATGATCTTTATTGATTCCGGTTTGATCGATGAAGACGGAAATGTCAGCCTGACATTCTCACATGCATCTGACTATGCCATCGTTATGAAGGATACAGACGATGCGGAGACTATCGCAGCAGCAGATACAAGCAGCGATAGCACTGTGGCAAGTACAAGCGACACAGGATTTGTAGCATCCAACCACATAGTATTGTGGGTGCTTGTGGCAGTCGTAGTTGTTGCGATCCTTACAGGAACTATTGTTTACACCAAAAAACGTCGTAAATAAAAGCATGCCATAAAGGCATACATGCAGATAAAAGGTCGTGGGGAATCCTCCCTGCGACCTTTTAAACTCTTTACAAATTTGTTACAATATACTAAAATGTAGTTAATTAGCTTGAAACAAAAGAGCAGATAGGTGCGGATTTATTATGCAGAATTTAAGTAATACACAGTATTTCAGAGTTGAAAAGGAGACACCGACTTCCGTCAAGGAAATCCTTCGTATTGTCTATGAAGCATTGGATGAAAAGGGATACAATCCGGTCAACCAGATCGTAGGTTATGTCATGTCCGGCGATCCGACTTTCATCACCAGTCACAAGAATGCACGTAGTCTCATTATGAAGGTAGAGCGCGACGAACTCGTAGAGGAACTTCTCAAGGAGTATATCGCAGGAAAGTCATGGGAGCATTAGGAAGCGGTAGGAGTTAGATTGAGTAGAGTACTTGGATTAGATTATGGAACAAAGACGGTAGGGGTCGCTATCAGTGACCCTTTACTTTTGACTGCACAGGGTCTTGAGATCATTCGAAGGGAGAAACCGAGTAAACTTCGTAAGACCTTGGCAAGGATTGATGAGCTAATTGCATCTTATCAGGCAGATAAGATCGTGTTGGGATACCCCAAGAATATGAATGGCACGGAGGGAAAGCGTTGTGAAGAGACACTGGCTTTCAAGGAGATGCTGGAGAACCGCACAAATCTTGAGGTTATCCT
>CAVLBP010000027.1:6341-22959 GCA_963661325.1 bacterium
ACCGTCACCGCGGACAAGACAATGATGGAGACAGGGATCCGCAGAGAACATCGTAAAGAATATGTAGACGAGATCGCAGCCATGGTGATCTTGCAGGGCTATTTGGACTCGCTACAGGTATAAGTGGAAGGAAGATCATATGGAAAGCATTACATTAGTTGCTCCGGATACAGCGGAGGAGATCACTGTTTATGTCTTAGAGGAGACGACTTTAAATCAGCAAAAGTATTTGCTTGTGACCGAGGATAGTCAGGGAGATACCGATGCTTTTATTTTAAAAGAAGTTGCAGCAGATGACACAGACTCCACTTATGAAGTGGTAGAGGACGATGTGGAATTTGAAGCGGTCGTAAAGATTTTTCAAGAGTTAGTGGAAGATACTGACTTTGAGATGTAAAGAAAACAAGACAACAGGAGGTATATTTTGAACAAAAAACAACAACAGAATACAGGGAAATTAAAGGTCATTCCATTGGGCGGACTGGAACAGATTGGAATGAACATCACTGCTTTCGAATATGGCGAAAGCATTATTGTCGTGGATTGCGGACTTGCATTCCCAGAGGATGACATGCTGGGAATCGACTTGGTAATCCCTGACATTTCTTACCTGAAAGAGAACGAGGACAAGGTCAAAGGCTTCTTTATCACCCATGGTCACGAGGATCATATCGGTGCCATCCCTTATGTAATGAAGGAACTCAATGTGCCGATCTATGCCACCAAACTGACCAATGGTCTGATCGAGAACAAGTTAAAAGAGCACAATCTTTTGACCAAGGTCAAGCGCAAGGTCGTAAAGTACGGACAGCATATCAATCTGGGAGATTTTCGCGTAGAGTTTATCCGTACCAACCATAGTATCCAGGATGCAGCGGCACTTGCTATCTACTCACCGGCAGGTATCGTGGTACACACCGGTGACTTTAAGGTGGATTACACACCGGTTTACGGAGATGCGATCGACTTACAGCGTTTCGGAGAACTTGGCAAAAAGGGTGTTCTGGCACTTATGTGTGATAGTACCAATGCAGAGCGCAAGGGCTTTACCCAGTCAGAGCGTACTGTAGGAAAGACCATCGAGGCGCTTTTTGCGGAACATACCAATTCCCGTATCATCATCGCAACGTTTGCATCCAATGTAGACCGTGTACAGCAGATCATCAATATGGCCCACAAGTTTGATCGAAAGGTCGTTGTGGAAGGACGCAGTATGGTCAATATCATTGCCACGGCATCAGAACTCGGTTATCTGAAGGTGCCGGACAACACTCTGGTCGATATTGAGATGTTAAAGAATTACCCGGATGAAAAGACAGTACTGATCACGACCGGCAGTCAGGGCGAGTCTATGGCAGCTTTGTCGCGTATGGCCAACGGCACTCACCGCAAGGTATCCATCAAGCCAAATGACACCATCATTTTCAGTTCCCATCCGATCCCGGGCAATGAAAAGGCAGTGACCAATGTCATCAATGAACTTTGCAAAAAGGGAGCCAATGTGATCTTCCAGGATGTGCATGTTTCCGGACATGCCTGCGAAGAAGAGATCAAGCTCATCTATTCTTTGGTACATCCGAAGTATGCCATCCCGGTGCATGGAGAGTACAAGCATCTGATCGCACAGGCAAAGATCGCAGAAAATCTTGGCATTGAAAAAGATCATATCTTTATCTTAAAATCCGGAGATATTTTGGAACTGGATGAAAACAGCGCAAAGGTGGCAGGTCATGTGCACACAGGAGCTGTCATGGTCGACGGACTTGGTGTTGGTGATGTCGGTAATATCGTTCTGCGTGATCGTCAGCATTTGGCAGAGGACGGTATCATTATCGTAGTACTTACCTTAGAGTCCGGCAGCGGACGCGTCTTAGCGGGTCCGGATATCGTATCGCGTGGATTTGTCTATGTGCGTGGCGCAGAAGATCTTATGGACAGTGCCAGAGGCGTATTGAATGAGACCATGGATCGTATGCAGGACAAAAACATCACAGATTGGACAAAGATCAAGGGCGAGATCAAGGATTCCCTGGGAGATTTCGTATGGAAAGAGACACAGAGACGTCCGATGATCATGCCTATCATTATGGAAGTATAAGATGATAGTAGATGAACGTTTCCTGACCTATCTGAGGTCTTTGGAAGGTCAGGAGATTGATTATATTGCTGCAATAGAAAAAGAGGCATTGGAAACTTATGTGCCTATCATCCGCAAAGATACACAGACTTTTATGAAGTTCTTAATGCAGACCCTGCGTCCTGAGCAGATCCTTGAGGTCGGTACGGCAGTTGGGTTTTCTGCGCTTTTGATGGAGGCATATGATCCCGTCGATTGTCGGATCACGACGATCGAGAACTATCCGCCGCGGATACCGATCGCACGGTCGAATTTTGCGCGTGCCAACAAAGAGGCATGCATCCATCTGATCGAAGGAGATGCGCAGGATATTCTGCCGACTTTGACCGGTTCTTATGATTTTATTTTTATGGATGCCGCAAAGGGGCAGTATCCCATCTTTTTGCCGGAGATCAAGAGACTGATGCATTCCGGCAGCGTCCTTGTTACGGATAATGTTTTGCAGGACGGCGACCTGATCGAGTCTCATTATGCGATCGAACGCCGCAACCGCACCATCCACAAGCGGATGCGGGAATATCTTTACAGTCTGACGCACGACGAGGATCTGGTATGCAGTATCCTGCCGGTCGGGGATGGGCTTGCCGTCTGTACCATGAAATAAAAATCTTTCGTACAGGCGCATCCGTGATGGAAATGAATAGAAATTTTAAAATTGGAGTCATACATGAGAGACATTGAGTTGCTGGTACCTGCCAGCAGTCTGGAAGTATTAAAAGTAGCCGTGATCTTCGGAGCGGATGCGGTATATATCGGCGGCGAAGTCTACGGACTGCGTGCCAAAGCCAAGAATTTTTCAAAAGAGGACATGGCAGATGGCATCGCTTTTGCTCACACGCATGGGGTCAAGGTCTATGTGACAGCCAACATCCTGGCACACAACGGAGATCTGCCGGGCGTGCGCCGCTACTTTGAAGAATTAAAGGAATTAAGACCTGACGCACTCATCATTGCAGATCCGGCGGTCTTTACGATCGCGCGCGAGGTCTGCCCGGAGATCGATGTCCATATCAGCACCCAGGCAAATAATACCAATTACGGTACTTACAACTTCTGGCATGGACTTGGTGCAACGCGTGTGGTATCAGCGAGAGAGTTATCTTTGAAGGAGATCAAGGAGATCCGTCAGAATATATCGGATGATCTGGAGATCGAGACTTTTATCCATGGGGCTATGTGCATTTCTTATTCCGGCAGATGTCTGCTCAGTAATTATTTTACCGGAAGAGATGCCAACCGTGGAGCCTGCACCCATCCTTGCCGCTGGAAATATGCGGTGGTAGAGGAACAGCGGCCGGGCGAGTATCTGCCGGTCTATGAGAATGAAAGAGGAACTTATATCTTTAATTCCAAAGACCTGTGCATGATCGAGCACATCCCGGAATTGATCGATGCGGGGATTGACAGTTTTAAGATCGAAGGCCGCATGAAGACAGCCCTTTATGTGGCGACGGTTGCGAGAACCTACCGCAAGGCGATCGACGATTATCTGGAATCCGAAGAAAAATACCGTGCCAATATGCCATGGTATCAGGAGCAGATCTCAAATTGTACTTACCGCCAGTTTACCACCGGATTTTTCTTTGGAAAGCCTTCCGAGGAGGCGCAGATCTACGATAGCAACACCTACATCAAGGAATATACCTATCTTGGCATTGTTGGGGAATGTAATGCCGAGGGCTTGTATGCGATCGAGCAGCGCAACAAGTTTTCTGTAGGAGAGACTATTGAAATTATGAAGCCAAATGGCGATAATATAGAAGTAGTCGTAAGACGTATTGTAAATGAGGATGGGGAAGATATGCCGAGTGCACCGCATCCAAAACAAAAATTATGGATTGACTTAGGACAGCCGTTAGATCAGTTTGACATCTTAAGGAGAAAAGAGGAGGACTAAGGATTATGGCACAGGAGAAGTATGTAGCATATGTAGGAACTTATACGCATGAGAATAGTATTGGTATTCATGTGTATGACATTGACATGGAAAAGGGCAAGCTGACAGAGCGCAGTGTCGCACCGATCAGTAATCCATCCAATATTGCCGTTGCACACAGCGGTAAATATCTGTATTCCATTGAGGATGAGGGTGTTGCTTCCTTTTCTATCGATGAAAATGGGGATCTGACCAAGATCAACCAGGCATGGATCGGTGGCATGCGTGCCTGCTATGTAGAGATCGATTCCAATGACCGCTATCTGTTTTTGGCAGGATTTCATGATGGCAAGGTGACCATGATGCGCCTGAATGAGGATGGCAGTATTGCCGGTATCGCAGACGGTGTTTTCCATCAGGGCATCGGCAAGAGTTCCGTAGAAAAGCGTATGGATCCGAGAGTGTCCTGCACCAAATTGACACCGGACGAGAAATATCTTTGTGCGGTAGATTGGGGACTCAACCAGATCAAGATCTACGAGATCGATTATGAAGAGGGCAAACTGCATTTATATGATATTTTGCGTTTTCCATTTAATAGCGCACCACGCCGTATCCGTTTTTCCAAGGATGGCAAGTTCGCCTATGTATTGGAAGAAGCAACCAACATGATCGAGATCTATTCTTATGATCTGCGAGATGGCAAGCCGGTCTTTGAAAAGATCAAGACGACATCCGCTTTGAAAAAAGAAGATCCGCTGGCATCCGGTTCTGCACTGGAGATTGCACCGGATGGCAAGTATCTGTATGTATCCTTAGACGGAGCCAATGAGGTGGTATGTCTTACGATCGGCGAGGATGGTATGCTGTCTATTGAGAGCAGTACCAAGATCAGCGGAGATTATCCGAAATGCATCACTATTTTGCCGGACAATAAGACACTGGTCTCTTTGAACCATGATTCCAATGAGATCCGTACCTTTACCGTAGACCATGAAAAGAAATGTGTACTGATGAAGAACCCACCGGTACGCGTGGATAAGCCAAACAGCATTGTGGTACACAAATTAGTATAGAAGCGAAGGAGAAAAGATGGCTGGATCGATCTTTGGCGAAAGTTTTCGCATCAGCACCTGGGGCGAGTCCCACGGGGCAGCGCTGGGCGTTGTCATTGATGGCGTGCCGGCGGGCTTGACGCTGGATGAAAAGAGAATACAAGAATTCATGGACAGACGTAAGCCGGGACAGTCCAAGTATACGACCGCCAGAAAAGAAGCGGATGCCATTGAGATCTTATCCGGTGTCTTTGAGGGAAAGACGACAGGAACACCGCTTTCTATGATGGTGCGAAATGCCGATCAGCATTCCAAGGACTATTCTAATATTGCCGAGATCTTCCGTCCGGGTCATGCGGACTATACCTTTTGGGAAAAGTACGGGATCCGCGATTATCGGGGCGGCGGCAGATCCAGTGGTAGAGAGACGATCGGCAGGGTCGCAGCAGGGGCTGTGGCAGTGCAGATCTTAGAAGCACTGGATATCCATCTGACGGCATATACCAAATCGATCGGACCGGTCGCTATCACATCCTTTGACGCGGAGGAGATCAAGAAGAATCCCCTTGCTATGCCGGATGCAGATGCGGCAAAAAAGGCGCAGGCATATCTGGAAGAATGCATCAGCAGACAGGATTCCGCAGGCGGTATGATCGAATGCAGGGTCACAGGGATGCCGACAGGGATCGGAGAGCCTGTCTTTGATAAATTAGATGCCGCTCTTGCCAAGGCCATGCTTTCTATCGGGGCGGTCAAAGGCTTTGAGATCGGGGATGGATTCGCGGCAGCCACAAGCAATGGATCGTCCAATAACGATGCTTTTGCTATCCGAGATGGTGCCTTTGTCAAGCAGACCAACCATTCCGGTGGTGTGCTGGGCGGTATGAGTGATGGTGATGAGATCGTCTTTCGTGTGGCAGTCAAGCCGACACCTTCCATCAGCCAGCCACAGCAGACTGTGGATATCCACGGACAGGAGCAGGAGATCGAAATCCATGGCAGACATGACCCGGTTATCGTACCGCGGGCGGTTGTAGTCGTAGAGAGCATGGCGGCGATCACTTTAGTGGATGCCCTCTTTGCAAATATGAGTGCTAAGATGGACGGTATCATTGATTTTTACAAGGAATAAGGATCCTATTATATATAGAAAGAAAAGAGATATGTACAAAGTTTTAAAAACAGAAGGAAGAGCAAAAAGAGCGGTCATGGAGACGGTGCACGGCAGCATCCAGACACCGGTCTTTATGAATGTAGGAACGGTTGCGGCGATCAAGGGTGCGGTATCGACGGATGATCTGCATGATATCGGTACACAGGTGCAGTTGTCCAATACCTATCATTTGCATGTGAGAACCGGAGACAAGACCATCAAGGAACTTGGCGGTCTGCATAAGTTTATGGTATGGGATCGTCCGATCCTTACCGATTCCGGCGGATTTCAGGTGTTTTCCCTGCGAGGACTGCGAAAGATCAAGGAAGAGGGCGTTTACTTCCAGTCACATATTGACGGACACAAGATCTTTATGGGACCGGAGGAGAGTATGCAGATCCAGTCCAATCTGGGATCTACCATTGCCATGGCTTTTGATGAATGCCCGAGCAGCCGTGCCGACAGACAGTATGTGACGGATTCCGTCAATCGTACCACACGCTGGCTTGCCAGATGTAAGGCAGAGATGCAGCGTCTGAACAGTTTAGACGATACGATCAACAAGGATCAGCTGCTCTTTGGTATCAATCAGGGGGCCATTTATTCCGATATCCGTATTGATCATGCCAAACGGATTGCAGAGATGGATCTGGATGGTTATGCCGTTGGCGGACTTGCCGTTGGTGAGACCCACGAGGAGATGTATCATATCATAGAGGAGACCCTTCCTTACCTGCCACAGGACAAGCCGACCTATCTGATGGGAGTCGGAACGCCGGCAAATATCTTAGAGGGCGTGGAACGTGGCATTGATTTCTTTGACTGCGTTTACCCGAGCCGTAATGGCCGCCATGGTCATGTCTATACGGATCACGGCAAGTTAAATCTTTTCAATCAGAAATACGAAAAGGATATGCGACCGATCGGGGAGGGCTGCGGATGCCCTGCATGCCGTACTTACTCCAGAGCCTATATCCGTCATCTGCTCAAGGCAAAAGAGATGCTTGGTATGCGCCTTTGCGTATTGCATAACCTGTATTTCTACAATCATATGATGGAAGAGATCCGGGATGCTTTGGATGCCGGGGATTTCGCCGGTTATAAGAAGCGCAAGTTGGAGAGCATGGAAGCCGGAGAGTAATTCTTAAATTTTTATAAACTTTCGGGCATTTTGCGGACAAGTCCTTGCGTAATAAGCGAGGGTTTAGTACAATGATTAAAGTTATGGGCCGCCTAGAGCCCTGCAATTAGGAGGATTTATCATGAATATTTTAATGAGTTCATCAGCAAGCAGCAGCGCACTGATGCCAATTATCTGGATCGTAATCTTATTTGCATTTATGTATTTCTTTATGATCCGCCCACAGCAGAAAGAGACCAAGAACAAGAATGCTATGATGGCTTCTCTTGCTGTTGGTGATACCGTTCTTACCACAAGCGGTTTTTATGGTGTTGTCATCGACATCGCAGAGGACACAGTGATCGTTGAGTTCGGCAGCAACAAGAATTGCCGTATCCCGATGCAGAAGGCTGCTATCTCAGCAGTAGAAAAGCCGGAAGATGCTGTAGAAAAAGAATCTAAATAAGAGAGTCTATAGAGCATAAAAGAGGTCAGGGAGATAACCTGGCCTCTTATTTTATGCCTCGCTTTTCAAGTGGATCAATGAATTTACATAGGTCTGTAAACGATCTAATTGCTGGCTGGAAAGTGTCGGGACGAATTCGATTACTTTTTCCATATCTATGCCGGCATCTTTGTCTTCCATGCCATACAAAAAATAATCTGCGGACTTGTCAAAACATTTGCAAAGACTTGCCATCGTCAGTATTGACATATTCTTCTTTCCGTTTTCCAAATCGGAAACATAATTGATGGAAAGATCCATCTTTTCTGCAATCTCGGCCTGTGTCAGTCCAATGGACTTTCTACAGGACCGCATACGCTGTCCGATTTCTGTGGCAGATGTCATGTAATTCAAAGGTCATTCCCCCTTTACATAAAATTCACTCGACTCCCCATTTTCGAAAACACTAAGGAATTCGTGCGTTTCCGGATTTCGCCTTAATCATAATGTGTAAACATTTAAAGCGGAACAAACTAAGAGGAATGTTAAATCGCCAACAGCGAAATAAATATAGACAAAAGAATGATAAAGGAGTATAATGATTGACTGAATGGAAGTCTATTAGTTGTATGGAAAGAGGATAGATACAAAATATGGGACTGGTAGATATGCATTGTCATTTGCTCTATGGAGTGGATGATGGAGCGAAAACACTGGAAGATTCGATCCATATGCTGGATGTGGCAGTGGAAGAAGGGGTCACGGATATGATCCTGACACCGCATTACCGGCATGGGATGTTTCCTTATCCCGGGGATGCCATCCGCAAGCATTTTCTCCAACTACAGTTGGAAGCAGACAAGCGGGGCATAGGTCTTTATCTGGGATGCGAGGCACATGTCAATCGCCAGATCATTTCTTATCTGGAAGAAAGACGTATCCTGCCTCTGGCAGGCAGCGAGTATGTCCTGACTGAGTATGCTCATGACAGTGAGGAGTCTTTTGTTCGGCAGATGAGTGAGGAACTCCTTATGCACGGCTATATTCCGGTGATTGCCCATATTGAGCGTTATGCATGTTTCCGCAAGGATATGGATCTATCCGGAGATCTGCGCAGACAGGGTGTCTGGCTGCAGACCAACGCAGATGCCGTACTTGGCAAGGATGGCTTTGCGACAAAGTCCTTCTGCAAGAAAATGTTAAAAGCGGATCTGATCGATGTCATCGCCAGTGACAGTCACAATGTTACATCTCGCCGCAACCATCTGGGACAGTGTCATGCTTATGTGGCTGCCCATTATGGACAGGCAGTGGCAGATCGGCTGATGGATAGCAATCCGCGAAAGATCATCACAAAAGAATAATATATATGAAGAAATTAAATCAAAACTCAATTTTTTCGGGGGGGGTACTGTGATATGAAAGGTACTCTCAATTGTTATGAAAAAGACGAATGATGAAAGATTAAACAATACACAATCTAATATTTCCCGTATTGATACACAATGGATGCGCAGGGCTATTCTCTTAGCCTTTTTTGATGTACTTGTGATCTTAGTGGCCTACTTTCTGGCTTTGTTCCTGCGATTTGACCTATCATACAACCATATACCGCACGAATATCTCTTGGGATATGAGTCAGTCATCATACCATATGCCTTGTGCTGTGTATTGATATTTTATGCATGCCGGCTCTATCACTCGATCTGGCGCTTTGCCAGTGTAGTAGAGCTCCAGCATCTGATCTTTGCTATGTGCGGATGCGGACTGATCTCTGCCATCCTGCAGCATATCTGGTTTGTGCGGATGCCGATATCCTTCTGGATCTTTGGCTGGGTGCTTAGTTTTGCGGGCAACCTTGCGACGCGTTTTGGCTACCGTTTTTTCCGTTCTGCCAAGAATGTGGCAGACCAGAGAAAGTCAGCAGATGGCGACCGTATCATGGTGATCGGTGCAGGATCTGCAGGCAGGGTCATTATCACAGAACTTGTCAACAGCAGCCATATCTCAGCCCGTGTCTGTTGTGTTATCGATGACAACCGTGCCAAGTGGGGGCGTTATCTGCAGGGTGTGCCGATCGTCGGCGGCCGTCAGGATATCCCGGCTATGGTAGAAAAACATCGTATCAATCACATCATCTATGCCATTCCGACCACGAGTGCCGGCGACCGCAGAGAGATCCTCAATATCTGCAAGGACACCGGATGCAAGGTGCAGGCAGTACCGGGCATTTATCAGATCGTCAATGGCAAGGTCAGCGTCAGCCAACTGCGCAATGTGGAGATCGAAGATCTCTTGGGACGCGACCAGGTCATCGTGGACAATGCAGGCATCCATGATTTTATCGCAGGGCGCGTCATCATGGTGACCGGCGGTGGTGGATCCATCGGCAGCGAGCTCTGCCGTCAGATCGCAGCCCAGGGACCAAAGCGTCTGATCATTTTTGATATCTATGAGAACAATGCCTATGCCATCGAGCAGGAATTGAAGCGTCATATGCCGGATCTGGATCTGGTGACCCTGATCGGATCTGTACGCAATACCAGCCGTGTGAATGCAGTATTGCGGAAGTACCAGCCGGAAGTGATCTTTCATGCTGCGGCACACAAGCATGTGCCACTGATGGAGAATTCGCCGAACGAAGCCATCAAGAACAATGTCTTTGGCACTTATAAACTGGCAAAGGCAGCTGCGGACAATGGTGTGCAGCGCTTTGTACTGATCTCCACGGACAAGGCGGTCAACCCGACCAACATCATGGGAGCCTCCAAGCGTCTCTGTGAAATGATCGTCCAGATGATGAATCGAGAGAGCGCGACGGAATTTGCGGCCGTCCGCTTTGGAAATGTCTTGGGAAGCAACGGCTCGGTCATTCCGCTTTTTAAAAAGCAGATCGCAGAGGGCGGTCCGGTCACTGTGACCGATCCAAATATCGTGCGCTACTTTATGACCATACCGGAGGCAGTCTCCTTAGTCCTGCAGGCGGGCATCTATGCCAAGGGCGGAGAGATCTTTGTTCTTGATATGGGAGATCCGGTCCGCATCGATGATATGGCAAGAAACCTGATCAAATTGTCAGGCTATGAGCCGGATGTAGATATCCCGATCGTCTATACGGGACTGCGTCCGGGCGAGAAATTGTATGAAGAGATCCTGATGGATGAGGAGGGACTTACCAGCACTCCAAACCATCTGATACATATAGGCAAACCAATCGAGATGGATGACGACCGGTTTGCAGGACAGTTGGATGTCTTGGAAAAGGCATGCCTTGGTGAGGCGGAGGATATCCGCGATCTTGTAGCAGAGATTGTACCTACCTATCATCCATGGTCCCAAGGGGCAAAGGCATAGCGATATTGTCTCCCTTGGGTAGGCAAAGACAAAACGTAAAATGCAAGGAGAATGAAACAAGATGGAAAATCAGGTTCAGACGAAGCACAACGAAGAGATGGAGATCGACCTCAAGGAACTCTTCTTTGAGATGCTGGCACACTGGAAACTCTTAGCAGTCTCTACCTTATTGGTAGCCGTGATCGCCTTTGTGACAAGTCGTTTTCTCATCACACCTATGTATGAATCCACGGCAGAACTCTATGTACTTTCCAAGAGTACATCCATTACCAGTGTGGCGGACTTACAGATCGGTACCAATCTGACCAGTGATTATATGGAAGTCATCAGCGGCCGTCCGGTCTTAGAGCAGGTCATCTCCAATCTGGGACTGGATGAGACCTATGCATCCCTTTATGGAAAGGTGACGCTGGAGAACCCTTCCGATTCCCGTATCATGAAGATCACGGTACAGGATGCAGATCCGGAGGAGGCCAAGACCATTGCGGATGAGATCGCAGAAGTATCTGCTGCCTATATTGCGGAAAAGATGGATCAGGATCCGCCAAACATCATTCAGTATGGTTACTCAGACAATGAACAGGTCAGCCCGAGCGTTGGCAAGAATACCCTGATCGGTGCCCTGATCGGCTTTATCTTAGCAGCAGCCCTTGTGACAGGATCTTATCTTTTGAATGATACGATCATCAACCCGGATGATCTGGAGAAGAAGATCGGACTCCATGTCCTGGCATCTCTGCCGAAGGATGAGGAAGAAGATGATGGTGAGCATGGAAAGTCGAAAGACAGTGGCTTAAAGAAACTGACAAAGAAGATGGGGGCATAGGAGGAAGACATGGAAACAGTACAATTTGGACAAATTCAGGATCAGTCTTATGCCATGAAGGAGTCACTGCGTGCCCTTCGTACCAATATCCAGTTTTGTGGAGATGACATCAAGACCATCCTTTTTACAAGTGCACAGCCGAATGAAGGCAAGTCGACGGTAGTCTTTAATCTGGCAAGATCGCTGACAGAACTGGGCAAGTCCGTTCTGGTCATCGATACCGATATGCGAAAGTCTGTCTTTATCGGACGACTGCGCGCCAAGATCGAGGGCAAAAAGGAGATCAAGGGGCTGAGCCATTATCTGAGCGGTCAGGTGGCTGCGGACAATGTGATCTATGCCACCAATATACCAAAACTTTATATGATCTTTGCCGGACGCAGTGTTCCCAATCCGACCGAGATGCTGGACAAGAAATACTTTGAAAAACTCATGGATGTCGCACGCAATACCTTTGATTATGTGCTCATTGATACGGCACCGATCGGGGCTGCCATTGATGCGGCGGTAGTCGGCAAGCATTGCGACGGGGCGGTCATTGTGGTAGGACAGGGCGAAGCCAACACCCGCGCCATCGTGGGCGTGAAGAAGCAGCTTGAGGTGGCAGGCGTATCCATCCTTGGAGCCGTCCTAAATAAGGTCGAGACCAAGAAGTCCCATTATGGCAATTATTACGGCAATTACTATGGCGGCTATTATGGTCACTACTATGGCAATTATGGCGATGACGGCAAGGAATCATAAGGCAGTTAGGAAGTAAGACATATGATGATAGATAAAAAGACAAAGATCAAGCGGATCATTACCCTGATCCTGGCTTTGATCGTGATCGTTTGTATCGGTATCCTGGCATGGCGCTGGGGACAGAGCAGACATGCCGAAGAGGTGGAGGAAGAACTCGCAGGTCAGGCGGTCAAAAAGACGGTCAATACGGATGATGAGGACAATCCCATCGATTTTGCATCCCTGCAGGCGGAGAATTCCGACATCTATGCATGGATCGCCATTGATGATACAGACATCTCCTATCCGGTACTGCAGAATCAGGATACGACCGATTTTTATGATGAATATTACTTGGATCATCTGGTGGATGGGACCAGCGGCTTTGCAGGAGCTCTCTTTACCCAGCCCATCAATTCCATGGATTTTAGCGATGGTAATACCGTCATCTATGGGCACAATCTGAAAAATGGGACTATGTTTACCCACCTGCATGATTATGAAGACCAGAGCTTTTTGAAAGCGCACAAGAATATATCCATTTACACACCGGACCAGACCTACAAGTACGAGGTCTTTGCGGCGGTTCCTTTTTCAGACCAGCATCTGATGATCGCCTATGACTTTGCCAAGGAGAGCGGTGTGCAGGCATTTTTGGATGATGTCTATGCGGCGGGAGGTGTCTATGCAGATGATGTGACCGTCACCGCCCAGGACAGATTACTGACACTCTCTACCTGTATGAACAGTGCGCCGACCAAGCGTTATCTGGTGGTTGCCAGACTGGTAGAGGATAAATAAGATATCGAGGCTTTGCGGCTGTCCCTTGGGGTGGCTTGCAGATGCTTGATATAAATGCCCGGTAGGACTGGCTATGGTGGTCAGGACAAGGGCGCATAAAAAAATAAGGAGGAGAAAAGGCAATGAAGAAAGTTGTATCTGTAGTAGCAGCACTTGTTATGTGTTTTGCTATGACCGTAACTTGTTTCGCAGCAAGCCCATCAGCAATTACTGTAAAGTCTGGTAATGTTACCCTTTCAGAAGTTAGCACAGAGACTTCTGCAGCAATCACAGCGGCTACAACAAAGGAAGGTCTTAAGACTATCCTTGGCGACAAGTTTACAGAGGCAGCAACTGTAGTTCGTGTATTCGAACTTACAGGAACAGAAAGTGATGTTGTACTTACTGTACCTGAAATCGCTGCTGGCGATTCTGTTGTAGTTCTTCACTGGAAAGACGGCGATATGACCGCAGCACCTGAAGTAATTCCTGCAACAGCTGGCGACAAGACACTTAGCTTCCACGTTAATTCTTGCTCACCATTCGCTATTGTTAAGCTTGCTTCTGCATCAGGATCTGCTTCACCTAAGACCGGCGAGACAACCATGGCAGTTATGGCACTTATGCTCATCTCTGCTGCTGGCATCGTTGTTCTTAATAGAAAGAAGATCGCATAGTATACGCGTAGCAAAGTGGGGAGAGGACGCATGTCCTCTTCTCATCCCATGACATGCATGACCTGTCATGAGATGAGGAGAGGAATAAAGGAGAATTCACAAGATGAAGAAAAAAGAAATCGTGATTGCCCTTATTGTATTTGTCCTTGTGGCAGCGGGCGTGGGTCTGCTTGCTTACCTGGGCGGCAAACATTCGCCATCTACCGGCAGCAGTGAGACATCCAGTGATGCCAAGACAGAAAAATGGCAGGAAGGTGTCATTGAATACAATGGCAAGTATTATAAATATAACAACCATATCAAGTCCTATCTTTTTATGGGCATTGATAAGTCCGGCGTGGCGGAGGAGATCCCAAGTGATGGCAATGCCGGTCAGTCGGATGTGCTCTTTTTGCTGGTCCAGGATAAGAAGAAGGAGACACTTAGTCTCATCGCTATCAACCGCAATACCATGGCAGAGATCGATACCTATGATATCAACAACAAGCAGACCGGTACGATCACGGCACCAATCTGTCTGCAGCACTCCTACGGGGATGGGGCAAGACTTTCCTGCGGCTACACGGTCGATGCGGTATCCCGTCTCTTCTATGATATCCCGATCAGCGGCTACTACTCCATGAATATGGATGGTATCTCCATCTTAAATGATGCCGTAGGCGGTATCACGGTGGAGGTCTTGGAAGACCTGACAGATTCTTCCAAGGGCGTAGACCTGCATCAGGGGGATACGGTGACGCTTTCCGGTAAGGAAGCATATGTCTATATCCGTTCCCGCGATGTCAACAAGTTTAACAGTGCAAGCGACCGCCTGGAGCGCCAGAAGCAGTACATCGAGGCTCTGGTGGAAAAGACCAGGGAGATCGCGGCTGGCAGCAAGTCGGAAGCACTTTCCATCTATGATCAGATCTCGGATTATTCCGTGACCAATATGTCGGTAGGCGATCTGGTCTATGAACTCAAGGACTATACCTATAGCGGCGAGATGTATTCTCTGCCGGGGGAGATGGTCGAAGGCAGCCAGTATGAGGAATACAATGTGGATGCCGAAAGTCTCTACCAGATGGTCCTGGATATCTTCTATGAAGAGGTAGAGCAGTAAGTGTAAATGAGGTTAAGTTATGAGAAGAAGAAATAGGGGAAGCGGACTCCTCCTTGCCGGAGAGGCACTGATCCTTGTGGTGGTGCTGGTTCTTAGTATCACGACAGCAGTCTTTGCCGGCGGAAAACACAAGTCGAAAAAAGAAAATACAGATACCGGGCAGACGGCGGAGAATGCCGTGTCGGACAGCGATAGCCCGGATGCCTTCAATGAAGGCGCTGTGGTCTTTGATGATACCATCGAAGAAAAGATCGCATCCATGACGACCGAGGAAAAGGTGGCACAGCTTTTTCTGGTAAGTCCGGAGGACTTTACCGGCAATGAAGAAGTGACAGTAGCCGGAGACGGCTGCAAGAATGCCATCAATACCTATCCGGTGGGCGGCATGATCGTCAGCAGATCCAATTTCTTGGATAAGGATACCACGGCAGACAATCTGAGCAAACTCCAGTCCTATAGCGAGGAACGCATCAATAGCGATCTGCTCTTATTGGTAGATCAGAATGCAGACGGCAACGAGACAGTCTCCGGGACAGATTATATGAAGGAGAATGGACTCAATGCGGTCCGTCTGAGCGTCTATGTACCGGCGACGGACGCCGATCCATCCAGCATAGAGGAAGCCCTGACGGCGACCTACAGCGACTATCAGGATCAGGCTATCCTTGGTCTGGCTACTTTTGCACCGGACAGCCTCATGGCGGCAGACGGTGCGACGGAAGATGCCCTGACCAATTATCGCAATGGCTTTGCCAAGGGCATCAAGAATGCCTGGGGCATAGAGATGGGAAGCGGCACTTGCAAGCTCATCACAGGAAAAGAAAACCTGTCATTGAGTCTTTCTACGGATGCGGTCAAGATCATCCGCAATGAGATGAATTACAGCGGACTTCTGATCAGTGGGGCTTTAAATGATGAGGCTGTCCTGAATGGATCTTCCATCGGAGAGGCGGCTGTGCAGGCAGTATGTGCGGGCATGAATATGCTCTATCTGCCGAGTGGATTTGCGGAAGCCTATCAGGCAGTGCTTGCCGCTGCAAATGAAGGTACCATCACAGATACCATGCTCCACAATGCCGTAGGACGGATCCTTGTAGCCAAGCAGTCCATGAGTGATGAAAAGACATCTGATCAGGCAGAGGCAGAAGCAGCGGCGGCAGAGGAAGCGGCTGCCCAGCAGGCAGCCAGCCAGAGTCAGAGCCGTACTTCCAATTCTAATAGAAGCAATAATACAAATAATAGCAATAACAGCAACAATAATGCGGCTGCCCAGCAGGCGGCAGCAGAACAGGCAGCGGCAGAACAGGCGGCAGCAGAAGCAGCAGCCCAACAGGCAGCAGCGGAACAGGCGGCAGCAGAAGCAGCAGCTC